>JANPJL010000292.1:0-5645 GCA_031425495.1 Acidobacteriota bacterium
TGGAGGATAAGCTGCTTGATCTCGTTGTCGAACGTCAGTCCGTTTTCCTCGGCCTGCTTCTGCGCTTGTTCTGCCGAGATCACAATGTCGCCAATGTAGTCCGAGCTTTCTTCCTGGATAGGAGAGGAGCTTTGATCAAACTCGTCCGCCTCGTGTGGGAATGACAGAACGTCGGTTGTTATTGTCTTGCCGCGAAAGAACGAGTTTAGTTCCTTCATGCGGCGGTCGGAGATAAATGCGACAGAGAACGATCCTCCGCGAGCCTCCTTGACAACACCGGTGAGTGATTCTACAAAGCCGAAAAATTGTTTCGTCTCTACCTTAATTTTTCGTTGAAGGTTAACGATCATTGCTCAAGTTGACTGTGCGCAGCGAATCACCGGGAAGGTCCGTCTTCGCCGTTTGAATGTGATTCATACGCCTTCACGATCATCTGAACAAGCTTGTGGCGGACGACGTCCTTCTCGTTGAAGTAAACGAAGTCGATACCTTCCAGACCGGCAAGCACGATCTCTGCCTCTTTTATCCCGCTTTTTTGCCCGCGCGGCAGATCGATCTGAGTCTTGTCGCCGGTGACCACCACCTTTGAGCCAAAACCGATTCGGGTGAGGAACATCTTCATCTGCTCGCTGGTGGTGTTCTGTGCTTCGTCGAGAATGATGAAAGCATCTGCGAGTGTACGACCACGCATGAATGCGAGCGGGGCGATCTCGATAATGCGCTTCTCGAGCATTTTCGTGACTCGCTCACTATCGACCAGATCGAACAGGGCGTCATACAGCGGCCGCAGGTACGGATCGACCTTCTCTTGCAGGTCGCCCGGCAGAAAGCCGAGCCGCTCTCCTGCTTCTACCGCTGGGCGCGTCAGGATTATGCGGCTGACTTGTTTCTTGAATAGAGCATCCACCGCCATCGCAACAGCGAGGAAGCTTTTTCCCGTACCGGCGACGCCTATACCGAAGACGAGGTCGTTTGTTGCGATCGCGTCGAGATATTTTCGCTGGTTGGCGGTCTTTGGTGCGACCTGCTTTTTACCCGAAGGATTGAAGCGCGACTTTAGAAAATGATCCTTGAGGCTGTAGGCCCGATCTTCCGCGATCTGCTTGAAGGCGTCTCGCAGTTCCTTATCCGTAAAGGTATTGCCATCGCTGAAGAGTTCGCCAAACTCCTTCAGTATCTGCTCGACCGTCGAGATGTCGCGCGGATCGCCGTCGATCAGCAACTCGTTTCCGCGCGCACCGATGCTCACGTCGAGGAGCGATTCGAGATATTTGATGTTTTGATCCTGTACGCCGAACAGCGTGTTTAGACCCTGAGGTGGTAGTTCGAGTTTCTTAAGATTGCTCAAATTAATGGTTCGACAAAGCTTGAGTCGTTCAAGGATTGAGGCTACTAGAACAGATTTCGGCTGTCAACATTTTCCGAATCCGGTAGTGGTTCATTTTGAAAAATGACTGTTCCTTGTTCCGCTTTATCCGTGCTTTCCGTGCTTTCCGTGCTTTCCGTGTGTTCGGTGGTCCCGTCCTGCAAGATGACCACAGAACACACCGAACAACACGAAGACGACATGAATAAGAAAGCTGGCGCGAAACTGAACCATTACCCCGAGTCCTCGCTATCGCATGTCCGGATTTCGCCAAGCGAAAGTTGGCATGGTGTTTGCTAAAGTGCTCAGCACCAGTCCGAAAATATTACAGTTGAAAAACCGGGGAGTGAATACTGAAATGTTTACGAAGTACATCAGAAGCGTTAGTAAGGTAGATTGCCCAGTTGTTTTGTCGATTACTGAGATACCGGCCTCACCGGTGGCTTCAATTCATCGAAACAACGTGCACGATCTTAGATCGCCGGGAGCCACCGAGATCTATCTCCGAGCTCGCGAGATTTTCTATCGAGCGCGACGTCCGAGGCCAGTCCGGGCAGCGGGTATTTTCTAAGGAGGAGGTTACATGCCGACGAAAAAGGATGGGACGAGCAAATACACGGCGAAGCAGGAGCGGAAGGCTGACCACATCGAAGAAAGTTATAAGAAACAAGGCTTGTCCGCCGACGAAGCGGAAAGCCGTGCATGGGCAACCGTAAACAAACAGGACGGGGGCGGAAAGAACCCAGGCGGTTCGGGCCGGAAGGGCGCGAAACAGAAGTCGTAAATAAAGACAATCAATTTATTTGAAAGGGAAGGCGGACTACGGTGTCGTCTTCCTTTTGCGTTTTGGGAGGTGTTTCGATGGCAAAGGTCGACAAAAGGAAAGGTGCGAAAAAGAATGCGGGCCAAACCGGAGCCCGACCAAAGGGCCCGATGCCTAAGCAGAAGCAGGCAAGACCGGGGATCGAGAAAGATGTTCGGCCATGGCCTCAATATATGGCTCCGGCTTATAAAGGTGCCGGCAAGTTAAAGAACATGGCCGCGATCGTGACCGGTGCTGACTCCGGCATTGGTCGGTCGGTCGCGGTACTATTCGCACGGGAGGGTGCGGACGTCGCCGTGCTTCATCTACCCGCCGAACGATCGGACGCGAGAGAAACGAAGAAAGCGGTGGAGTCGGAAGGACGCAAATGCCTGACGATCGCCGGGGATGTGAAGGATCCAAAATTCTGCCAGCGTGCCGTCGCGAAAGCCGTGAAACAATTCGGGCGGTTGGACATCCTGGTGAACAACGCGGCATTCCAGAAGCATCAGAAATCGATCGAAGATATCACCGACGCACAGTTCGACGAAACGTTTCGGACCAACATCTACGGCTATTTCTATATGGCAAAGGCCGCCCTCAAGCATATGCCGGAGGGCGGAGCAATTGTAAATTGCGGCTCGATCACAGGGCTGGAGGGAAGTAAGGAGCTAATAGATTATTCCGCTACCAAAGGAGCGATACACGCATTCACGAAGGCACTGGCGCAAAGCCTCGTCGAACGAAAGATCCGCGTGAACTGCGTCTCGCCCGGCCCCGTGTGGACGCCGCTGAACGTCGCTGATAAGGAACCAGAAGAAGTGGCAAAGCACGGTGCAGACACGCCGATGAAGCGACCCGCCCAGCCAGAAGAGATAGCTCCGGCATTCGTATTCTTCGCGTCGAATGCGGATTCGAGTTATATCACGGGCGAGGTCTTGACGATCCTAGGCGGCGACACTCGAGCCGCGTAAGCCGGACTGTTAGTCAGTCCCCGTCTAGCACCACAGTCGTAATTCGCTCGGGAACGGACTACAGTCCGGCCTACGAGTAGCGAATCACTTTGAAGAAATACTTTTTCTTATTCCGTGCCTGTTCCGTGTGGTTCGGTGTATTCCGTGGTTCCCGCGTGCAAGATGACCACGGAATACACGGAACAACACGGAAAAGGCACGGAATAAGAAGGCTTAGTACTGCGAGCAAATGCAGTCCACCAGTGCAAACTTCAAACTGAACCTCACCGTGTAACGGTCGTCTTTGCGTACGAAAGACGCCGTATGCTAATCTTACTGCTTTGTTATACCAACAGTTTTCTTATCTATAGAGGAGCAATCTATTAAAAATGGCCGCTAATAATGGTAACGCACAGGTCGGCAAGGTCGTCCAGATCATCGGACCGGTAGTCGACGTAGAATTTGAGAATTATTTACCTTCGATTCACCAAGCTTTGAGGATCACATCCGAAGGATTTGATGTCGAGACCGCCGTCGATGTAGTCGCCGAGGTTCAGCAGCATTTGGGTGAAGGTCGCGTTAGAGCGATCTCCATGCTGCCGACCGACGGCATGGTCCGCGGGATGAAGGTCATCGATCTTGGTGGCCCGATCACGGTTCCGGTAGGCGGAGCGACGCTCGGCCGCGTGATGAACGTGATCGGAGATCCGGTCGACGAACTTGGCCCGGTCGAATCTGATACGCGTGCATCGATCCACCGCCACGCCCCGAGTTTTGACGAACAGGCAACGGAGCTAGAGATGTTCGAGACCGGAATTAAGGTTATCGACCTTGTTCAACCGTTTGTTCGCGGCGGAAAGATCGGGCTTTTCGGCGGAGCGGGTGTCGGCAAGACAGTGTTGATCATGGAATTGATCAATAACGTGGCCAAGGGTCGCGACGGGTACTCGGTATTTGCCGGTGTCGGAGAACGCACACGTGAAGGAAACGATCTTTTGCTTGAGATGGTCGAGTCCGGTGTTATCACGTACGGTGACGAGTTTACGAAGAACCTCGAAGAGACCGGCGCATTCGATCTGACGAAAGTCGATCGCGAAAAGATCAAGGACTCCAAGGTATCGCTTGTATACGGACAGATGACGGAACCTCCGGGAGCTCGTCTTCGTGTGGCACTTTCCGGTCTCACGGTTGCCGAATACTTCCGCGATCAGGGTAATGACGTGCTCTTCTTCGTCGATAACATTTTCCGATTTACGCAGGCAGGTTCTGAAGTGTCAGCACTCTTGGGACGTATGCCGTCGGCGGTGGGTTATCAGCCGAACCTTGCGACAGAGATGGGCGAGATGCAGGAGCGGATCACATCAACGAAGACGGGTGCTATTACGTCGATCCAAGCCGTATACGTTCCGGCCGACGATTATACTGACCCGGCTCCCGCAACGACCTTTGCTCACCTCGACGCCGTTACGGCTCTTTCGAGACAGATCGTGGAGCTTGGCATCTATCCGGCGGTCGATCCTCTCGCATCGAACTCGCGAATTCTCGACCCGCTTATCGTCGGGGAAGATCACTACAACACGGCGCAGGAAGTAAAACGAATTCTGCAGCGGTACAAGGATCTTCAGGACATCATCGCCATCCTCGGTCTCGACGAGCTTTCCGAAGACGACAAGGTGACGGTTTCCCGTGCCCGTAAGATCCAGCGCTTCTTCTCGCAGCCGTTCACGGTCGGTGAAAAGTTCACGGGCTTGAAGGGCGAGTACGTGAAGGTTGAAGACACTATCAAGGGCTTCCGTGAAATTCTCGATGGAAAGTGCGACGACATGCCCGAGCAGGCATTCTACATGGTCGGCACCATAGAACAGGCTCGAGAAAAAGCGAAGAACATGGCCGCAGCGGCCTAGGTTGGAACGCCGGCATCTTGCCGGCTACTTTTAACTGCCGGCAAGATGCCGCCGTTCCATTATGTTGAAACTAGAAATCGTAACTCCGGAAAAGAAAGTGCTCGACGAGACTGTGGACTCCGTGACGGTCCCGACTGCTTCGGGTGAAGCCGGGATCCTGCCCAATCACGCGCCGCTCATTTCAGCTCTAAAACCGGGCATTCTTTCCTATTCGATCAAGGGCTCGTCTGAGAATCTTGCGATCGGTGGTGGCTTCGTCGAGGTCAGCTCGAACAAAGTCGCTGTTCTGACTGATACCGCCGAGAGTGCGTCCGAGATCGACCTGGATGCGGCGCGGGCCGAACGGGAATCGGCGGAGAAAGCTCTCGCGGCAAACTCGTCTGCCGCGCTCGAAGACACCGAGGTAGAACGGGACAGGCTCGACGCTGCTAATGCGCGGCTCCAACTAGCTTCGGGACGGTAGATTGTTTAGCCAACAAAACGGACGTCGTTTGTTTATTCGCAGACGGCGTTTTATTTCGCATGAGGCCCAGATAAGAAGTCCTAATCTAATGGCGAATAAGTATTCCGACTGGGAACATTTACATTAGAGTCTCCGCGGATTAATCTGCACTTACGGT
>JANPJL010000293.1:0-2467 GCA_031425495.1 Acidobacteriota bacterium
CAAAAAACGATCTGTAACGAACTTGGGGGAACAACAGGTAATGCGACTTCAGAAAATTTCAGTCACTCTTATTGCGATAATCTTTGCCCAGATCTTTCTTATGTATCAGGAAACGCCCGCACAACCGAAACGAACGTCTGCATCGCGAACTGCGAGCGCGAATGCGACGGCGGCGACACCGGATATCAGCTACACGGTCTCGATGTCCAGGCCATGGACGCACCTGCTTGAGGTAGAGATGCGTCTCAAATGGAACAACGCGCCTGGCACCACTGAACTGAAGCTGCCGGTGTGGACGCCGGGGAGCTATCTGGTTCGCGAGTATGCGCGACACGTCCAGGATTTCAAGATCAAGGACTCGCGCGGTCGCGATTTGAAATGGGAAAAAATTAATAAGAATACCTGGCAGATCGAAACCGGCGGATCGAAAGAGATCGTCGCGTCGTATCGTGTCTACTCGAACGAGCTGACGGTCAGGACGAATGAGTTGAACGACGAGCACGCGTTTTGGAATAACGCAGCCTTGCTGATGTTCCCGGCCGGGCATTTGAACGCATCGTCGGTTGTTAAGGTCGTTCCGCACGTTGGCTGGAAGGTCGCAACGGGTCTGCCGGTTGCTACAAACGGAGCGAACACATTTCGCGCGGCGAACTACGACATTCTGTACGACTCGCCGTTCGAGGTCAGCGCATTTAACGAGATCACATTCGACGTCCGCGGAAAGCCTCACCGTATCGTCATCACCGGTGAAGGAAACTACGATCTCAAAAAGATGGCGGTCGACATCAAAAAGATCGCCGAAGAGTGCGTAAAGATTTTCGGCGACATGCCGCTCGATGACTATCTCTTTATCGTCAACCTTCGCGGCAGCGGCGGTCTGGAGCATCTGAATTCGACAGCGCTTCAGTGGAACCGGTTCGGGTTTAAACCCGAGGCTCGCTACAACAGTTTTCTCAGCCTCGTAGCCCACGAGTATTTTCACCTCTGGAATGTAAAGCGTATCCGGCCCGACGCGCTCGGTCCTTTCGATTACGAGAACGAGAATTACACAAAACTGCTCTGGGTCGCCGAAGGTGCAACCGCCTACTACGAAGGCGTGTTGCTCCGACGTGCGGGACTAATGACCGACCGCGAGATCCTGGATACGAAAGCCACGATGATCGAGCAGCTCCAGTCTCGCCCGGGACGTTTTGAAACGAGCCTTGAAGAGGCGAGTCTTGACGCCTGGATAAAATACTACCGGCAGGACGAAAACGCTGTTAATAATCAGGTGTCGTACTATGACAAGGGCGAGATCGTGAATATGATGCTGGACATTCGCATCCGTTCAGCGTCAAAAGGCGCGAAGTCGCTCGACGACGTGCTCAGGTATCTTTACGACGAGTACTCAAAGAAAGGCCGAAATTATACGCCCGAAGATTTTCAGAAAGCAGCCGAGCTCGCGGCCGGCACGAGTCTCGACGATTTCTTTTCAAAGTACGTGCGCGGTGAGGCCGAGATAGATTATGACGGGATCCTGAGAGGCGTAGGCTTACAGCTTGCGGTCGACGATACTGCGAAGAACCGTGCGTATATCGGTGCTGACCTGATCGAAGACGCCAGCGGGCTCAAGATCCGCGCGATCCCGGCGGACACTCCGGCATACATGCAAGGCCTGAACTCCGGAGACCAGATAGTCGCGGTCGACGGATACAAGGCGAGCAACGCATTCCTGCAAACTTATATCGGAGAGAAGAAACCGAACGATACGATCCGGCTGACGCTATTTCGGTTCGATAAACTTCGTGATGTCACGTTCAAGTTGGGAGCCAACCCGCGTCGTGAACTTTCCATTCTACCGGTCGATTCTCCGACAGAAGAACAGCGCCGTTTGTACCGCGACTACATGCGTAGCGAGCTCAAGTAACTGATGTCACAAATATTGCGAACTGCATTTATTACACTTTTGATCGCCAGCCTGATCTTCCACGCGGGCTGCTCAAAGAACGCGGTTGATGGGCCGACCGGTAACGTTTCGACGTTAGGCGAACTACCGGCAGTCCGTCTCAACTTTCGTTACGAAGCCGATGTTCCGCCGCCCGACCCGTCAAAGGACTTGAGTCGCGAAGAGCGCAACGCGGCCGTGCAGGCCGATTTTGATGCGAGCCGTCCGCAGGAGGTGCTCGACAATACTTACACGTCGCCCGACGCGAAGCGGGTCCTCGCGGTCTATCACAAAGCGAACGACCTGCCGTCCGAGTCTCGCCTCGACATGTACACTGCGGATGGTCGCATTCTCAGAAAGGTGACCGCCGATACGATGGCGGTTCATTTTCCGGATACGATCCGTTGGTCACCCGATTCGTCTACGGTTGCATTTGTAGCAATGGTGCGTGGATCATCGGTGGATGAGACCGCCGCCGGTCCGGTTACGGATCCTGAGACATCGGTCGCCCCCACGAATCAAAACACGCAGGTTGCATCACCG
>JANPJL010000294.1:0-1921 GCA_031425495.1 Acidobacteriota bacterium
CTGTAAGCAACGGACCGGATCTGCTTCAACGTTTCGCCAAACGTATAAACTTGCGAGTCGTCGCCGACGATACGCATCGCGACTTTATCGGGACGCGCCTCAAATGCCTCAATGAGACGTTTGCAAAAAGAATCGGACATACAGTGCTTTAAGTTTCTACTATCTGGCGTGATCGGGCAACACAATTAGAGGAATGGGCTAGCAATGGTGAGAAACGAATCGCTCAAAACTGGCAATCAGGGTATGTAAGAGTCGTGTGTGCCCCGACCGGGGGTTTGAATCGTGCCGAGATACTCATGTCGGGCGATAGATTCAATATTGTGCATATCGCCCTTGCTCACGCGCGGGCTTTTGCATGTAGTGCCAACGCCGCACGTTCACTATTTAGATCTCTCAAGCTCAACAGGCGTGCCAGCGACAAGGTGCAAAAGCCCACGCGTAAGCAAGCGCGATACACTCGACATGGTGCAACCCGATCACGCGGTGTTCTTGACCTATTGAAGGTCTCAGTGAGTGCAGGGACTAAGGCGTTCGCCTCGTTGGCGCGGCCATTGTTGCTCCCTATTGAGCATATCGCCCTTGCTCACGCGCGGGCTTTTGCATGTTATGCAGCGCCGCAAATTCAGTACTTAGATCTACTCGCTCAACAAGCTCGCCAGCGAGAAGGTGCAAAAGCCCGCGCGTAAGCAAGGGCGATACACTCACGGTGGTGCGATCCGATCAGCGGCTTGCTCGATCTATCGGTGAGTGCGGCAACTAACTCTCATTTTGTTAGCGGTACCTTTATTGCTCCGTATTGTGCATATCGCCGTTGCTCACGCGCGGGCTTTTGCATCCCCGAGATCCTCATGTTTCGCGTCGCCGCAGGCCATTTTACTATTCACTCGGAACGCGAACTCGTAGCGCAGACGGCACAACTTCATAAGTCGCAGGCAGCCGTCCCGCGAGTTCGCCATCGATCTCGATATGAATCTCCTGGTCGGTATCTACGGGGCGTGCTTCGATCCGCTTCGCCAGCGTGGCTTTTACCTCGGGCAGGTCCGTGTGCGTGCCAAGATATAAAGTGTATGCGTTGAGAATTATCTTCGCCGTACGTATGTCTCCGATGTTGATAATATCCAGAAAGCCATCGTTGATCTTTGCGTCGGGTGCGATCTTCATCCCGCCGCCGAAGTACCGAGCGTTCGCGACGCAAAAGTTTACGGTCTGCAGAGACTTTTCTTCGCCGTCGTCGATCCGGACGCGAACCATTTCGGCGTCGATCCCCACAATCTCCTGCAGTGCGGAAAGTGCGTAGCTTGCGCGGCCCCGAACGGTATCGAGCGGCAGCCACGAAAGGGAAGTGCCGTTCTTTACGCGTTCGATGATCGACGCTGCGAGTCCAAACGAAGTCACGTTCAGGAAGAACCGCTCCGCGGGATTTCCGTCATGATTCTGAAACGTAACCTTCCCGACATCGATCCGTTTTGTCTCGCCAGTGCGTAGAGCCCGTGCAGCTTCGCGGGCACCGTCAGGCATGCCGAGAGTACGGCGGAAGTCGCCTCCGGTTCCGGATGGGAAGATCCCGAATTCGATATCTTTTCCCGACAGCAAAATTCCGTTCGCGATCTCGTTCGCCGTACCATCGCCACCGCAGGCAATGATAAATTCCCGCCCGCTCTCGGCAGCTCGTTTTGCAAGCTGGATGCCGTCGCCCGGCCCCTTTGTAAATGCGACGTTGAACGGCCCGAAGTGCGTCCGCAGATCGCTCGCGATCGCAGACCATTTCTCGCGTGTCGATCCGCCGGCGGATTTCGGGTTAACAATGATTAGGGGAAGCACTGAGGTGCAATTATGAGAGGGAGGCTTTAGGTGTGTCAATTTGCTTTTAGTTAGCGATAGGGGCTGGTGGGGAGATTGCCTATGAATTGCCTCCGCCTTT
>JANPJL010000295.1:0-37449 GCA_031425495.1 Acidobacteriota bacterium
GATCTCAAATTTGAAATTTCGGATCTCAAATCTCAAATCTGAAATTGTAGATTTAATTGTTTGGATCTTAGATTTTGCGATTCGCCGCCGAAAATGCAGCGCCGGCTTTAGTATGAGCAAAACCGAAATATCGCAGGATCGACGCTCGAAGATCGCATTTATATTCCCAGGTCAGGGCAGTCAGGCCATGGGTATGGGAAAAGATCTATTTGACAATTTTGCCGCTGCCCGCGAGGTGTTCGACGAGGCGGACGAAGCTCTCGGATTTCCTCTGGCTGGACTTTGCTTTGAAGGCAACGATGCTGATCTGCAACTGACGGCCAACACTCAGCCGGCGATCCTCGCAACGTCAGTTGCGGCTTACAAGGCGATGATTAGCGAGGGGGCTCCGGCTCCTGCTTTTGTCGCCGGTCACAGCCTCGGAGAGTATTCGGCGCTTGTCGCCGCCGGTGTGATCGATTTTGCAGATGCGATCCGCACCGTCAGAAAACGCGGAACGTATATGCAAGAGGCCGTGCCGGTAGGGACCGGTGCGATGGCGGCGATACTAGGATTGGATGTGGAAGATATCGAGCTCGGATGTGCCGAGGCTGCGCAGGGACAGGTTTGCAGCCCTGCTAATATTAACTCGCCGTCGCAGGTTGTGATCGCCGGTCACTCGGAGGCGGTCGATCGTGCGTGCGAGATATTGAAAGGAAAAGGTGCTAAGCGCGCCATCAAGCTAAATGTTTCGGCCCCGTTCCATTGCGGCCTTATGATGCCAGCAGAAGAACGGCTGATGGTCGACTTAAAGGATCTGGCTTACGGTAAGTTTCGCTTTCCGATCGTTCATAATGTCGACGCCGAACAGAATGACGATCCGGCAAACGTTTCGGATGCATTGAAACGCCAGGTGTCTTCGCCGGTGAAGTGGTTGCAGTCGACACGGAAGTTGCAGGCTCTTGGAGTTGAAAAATTTATAGAGGTCGGGCCCGGAAAAGTGCTTAGTGGACTTCTGCGGCAGCTCGACCGCGATGCCATTGCGGCGAATGTTGAGAATTCGGAAAGTTTAAGATTGACTTTAGAAACGTTATAAATAGAACAGGAGAATATATGTCAGAAGTTCAGGATAAGATCAAGCAGATCATCGTTGACGAATTAGGTGTCGATGAGGCAGAGGTTACAGAGAATGCCCGCTTTATCGAAGATCTCGGCGCCGATTCGCTGGATCTGGTGGAGCTCGTGATGCGTTTTGAAGAGGAATTCGATATCGAGATCCCGGACGAAGACGCAGAAAAGATCCAGAGCGTTCGCGATGCGTATGCATACGTCGAGCAGCACAAGGGCTAAGTGTGAAGTATGAACTGTGAGTGGTGAGTTATGAATTATTTCACTCACCGCTCACCGTTCACAGTTGATTATGAAGCGTCGAGTAGTAGTTACAGGACTCGGGTTGGTGACGGCTGTCGGGAACGATGTGCCGACGACGTGGAGCGCCCTCATGAACGGCGTGAGCGGCGCCGACCATATCAAGAAATTCGATCCCGAAAAGTTTTCGGTGAAGTTCGCATGCGAGGTAAAGGATTTTGATCCGCTCAGCTTTCTGGAAAAGAAAGAAGCCAGGCGGATGGGTGCCTTTACGCACTTTGCACTGGCAGCATCAGACGAAGCCGTCAAGCATAGCGGGATAGAGATCAACGAATCGAACGCCGATATGGTCGGGACATACATCAGTTCCGGCATCGGTGATTTCTGGGCGATCGAGCGTGAGCACGAGAAGCTGCTTCACTCGGGACCGGACCGCGTTTCGCCATTCTTTATCGTTTCCGCGATCGTAAACCTCGCGTCCGGGAATGTCTCGATCCGGCATGGTGCTAAGGGGCCGAATTCGGCGACTGCAACTGCGTGCTCGGCCGGAGCTCACGCGATCGGTGACAGCTTCCGCCTGATCGAACGCGGTGACGCCGACGCAATGATCTGCGGCGGAGCCGAAAGCGCCATTACTCCAATGTCCGTCGCGGGCTTTGCATCGATGCGAGCGTTATCGACGCGTAACGACGATCCTAAGCACGCGTCACGTCCGTTCGATCTCGAGCGTGACGGTTTTGTAATCGGAGAAGGCGCTGGAATCCTCATCCTCGAAGAGCTAGAATTCGCAAAGGCTCGCGGGGCGAACATTCTCGCCGAGATCGTGGGGTACGGAATGAGCGGAGACGCTTTTCACGTCACGATGCCCGACGAAACGGGCTCGGGTGCGATACGCGTGATGGAGCGGGCGATCAAGGACGCCGGAATCTCGCCCAGCGAGATCGGCTATGTGAATGCTCATGGTACTTCGACGCCGTACAACGACAAGTTCGAAACGCTCGCGATCAAGAAAGTATTCGGCGACCATGCGATAAATGGCCTGGCGGTCAGTTCTACAAAATCTATGACCGGACACGCACTAGGGGCGGCCGGAGGGATCGAAGCGGTTTTCTCGGTACTTGCTCTGAGAGAAAAGAAACTGCCGCCGACAATAAATTACAAGACGCCGGATCCGGACTGCGACTTGGACTACGTCCCCAACACGCCGCGTGATGCGGAGCTTGGATACGTGCTTTCGAACAGCTTCGGTTTTGGTGGGACGAATGCGTGTTTAATTTTTAAGCGATACGAGGAATAGTTGTCAGTCGTCGGTTTTCAGTTGTCAGTCCGCCTCTGCCGAAGGGCCTTGATACGGATTTCGACCGCTAACGACTGACAACTGACAACCGACAACTGACAACTGACAACTGACAACTGATGAAGATCATCGTCCTAATGAAACAGGTCGCGAACAAAGATGCGGTTTTGCGCATTGCGGCTGACGAGAAATGGATCAACGAAACGGACGTTGCCCAGCAGACAAATGAATCCGACGGGTACGCTCTTGAAGAAGCTCTGCGTCTGAAAGAAGCGAAGGGTGAAGGTGAAGTTGTTGTCTGCTCGCTTGGTGCGCAGAGTGCGAAGACCGTGATAAAAGATGCTCTCGCTCGTGGAGCGGATCGAGCTATTCACGTTGTAAGCGATGGATCGACCAGGCTGTCGCCGTACCAGATCGCCAAAGCGATCGCCGACGCGATCCGTGACGAGAATCCTGATCTGATCTTTGCGGGTTTGCAATCGGACGACGCCAGCCATGGACAGACGGGAGTGATCCTTGCGGAACTACTCGGTATTCCACATGCGACGATCGTGATCGAGGTCGACAGGTCCAGTCTGAACGGAAGTATTCGGGTCAAACGCGAGTTAGAGAGCGGATGGTACCAGTGGTTTACGTACCAACTTCCTTCGCTCTTTACGATCCAGTCGGGGATCTCGCAGATCCGGTATGCATCGCTTAAAGGGATCATGGCGGCGAAGAAGAAAGAAGTCAGAGATGTGGCGTTGAACGTGGAAGAGTTCTCGTCCGCGGCGACAGTTGAGAAGGTTTACATGCCTTTGAAGACGAAGCAGACGCAGATGCTCGGTAGCGGCGATGGTAAAGCGGGTGCTGTTGAGCTCGTCGAAAAATTGAAGTCCGAAGTGCGAGTGTTGTAGCACATTTGCAAAGGCAGACAACATAGGATGGCGGTCGGGAGAGACTCCTTCAAAAGGGGTTTTATTGAAAATTCTCGTTCCAAAATATGGGGTCACTTATTCCCGAATTTCGGAGTTTGAGATTGATGCTCCATATCCCTAAAAGGACGTGGATTCTAACTAAGTTTTTGTTTCCTTCTTCGACAAATCCGACTATAATCTTCACACCCCGTATTTAGAGCCGTCTATCAGGCTAATTAATCAGTGTTGAATCGTTTCTACTTCCTGAACTGGCTTGGGCCTTCACTGGAAGCTGACGTAACTTTTTCTTGAGGAGGGACTATGACTAAATTTCCTGCATTTAGAGCTTCATCCCGGCGAAGCATTTATCAAATTTTCGCTGCCTTGGGTGTCGGAGCCGTATTGTTCTCGGGTATGGCGCCAAGCGTGAAAGCTGACCTAGGTCTCCCGGCGTATCTATATGACAACGGACCACTCGCGACAGGGTCGACATCTCGTAGTGGGGTTGCCGCACCAGCCGGTACGCAGTGGAGCGAAGCTTCCTGGGATTTCGGTAGTACAACTGAGGCGAACACACTCGCCGGCGTCGGCTGCCAAAGGATAGGCGCGACCACGTTCAATCGCTGTGCTGATGATTTTAATGTCCCGGTCGGACAAACGTGGACGATCAGTCAGGTTGTTGTTTTTGTTTATCAAACGGGGTTTGCAGGCGCGGTAAGTCCCGTAGTCGGTGCGAACCTACGGATTTTTAGTGGTATGCCAAATGCCGGCGGAACCGTGATCTTCGGTGACACGACGACAAATCGGCTTGCGACGTCGACGGACTCGACGCTCTTCCGCATCTTCAACAGCGGCCCACCGAACAATACAGTTCCTGGTACGACTCGCCGCGTGTGGCAGGTCAACATGAATGTTTCGCCGGCATTGGTACTGACGGCCGGAAATTATTGGATCGACTTTCAGATCGATGCCGGTACCGCTGGAAATTTCGCGCCGACAAACTCTATCGTCGGGACACGTGGAGCTCCATTTTATAATGCATTACAAAGCATCAACGGCGGTGCTTATGTTGAGTCCTTCGATGACGGCACTCCGGTAGGTGCACCCAATGTCGTAGTCGATTTTCCGTTCAAGCTTGTCGGTATAGCCGGCGGTGCGGCCGTTGCACCGCGTTCCAGGGCGCTGGACTTCAACGGGGATAATAGGACTGATTACGCCGTCGCACGTTCCACCTCTTCGGCGACTCAATCTACTTGGTTCATACAAACGAATGGCGGTCCCATCATCGGAGCGGAATGGGGACGTGGAGTCGGGTTCACCGGTGGTGATAAAGCAACCCCCGCTGATTTCGACGGTGACGGGAAGACCGACGTTGCGGTTTGGCGACCCGGTGCGGCGGGTGCGGCCACATTTTATATTCTCAATAGCGCGACTGGCACGGTTCGGATTGATACCTTCGGACAAACTGGTGATGACACAACGGTCGTCGGTGATTACGACGGCGACGAAAAGGCCGATCCTGCGGTTTATCGTGATGGAACGGGTGGGGGTCAAAGCACTTTCTATTACCGCGGTTCCTTGAGCAATCCGTCCGGAAATGTAACATACGTTCCATTTGGCGTTCAGGGTGACATCGCGGTTCCCGGCGATTTTGACGGTGACAGGAAGTTCGATTTTCACGTTGCCCGAAATAGCGGTGGACAGCTAACACATTATCGCTTAGCCACGACCGCTGGTTTTACCGCGTTTCCATATGGTCTAAATACCGACAAACTCGCAACCGGGGACTTTGACGCGGACGGTAAAACCGATATCGCCGCAGTACGAACAAACGGAACGAGCTACGACTGGTATGTCTTGAGAAGCGCTACTAACCGGATATGGTTTGAGAAATACGGTAATCCGGCGACCGATTATTTAACTTTGGGTGACTATGACGGTGACAACAAGACTGACATAGTCGTGTGGAGGAGTGGACAGCCGACGGATCAGACCAACTTCTTCGTCCGGCCCACGAGGTCGTCGCCTCTTCGAGCTGAATGGGGTCAATCTGCAGGTCCACTCACGCCTCCGGATTATCCACTTGCAACTTGGAATGTGAAATAGCTTTCACCCTCTCTAGGGATGAAACATGCGTTATGACCGGGGCTTGTTATTTGTCAAGCTCCGGTCTTTTTGTCATACCTTTTCTTCAATTTCTAGGTATGAGCAAAATTCTCGTTTTTCATCGTACATAGAAACTGTGTGTTGAACAAAGACCTCGCTTGAAGCCATCGCGGCGGCTCAGAGCATTTGATAAGGTTTACATACCGCTCATGACTAAACAGACGCAGATGCTCGGCAACGGGGACGGTAAGGCGGGAGCAGTCGAACTAGTTGAGAAGCTGAAGAGCGAGGTACGCGTGCTTTCAAAAATCAGCTATAACGATTGAGAAAGGATCGGGCCGTCCCGATCCTTTCTCGTTTCCACCTTATGGGTTCGTGGCCCGATAGGGCGACGTCGCCGGTTGGTCCGTCGCGGTGCCCCACACTGGGGCACTGAACGTATTGTAGGTGCCGTTGTTACTGTTCGAGAGATACCACGTCCCCGTCGATGGGCGGAAAACACCGACGTCGGTTATCTTGTCACCGTCATAATCCGCCGGTTGAGGAATGTCCCCCGACAGACCCCACAAGAAGCCTCTCCTTGCGGTGTTGATGGCGTTCTGCACATTACTCGGAATGATATGCCAAGAACCGTCCGTGGGTCGGAAGATGGCAATATCCGTTTTCGCATTTCCATCAAAGTCACCAGAAACTATTCTGTCCCCGGCCACTCCCCATCGTGTGGTCAAGGGGAAACCAAAATCAAAGTTTGACTGCAAGAGATACCACTGGTAATTCGGGGCTACCCCAGCCTCATCCGGTCTTACGACGACGAGATCGTTGATAAGATCGCCGTCATAATCACCAACGACCGGAATATCCCCATTTCTACCCCATTGGAGTTGGAAGACTGTATTCGTGCTCGACCGAAGCGCGTACCAGGTTCCGTTGGAAGGTCGCCAGATCGATACATCTGTTTTGCCGTCGCGATCGTAGTCACCGGGAACCGGAATGTCTCCTGCAACACCCCAGGGTACGTAGGCGACATTCGTTTGTGGCGATGTCTGACTGGTCGAGTAAAACCACGTATTAGTCGAAGGACGATATGTACTCACGTCGGTTTGGCCGTCACCGGTGTAATCGCCCGGTGTGATGATGTCGCCACTGAGGCCGAACAACTTGGACTCTGTGCCACCTGCGGAATTGAGAATTTCCCAACTACCGGTGCTTGGTCGAAACAACGTCGGATCGGCTTTGCCGTCATTCGTGCGGTCGTAGCCCGCTTGTCTGCACCCGGTCCGGTAACTAAGAGTGAGCGTATAGTTCGTACAGAACGCGTTCGTTGGGGTTTCCAGAATATCGTGCACCACAACAGTAAAAGGCACGCCGCTGGTTACCGGAAACGAGAACGAAGCATTTCCGGTCGTGCTGAAGCCGAAATCACCGATAACGTTCGTCGCCGGTGCGGCTGGATTAAATGTGGAATAAGCTACGACCTGTGTAGTCGCACCACCGCACGCAAGTGCGTTAAAGTCTACGGTCGCACAGCCCGTGACTGGTGCGACGAAATTGTATGGATCATGATTTACCGGCGTTGTATTCTGGAGCGTGTTGCTCTTACCGGTGCATGTCGATGGGATGCCTCCCCGAACAACACGACCCGTCTGAAGCGGATCGCCTGCCGTCAATGAACCGGATTGCACGATGGGAGAACCCTGAGGCTGGCACACGTATTGTGAGACTGCGGTTTGGTTCGCCAAAATTATAATGGCGAACAGAACGAAAGCGGAAGTTAGCTCGTTAAGCAAAGTTTTCACCGATATTCTCCTTTAATAAGTCGACATGTTCGGAAAGGAACCTTTAAATGAAAGGTGTCTCTTTCCCGTAACCGAAGCTGGTGAGAGCTATAAATACAAACCTTTGTGTAATCAAAAATACGCCCTTTCTATTCGATTGACAATAATTTTCGCCCGCTTTCAGGAGCCGGATACTCCCGGCGCTTGCCTATTATGAGATTAGGCTTGACGAACTGAGAATTCGAGTCTCAAAACCGGACGCAATGGCGACTATCCGGTCGCGAGGGAGTAGCATTATCGGTTCGTGAGTCACCAGCTGTCGGCATGGACACTTTGCTCCCACGGGTCTCGGCCACAGCCGGCAAGAAGCTCATCCATTCGTCAGGAATATGGCCCAAGCACTTTGCGCTTGGCAGTGTAATTTGGCACACTTTCCATTCCGTAAGACCTCGTCAATATGAGCAACATCCTCGTTTTTATTGAACATCGAAACTGTGTTTTGAATAAGACCTCGCTCGAGGCAATAACTGCCGCTCAGAGCATCGCGACGGATCTTGGTTTGAAGGTGACGGCCGTCATTCCGTGCGACAAGGACTGTGCTCTTGCGCAAGAGATCGCCGGCTACGACCTTGAAAAGGTTATCGTTGCGAAGAACGCAAAGCTGGCGACCTACACGCCGGATGCCTACGCAGACGCCTGGGAACAGGTCATCACGGCGACGAGTCCGCAGTATGTCGTAATGTCGCATACCTATCAGGTTCGCGACTTCGCACCTAAAGTGGCGACTCGTCTGGGCAAGGAAGTTGTCGGCGACTGCATACGCTACCGGAACGAGAACGGCATGATGATCCTGACGCGCCGGATCTTTCTCGGCAAGCTTGATGCCGATGTTGCGATTGGCGGCGATGCACCTTATTTTGTGACGTTTCAATCGGGATCTTTTCGGGGCGATAACGCTGCCAAGGGATCTGCGTCGATCGAGACGATCGAGGTAAACGTGGGTGAGGTCCGGATGACACCGGAAGAACCGTTTCAAGAAGCAAAGGCCACGGTCGATCTTACGAAAAGCGAGATCATCGTTGCCGTCGGCCGCGGTATCAAATCGAAGGAGAATATCGCCCTCGCTGAAGAGCTTGCCGCTGCTCTCGGTGCCGACCTGGCCGCTTCGCGGCCGATCTGCGATAGCGAATGGCTCCCGATCGATCGACAGATCGGATCCTCAGGGCAGACGGTTTCGCCGAAGCTCTACATTGCACTCGGCATTTCGGGCGCGATCCAGCATATCGTGGGAATGAAGAACGCGGGGACGATCGTCGCGGTAAATAAGGACGCTACGGCGCCAATCTTCGATATCGCCGATTACGGTATAGCCGGAGACCTGTTTGAGGTTGTCCCGGTCCTGATCGAGGAGATCAAGAAAGCAAAAGGTTAGGGACGAGTGTTTTTCCGGTAGTATTAAAGGCGGCGACCGCTCCGTCTGGTCTGGTCGCGGGGAATAGAATGATGAATAGACTGCTCGCGAGCGTGCTCATCGCGGTGTTTTGGACTGCGGTGGGCTGTAACTCTTCGACCGGAGAGAAGTCAAAAGAACAGGCGTCCAATGTACCTGCGACCATACCTGGGAATTCAAATACTGCCGTAGTTGTAAACGGTTCCGAGATCCCAGCTGCACGACCGGTCGATTCCAATGCAGAAAGCACGGCAACGTCCGATGCCATTCAACCTCCGGGGGGCTCGATCCAAAAGAAGCTTGACGGAATGCGGAAGTCGGGCGAGGAGGGTCCCGCCATGGACGCGGCGACTATTGCCTCGAAGAACTCAAGACCCGCTCCGGACAATTCGACTTTCTCGTCGTATCTGACTGATGCCGGATACGAGATACGTACATTCAAGAACCACCCACAACTGTTAAAGGTTGAAAAGAAAATAACGAGTGACGGAAAGCAGTCGTTGAGGGTTTTCCTTCGAGGCGGCAAGGTCGTAGAACTACCCGGGAACAGGATCAATCCGCTCGCGAATGCGTCTGCTTCATTCATACTTGAGATGGCCGGCGTTCAACCAGCTCCTGCACCACAGCCACCGGCGGGTGGCCTCCCGGGCAAGAAACCAGGCGAGTAAGATTTTATGGATAGGTTCAGTATTATCTGTCCGTGCTGTGAAGCGACGCTTACGATCGACGGCCAAACCGGGGCGTTGCTCGCGCACGAAGAAAAGAAGAAGGTCCATGGTTCCTTCGAAGATCTTGCAGGCGAGCTCAGCAAGCAGAAAGAACTCCGCGAGCAACTTTTCGCTCAGGAGATGTCGTCCGTGAAGGACCGCGAACGGCTTCTTGACGAAAAATTCAAGGAAGCGTTAAAACGCGCCGATACGGATAGCGACAAGCCGTTCCGAAATCCACTCGACCTAGACTAAACCGCTTGTGACACCAACATCCGCGATTAGATCCACAAAACGCGTAATCGTTGCCCTCGACGTCGAGACGGCGAACGAGGCGCGCCAGACCGTCGGCGAACTGAAGGACCACGCCGCGGCTTTCAAGATCGGCTTGCAGCTTTTCACGGCGGCGGGTCCAGAATTGGTACGTGAGATATCCGCAGAGAACCGAGTCTTCCTCGATCTGAAATTTCACGATATACCCAATACGGTTGCGAAGGCCGGCGTAGAGGCGGCCAGGCTCGGTGTGTGGATGTTTAATGTCCATGCATCTGGTGGTTCCGAGATGATCCAGCGAACCGTCGAGGAAGTCGGCGTAGCATGTGATCGTGAGCGTCTTGAACGGCCCCTGATCATCGGTGTTACAGTCCTCACAAGCTCAGGTGCAAACACCTTGCTCGAAATTGGCATCGAAAGGGAGGCGGACGAGCAGGTGCTGCGACTGGCACGTCTATCCGCCGAATCCGGACTTGACGGCGTCGTTGCTTCTCCGCTTGAGACTGCGGCTATCAAGACCATAAACGGGACTGGCTTCTTGGTAGTGGCTCCTGGTATTCGTGCGGAAAGTGGAACGAACGATGATCAGAAACGTGTAAGTACTCCACGTAATGCTGTGTCGAATGGCGCGGATTATCTGGTGATCGGCCGTCCCATACTTGCGTCGGAAGATCGTTTGGCGAAACTTAGAGAGATAAACGACGAGATCAGCGCGACTGTTTAAATGAAAAGTATCAAGTTGGGGTCTGTAAAACTAAATCGCGTAGTTTCCTTCCTAGTTCCGGCTTTTGCTGCGATGGTGTTGATCTGCTCGGCGGCGTTTATCTCGACGCCGATCGCCGACGGTCAGACCGTCGGTGGAAATTCGACGGGCTACAGGATCGGCGAACGACTTACCTATGCGGTCTCGATGGGACGAATTCCTGACGCCGCCTATGCCGAGATCTCTACGGTCTCCAGGGGGCGGATCGGCGACAAAGATGCAATCGAACTGCGAGCCAAATTCAAGACGCTTGATCTGGCAAGCGCGACGAAGTTCCTCGTCGATGAGAGCCGGATCACGTTCGTATCGACCGTCACCGGCTTCCCACTCCATACCGTGGTAAGCCAAAACACCTACGGGCTTCCAGTCGATAAGACCCAAAGCTTTCTCGTGACGCCGACGGCACATGACGATCTGCTAACGATGATTCACAAGATCCGGCAATCAGGGGGCACAGGTTCCTTGTCGATCCAGGAAAACGAGAAGGTTTATCCCGTCGCGTTTCAGCTCGGAGCTATGGAGAAGCATAGGACTGGTGCGGGCGAGTTCGAGACAAACGTGGTCTTGGTGCAGAGTCAGTACTTTACTGACCATGGCATGGGGGATGTACGCATCAATTTAAGCAACAACGAGGCGAAGATTCCCGTCCTCGTTACATTTAAAACGGCGAAGGGTACTGTAAAAGCATCACTCGCGAGCGTTCAGATTATCGAACCGGAAGCAGTTGCACAAACTGTTCCTACTCCCCTTAATACTCCACAGCCTGAACGAACGCCAAAGCCGGTTGTTACGCCCACACCGTATATCGATAATCAGCCGCTCGCTCCCGAGCTGGCATTTGATATCGGTGAGCAGCTCGACTATCGGGTGCTCGCCGCCGGACAACCGGTCGCGACCATGCGGCTGTCGGCGCGAGAACGGAAACAATTCAACGGAACTGACAGTTTGCTTTTGGAAGCGACGTTCTCTGATGCGCGGGGCGGATCACCGCTAGCCACCGGCGATCTCGTTCGCGCTTATGTGGATCCTGATACGCTCTCGCCGCGGCAGATCGAGCTCAAGTTTGGCGGGGCGCTGCGATCGATCAGCAAGATTGCAAAGTTTGACCAGCAGGGAAATGTGATCACGTTCGGCGCCAGCGATCGTGTCGACGCGCCGGTTGGAACGCACAGCATCCTATCGCTTATCTACGCATTGCGATCTTTTAACCTAAAGCCGAGTCGCGATCTGAACAATCCCATTAACGATACCCGTGTCGCAGTATTCTGGGAGGCCGATGCCTATATCTTTACGCTCCGGCCCTCGCCGCCCGAGCTAATAAGCATCAACGGAGCACCCGTTGCCGCTCAGCTGGTTACGATAAGTACAAAACACCCCGTGCTTGATTCGCTCAACATAAGGATCTGGCTGGGCAATGATGAATCGCGAGTTCCTCTGCGTTTTGCGGTTGGGTCATTCCAGGCGGACCTCATCACTTCAAATCGTCAGCCCTGACCACGCTCTGTTTCATCTAATTGAAATTGAAATCTGTTTTCAATTAGGCTAGACTCTTTAGTGGACGGTGCCCTATTCCATGAACAAAATTATTCTTTTTCTCGCAATCAGTTTTCTCTTCGTCACGTCCGTTACTGCTCAGGTCGATACCGAACGTGAGGCCATTCGTCGTGCCGCGCTGAATTACGCGGAGGGATGGTATGAGGGAAATGCCGACAAGATGGAGAGCTCGCTGCACCCTGATCTGGCAAAGCGTATTGTTCGAACCAACGATAAGGGACAGAGCGGACTGGGTCAGATGAGCGCTATGTCGCTTGTCCAGGGAACCCGTGCGGGTTCGGGGAAGCAGACGCCGGCCGGAGAGCAGCAGAAGGATGTCACGATCCTCGATGTGACCGGCGGTGCCGCGACCGTAAAGCTGGAGATGCGAGATTGGGTCGACTATATGCACGTCGGAAAGTTCAACGGGAAATGGGTAATCGTAAACGTTCTCTGGGAACTAAAGCCCAAGAAAGATGAAAAGAAAAACTAATATGACACTTGCCGAATTGCCGAAGGGCGAGTCACGCACGGTGTTGTCGGTTCGGGGCGAAGGGCCCGTTACCCGGCGACTGATGGAGATGGGTGTCATTCCGGGCGTTTCCGTTAGCATGGTGAAAGCTGCACCGTTTGGCGACCCGCTTGAGATTCGTGTGCGTGGATATAACCTCGCGTTGCGCCGAAACGAAGCCGCGACCGTGGAGGTCGAAACGGGTCTCCGCGATGAATGAAAGAAAACGGAACCAAGCCACTCACGATTGCCCTCGCCGGTAACCCCAACGCGGGTAAAACAACACTTTTTAATTCGCTAACCGGCCTAAGCCAAAAGGTCGCGAACTATCCGGGCGTAACGGTAGAGCGAAAGGAGGGCACGTGGGATCTGGACGGCGATTCTGCGACCCTGATCGATTTACCCGGACTGTATAGTCTTGACGCTACCTCGCTGGACGAAGAGATCGCGCGGAATATCATCGCTGGTAAGGTCGAGAACGTCTCGCGTCCGAATGTTATAGTCTCCGTCGTCGACGCAACAAACCTCGAACGTAATCTTTATCTTACTTCGCAGCTTCTCGAATACGGTGTTCCAGTCGTCGTTGCACTGACGATGATAGACACCTTCGAAAAACAGAAACACGAGATCGACATCCAAAAACTTTCCGAGTGCCTCGGCGTGCCCGTTGTAGCCGTGAATGCCAAGTCCGATCGGGGGAAGCAGGAGTTGGCCGAGGTTGTAAGAAGCATTGCAGGTACTACCCATGGCGCCGCATATTCCGCAACCCATGATGCGGCTGGCGAGACCGCCAAGATTTTTGCTCGATACAAGTTCATCTCGACCGCGGTCCAGGAATCGGTCCGGCACAACGACCGCCGCGAGCATCGGATATCAGAGAAGATCGACAGAGTGCTGACACACAAGGTGTTCGGCCTCGCGATCCTGATCTTGATCCTCCTCACGGTTTTTCAAGCGATCTTCTCGTGGGCGACGCTTCCGATGGATCTGCTTGAACAGGGATTTGGTGCCATAGGAAACGGAGTTCGTGATGTGCTCCCGCCCGGTATTCTCGCGGACCTGATCGTGGATGGAATAATCGCGGGAGTTGGCGGAGTCCTCGTATTTCTTCCTCAGATCCTTTTACTCTTTCTTTTTATCTCGATACTCGAAGATACGGGCTACCTCGCCAGAGCGGCATTTTTGCTGGATAAGTTGATGAGCCGTGTCGGACTTCATGGCAAGGCCTTTCTTCCGATGATGAGCAGCTTTGCATGTGCGATCCCAGGTATCATGGCGACGCGGACGATCGAGAATCGCCGTGACAGGTTCACGACGATCCTGATCGCGCCATTAATGAGCTGCTCCGCCCGATTGCCGGTATACACGTTGATGATCGGCGCCTTCTTTGCCGGCCAGACGGTATTCGGGTTCGTCTCCGTCGGAGCGATCCTTATGCTGGCAATGTATACGCTGGGGATCGTAGTCGCGCTGATCGTAGCCTTCGTCCTCAAACGGACTCTCCTGAAAGCCCCGCCGCCGCCTTTTATCATGGAGCTCCCGCCCTATCGCATGCCTAGCATACGTACCGTACTGCAAAACATGATGACGCGTGCGTGGCTTTTCGTGAAGCGTGCCGGGACCGTGATTTTGGCGATCTCGATAATTCTATGGGCACTAATGTATTTTCCTAGGAGCGAACCCGCCGCAGCGCTCCCGGAACTTACGCAGTCGGAAGCCGCGATCGATCCGGCTACCGGACGACCGGGCGATCCGTCGGTAGAGATAGCTATCCCGGAAAGTGAGCAGCTACGAAACAGTTATGCGGGGAAGCTCGGACATCTTATCGAACCAGTCATCGAGCCTCTGGGTTTTGACTGGAAGATCGGCGTTGCCCTTATCGCAAGCTTCGCCGCACGCGAGGTTTTGGTCTCGACGCTGAGCATCATTTACAATGTCGGCAAGGACGAGAACGAGGAGTCCGAAACTCTGATCTCGGCGATCCGAAACGCTAAGGACGACAAGGGACGGATCGTCTGGACACCACTTACCGCACTCACGCTGATGGTCTTTTTCGTTCTAGCGATGCAGTGTATGTCGACCGTCGCCATTGTCCGGCGTGAGACCAATTCGTGGTCGTGGACACTTTTCATGGTGGGATATATGACAGGCTTGGCGTACCTCGCATCTTTTGTTACTTACCAGGGAGGACGGGCCCTTGGGTTCGAATGATGGAAGCTCAGAATATTATTGCAGGATCGATCATCCTCATCGCCGTTGCCTATGCGACGGTGATCGCATTGCGCAAGGGCAGGGCACTATCGCCTAAGTCGAAAGTAGGCTGCTCTGACGACTGCGGATGTTCGTCCAAATCCAAATCTGTTAAAGCGGTCCTTTGAATAGCGAGACCCGATTTCTTACCGAAGGCGTGCGTGCGATGTTTTTATCGACGCTCGCCTTTTCGCTCGCGAACATTTTCGTAAAGCAGGTCTCGCACATTCCGGCGATGGAGGTCGTTTTTTTTCGTACGACGATCGCGAGCGCGATTTGCATCATCGGTCTGTATCGGGCGAAAGCGGATTGGCGCGGGACCAACCGCACACTGCTTCTACTTCGCGGCGTGTTCGGAACCACTGCCCTCTTTCTCTTCTTTCTCACATTACAAAATATTCCGCTCGCGTCGGCGATGACGATCCAGTATCTCTCACCGATATTCACCAGCATCATTGCGATCTTTATTCTCAGCGAGAAAGTCAGATCGATGCAGTGGATCTTCTATGCCCTCGCTTTCTCCGGCGTGCTGCTTATCGAACAGATCGATACGCGGGTGTCGATGTTCTACCTTGTGATCGGGATCGTATCGGCGTTCTGCTCGGGTGTCGCGTACAACCTCGTTCGCCGCCTGAGGGGACGCGAGCATCCCCTTACAGTCGTTCTGCACTTCCAGTTGGTAGGCGTGGTAGTTGGAACGATCAGCTTATTCTTTGATTGGCGCACCCCGGAAGGTTGGGACTGGGTGTGTCTATTTCTGGTTGGCGTGTTCTCGCAGCTCGGACAAATATTTCTGACCAATGCTCTGCAGAAAGAAAAGGTCGCGGGAGTCGCGATCATAAACTACAGCGGGCTGGTATACGCCGTCGCTATCGGGTGGCTTGTTTTTGGGGAGTCACAGACCATCACTTCGATGGTCGGAATGCTGCTCGTCGTCCTCGGCGTTCTATTGAGCGTGATCTATAGTAATCGCAAACAGGCCCTAGAGAGCATCGAATCAACAGCAGCATGAGAATAAACATCAGAGCGTTCGTTTTAACGGTTTCGGATACACGCCGAATAGAGGATGACGAATCTGGCAACAAGCTTGTCGAGTTGTTGACCTCCGAGGCCGCTGAAGTTGTCGGTCGCGACGTCGTGACGGACGACCTTTTGCAAGTCCGCGACCTTTTGGGATCGCTCGCCGATCGCCAGGATATCAACCTGATCCTGACTACGGGTGGAACGGGCCTTGGTCCCCGCGACAATACGCCCGAGGCAACGCTTGCGGTGATCGAGCGCGAGGCTCCGGGCATCGCCGAGGCAATGCGACGCGAGACCTCATCCAAGACACCGATGGCCATGTTGTCGCGTGGTGTTGCGGGTATCCGCGGGGGCGTTCTGATAATCAATTTGCCTGGCTCGCCGAAATCCGTGGCCGAATGTTTCGAAGTGATCCGACCGGTCTTAAGGCACGCCGTGGATCTTGTTAGCGGAAAGGGAGCACACGCGCCGGAGTGATTCTATCGTCATGAAAGTAATTGCCAGTGTCACTATCGTAATACTCTTCGCCATAGCGCCCGCCACGATCGCTCAAACGCCGCGACCGCCCGTAACCGAGGAAAGCATTAGAGCCTACATGCAGTTGCATGTCTGTAAGGATAGCGACGGGCTAGAAGCGGTCAAGAGCCTGTTCAAGAAAATGGGTGCTGTTAATAGCGGAGCCTTTTGCCTGTCGAGAGTCGACGCAAAACCTTGCGGTGCTTTTAGAAAATAAATTACCTGCGGAGGGCTCCCCGCATAAATCCTGCCACGTCATCTTTCAACTTCGCCAGCGAATTCTTCTCGATATACATCATATGTCCCGCCTCGTAATATGCGAATGAAACGTTCTGCCTAAGCTGCGGGTCGAGGTTCATCGCAGAAACTGTATACTCGGCCGCGAAATAAGGCGTTGCCATGTCGTAATAGCCGCTCGCGACAAACACTTTCATATATGGATTCTTGCGCATAGCCGATGACAGGGCTTGTGATGTATCGGCGTAGGCGTTGTTCGTATTCCAGTTCCACGGGCCGGTTATTCCTCCGCCGAGAATGTAATATTCGGCGTCGGACTTGTAGTTCAGTTCACGACGAACATAGTCGTTGAAGACGGCGGTATAAGGTGTTCGAATCGCCGTCATACTCGGATCGAAGTCGGGTCCATCCCCGGAAGAATCTTTATCGAACCCAACGAAACGGCTGTCGAGGCGACCGGTACTCCGCCGCTGATCGCGGAGCAGCTCTTTGTTGAATTCACCAAGATCGACACGAAAGTTATTTTGCTCGACGAAGGTGCGGTTCAATCCGCTGAGCGCGACAAACCGGTCGAGGAGTGTCTGCTTTTCAACGGTCGATAATTTGTCGATCCGTAGCAGAGAAGGCCCATATACATTTGCCGCAAAGTCCTCGGAGTCTTTCAGAACTTCACGCAGCGTCTTGCGCTGCAAGTCTGAAGGCAGCCGCTTGTGATACCACGCTGTCGCGGTGTATGAGGGGAATATCAATACAAGGGGCAGATCGTTGTTATCTGCGAATCTGATCGACTGAAAGTTCAGAACCGTCGAGACCAGGATGATCCCGTTAAGTCCCATACCGCGCTCGAAGAGGTGATTCGAGAGCCCGGCCGCGCGCGTTGTGCCGTAGCTTTCGCCGACGAGAAACAATGGTGATGCCCATCGCTCGCTACGTCCGAGATACATACGAATAAATTCACCTATCGAGTCGATGTCACCGTTCACGCTGAAGAATTTTGCCGCGAACTCGGCTTTTGTTGCCCGGGAATATCCCGTTCCGACGGGGTCGATAAATACCATGTCGGTTTGGTCGAGCCATGAGTGCTCGTTATCGACCATCTCGTATGGCGGTGGCGGCATCATTCCATCGTCGAGCATCTTTACCCGACGTGGTCCGAGTGCTCCGAGATGCAGCCAGACACTCGCCGAACCCGGCCCGCCGTTGAACGAGAACATCAGGGGTCGTGACTTCGGATCGCTCACGCCGTCGAGTGTGTACGCCATGTAAAAGATACGCGCCTCGGTTTCAGATGAGGCCGCGTTCTTGATCGGCATGAAACCGGTGGTTACCGTGTAGTTCAACGAGCGGCCGCCGACTCGAGCCGAATGTTTAGTGACTACAGGTGGCTCGTCCTTTTGCGCTGTGACATCAGCCGGCTTTGGTGGGTCGATCGGTCGCGGCGAAACACCGGGAACCTGAAAAAGAAGAAGTAGCGGTAGAAAAATTGATGCAAGCATTTTCTTGTAAGAACCGCCCGCGTGTAGCGGGCGGTGTTCAGATAAAACCTTTGTTTAAAAGTTAAACTTCCACTCCGGCGGGCAGTTCCGTTTAGCGGACTACTTCGCTAACGAGACGTCCGTTGATTATCGTTCCAGTACAGTGCGTCGTGAACTCAAATGGGTCGCCGTCGTACATTGCAATATCGGCGTCCTTGCCTTTTTCCAGAGAGCCCACGCGATTGTCGATCCCGAGAATCCGGGCGGCATCGATCGTGATCATCGACATCGCTTCCTGCGGCGAGAGACGTTTGTTGCCGGCAGCCATCGCTGCTTCAAAAAGCACGACCCTAGTCTTTGGAACGTAACCTTCGTACCCGCTCTGGAGAGCGACGCGGATGCCCGCCGCACGCAGCTTCGACGCATTTTCCATCGATAGGTTTTCAGTGTCACCGCCCGCACGTGCCATCGTCGGGTGAACGATTACCGGAAAGCCGGACGCCTTTATGTCATCGAGGACCATGTGAGCGTCCGAGACGCCATCGAGCACGACGCGTATGTTGAACTCCTTTGCAATTCGGATCGCCGTCAGAATGTCTTGTGCTAGGTGAGCGGTGATCAAAAGAGGAATCTCTCGCTTGATAATGCGGAGCATGATCTCGGTCTTGAGGTCTTTGCCGGCGTCCGTTTTCTTGGAATTCTCAAGCGCCTTGATAAGTTCCGCCCGAAGCATTGCCGCTTGCTTCGCACGTGATCCCGGTGAGCGGCCCGGCCCTGCGTTAGCCGCACTTCCCAAAGTAACTGCAACCATCGCCGTCGGTACCATCGTCGCTTCGTCGACGTTCTTACCCCACGTTTTCGCGATCATCGTCTGACCCGACGCGAGAGCCGATGGTTGATGTCCGGTGTGTATCGTCGTGATCCCGAATTCGCGGAGCCATTCAACCAAACGCTCCTCCGCATTGTATGCATCGATCGCACGAAGCTCAGGCTGGAACGAAGCCCCGCCGTCGAGAGCCATCTGATCGTGTGGCTGATTAAGATAGCCATTCAGACCGACTACCGTATGGGCGTCGATGAGACCCGGTGTGACGACCTGTGCATTGATAATGCGATAACCAGCCGGGATGGAAACGCTCGACGCCGGTCCGACGGCCTCGATCTTTCCGTTCTTGATCAGAACGACGCCATTAGCGATCGGGGGGCCGGCCATCGTCCAAACGGTACCGCCTTTCACGGCGATCTGGGCCGTGCAATTGGAAGCTGCAACGTGAAAAGTGAAAAGTGCGAGACAACAAATCGCGAGGTTCATAATTGTTAGTTTATTGTTTTTCACTATTCATTTTCTCCTATGTCACCGTCGAAGCAGTGGATGTGTTCCGCGCCTTCGCCGTCAGATGCACCTTTCCCACCGACTGCGATCAGATAGTCCTTCGGATCCGAACGGTCGAAAACCTTTTTACCTTCGACCCATGTCTCGAGGACATGCGTGTACACGCTGAGTGGATCGCCGGAGAGAACAATGAAGTCGGCGTCCTTGCCGGTTTCAAGCGAGCCGACCCGATCCTGCAAGTCGAGCATGATCGCGTTTGCCATCGTCAGCGCATAGAGCGCTTTATCACGCGACATACCCGCACGAACGGCCAACCCGCCGGAACGTAGGAACCATCGCGAATCGGTGATCCCATCATCGGTATGAAATCCTACCAGTGCTCCCGCCTTTTCGAGTGCGGCTCCGTTGATGAAACTGATGTCGGTCGTCTCGAGCTTTCCGCCCGGCGAGTCAATGAAGATGATCGAGGCCGGTGCTTTCGCTTTGGCGATCTCGTCTGCGACTTTCCACGCCTCAGACACGTGCTGCAGAACGATTCGAAAACCAAACTCCTTCTGCAGTCGCAGTGCCGTTAGGATGTCGTCATGACGGTGCGTGTGGAAATGAACCACCCGCCTGTGTTCAAGAACGTCGACCAGTGCCTCCATTGCGAGGTCGCGAGCAGGAAGCTTTGTCGCGTCCTTGCCCGCCTTCTTTATCTTGTCTCGATACTCTTGAGCTTTTATAAACTGTTCGCGAACCAAGGCCGCGGACTTCGCACGGGTCCCGGGAAAGCTGCCGCCACCCGCTCGAATAGGATTCGTTCCATTGGCAAACTTAATTCCGCCGGCATAGCTGCCGTCCTTCCCGAATATCAGCAGGTCGTCAATTTTTACTGCGTTGTCTCGGAGTTTCAGGTAAAGCGTCTGCCCACTGTCGAGGTGTCCCGATCCCGGCATGACATTTACTGTCGTGATACCGCCGGCTTGTGCCCTCTGCAGACTCGCCGCCCGAGCATTGATGCCGTCCAAGAGCCGGACATCGGGCTGGATCGGTGCCGAGGCGTCAGCTCCCGACCCGCTACCGACATGGCTGTGCGAATCGACCAATCCCGGCATGATCGTCTTGCCCGCGAGATCGAAGGTTTGCACATCTGCGGATAGCCGAACCGTCCGAGCGTCTCCGACGGCCTTGATCTTGCCGTCCTGAACCAGGAGGATCCCTTGTTCTATCGGCTGACCAACGACCGGAATGATGCGCGCATTGACGAACGCGGTCGGCCTCGATTGGCCTAAGAGCGGGCAAGCCAGTACCAGGACGGCCAACGCGCAGAGGTAAAGTTGTTTCATCAAAAATGTTCCTCGTCTGTAAGATTTAATTGAGGGGAATGTAAAGATAACTTGCAACGAAATAGAATCACTGTCAAGCCACCGGCAAAGTTACGACAAACGTTGCTCCGCGACCGTCCTCAGTCTTTAGCTCGAGCTGTCCGCCGTGAGCTGTGACGATGCCATAGCAGACAGCTAACCCGAGTCCGGTGCCTGTGCCCGCATGCTTCGTCGTGAAGAAAGGATCGAAAACCTGCTTTGCATCCCCGGGGGTTATTCCCGTGCCGGTATCACTGATCTCCACTGAGATCCCGTCGCTCCCGCCCCGTGTTATTACTCTTAGCTCGCCGCCATCGGGCATCGCATCGCGTGCATTTAGAAAGATGTTCAAGAACACCTGTTGAAGTTGGCTGGCATCGGCGAGCGTAAACGGGAGGTCGTCGCCGAACTCTCTGGCGATGGTAAGTTTCTGGAACGTCGAGTCGAACTCGGCGAGTCTCAAGGAGGTTTCGACTACCTCGTTGATCGCGACTCTCGAGCGCGCAGCCGGCCTTGCGCGTGCGAAGTCGGTAAGGTCTTTTGTTACCTGCGAAATTCGCTGGATCTGGGTCTGGATGATATCGAGTCGATCGCGTGCTTCGGTCGAGCCAGCTTCTGACGCCATCATCTGAACGAGGGAGGAGATCGACGCGAGCGGGTTGTTGACCTCGTGCGCAACTCCGGCGGCAAGCGTACCCATCGCAGCAAGGCGATCCGCTCGCATCAACTGTTCGTTGACCTGCCTAAGGCTCTCGATATCGGACGCCATCTTCCGACTCATCTCGTTGAACGAGTCCGCCAGCAATCCGATCTCGTCATTGTTCTTTCGCAGATCGACTTCGGTTCCGTACCCTCCTTTTGTAACCTGAACAGCCGCGAGCGTGATCCTCTGAAGCGGGCGGGAGATCGCACGCACTACCAGGAGGACCAACAAGAGATTTGGGACGAGTGCCGAGATCACACTGAAAACCAAGTACCGTCGCCAACCTGCAGGAGTCATGCCATCCTGGAAGGCCCACCAGACAATGGGAATCTGAAAAATGATAAAGCTCGCGATCGCCACCGAGGCGATACTGAGTGCGACCTTATACGTGATAGGAAAGAGGCGGAATTGATCAAGGGCGGTCTGAAGGGATAGCAATCGGAAGTTCGAGATCGCATAAGCGTAGATAATTACGCCGGGAAGGACGAAGATCGAGCTAAAAGGAAGCAGGGCGTAAATATCGAAATAGGGGAGCACGATATTTGCCAGTGTTTTCAGAACGCCGGTGATAAGCAAGCCACACAGGATCGCTCCGACTTGCTGCCCGCGTTGGGTGTTCCTGTATTTCTGGTACTTCCGGTAAAGGACCCAGGCTCCATAAAAGAAAACAAAATAAACGTAACCGACGAAGACATACGCGAGCGGGGCCAATTCTATCTCGAACCGGCCATTGTCGAATGTGGCTTCTCGCCAGAGAAACCCAAATATCCCGGCGGGTATCAGTACGAGCCCCGGAGCGAAAAGGATCGCCGCGCGTTTTCTCGGTGTTCTCGAATTCTCAGGAAACACCCACGCAAAAACAACGAGCGAAAATTGCATGAGCAGGGCAATATTGAAACTCGCGGCCGCCCACCAGCCCGCGTCGACGCCCGTCTCGGGGAAGTTCCAGAAGATCAGATCCTTTGTCGTCCAGAGAGCTAGAAATGCGATGAATGTGGCAAACGTTTGATTCGCGCGGCTCCGAGGGTCGGCGACAAAGACATAGAAGCCAAGCATCACCAGCAGGAACAGGACAAACAGGTGAAGCAGGACTAGCATCGTTTCCAGAGAATAGAACGACTCTCAAATTACGTGCAATGGGGATTCGACTATTTCAGTTTAACCTTGAGGTTGACTCCGATGGCATGCACGTCCTGCGGCAATCCGCTACGATTTCGTCGCCAATTGTAAAAGAATTCGGACGTGAGACGGTCGTTGAATTTCTTTTGGATGCCGAGTACAACCTCGTTTCTAGAAAACTGCTTCGCAGTAAAGTCGTAATAGACTTCGTCAGATACAAACGGCATGAAGAGTTCCTTTTTGTCCCGCGTCACCGGTATTCCCAATGTGAATCTATTGCGATATCGAACCGAATTCGGCCGCGAGTGTCGAAAACGATACTCGACGCGATTGCGGTCTTTGATCTGGAAGTGCTTGAACTTGTGCGAGTACCCGACGTCGAACCGTAGACGGTGCTCGAACTCATTTCGCCCTCGCCTGGGCTGCCCGGCGACGTAGAGGTACACCGGCGAAACGTTGAAGTACTTGTTGATGACAAGGTCTAGTCCTCCTCCGATCCTTTCGTCTATCGGAGTCAGGCGGTTCTGCCCGAGTCGGAGTGAAGCGATGAGCAAGAGTGAAAGCCGATCAAAACTTTTGCCTTTTTTATCCTTTGATCTCACAACCGGAACAATGAACGTCGTTTCATTCCAAACCTGAAAATCCGTCTCCGGAGCGGTGGTCTGTGACGCGACGGATAGGGACGAGGCAAATAGTAGTAGCGACAAGCAACCGAGTTTTAGCTTCATCGTAACGTTGATCTCGAGCAATTATTAATATTTTGCTGGCTTTCCAAAAGGATTGTTAATTTGTCATTAACAGGATGTTACGAAACGTTCGACGAGGCAAGGGCGGAAGGCGCAAATCGAGAAATTATTTAACCCGGGACCGATCGCTAATCGCCGTTCGGTGGGGAGATCATGGCGATCGGTGCAAGACCCGGAGGCATGATCGCGGGTGCGGGCGCTTCCTCGATCGTCCATAAACGACCTGATCCCGCTCGGCGTTGTTCGATAGAATTAAATAATTCCCGATCATCCAGCAGAGGGGCGATGTTTGTCAGGACATCCTCCATCGCAGCCCGGGCGGCAGGAGTTTCCGACAACGCAGCGAATACGGACAAAAGGTCGGCTCGCGCCCGCATGTGCTGAGTCTCAATTCGTCGTCGATTTCGCCGTGTCAGGCACACACTTGCGAGATCAGGATCCGTGCCGGCAACCGAGAAAAGTTCCTGACCTTGAAAAGCACATGCTCCCCTCTCACGCCATGCGATCGAGAGTGCAACGTACCGTTCAACCGTCACTACTACATCCCGCATCGCGAAGCTGCGACCCGCATTCGGAAGTTCAGCTTTTAAGGTCTTGCGTAAGTCAGCTACAAGACGGTCGATTGAATCTAAATCTTCTACTGTTACGAAACTAGCTCTCGAATACGCGTTAACAAGACGGCGGTAGACCATTTGCGTAGCTACGGGTATCCAAAACGCGAGCGTGAAAAGTGAAACGAGGACCCTACGGGGTTGCGAAAGGTGCGAACTAAAAAGATACCTGTGTACCATCAGGGGAGACCCGAATGCGAGATAGATGATCAGGAGGTCGACAGTGCTCATCACTTCCACACGGGCAACGGTCGTACCAACATTCGCAAGTATTCGTCACTTGACCGTTCTAGTGCCGGAAGCTTGATAACAAGGCCTAGTATTTGAAATTGATCGAACAATACGCGATCGGACGTCGTAATCCTGAGTTAGCGAACTGCAAAACGTGCACGATCGGTTTGCAAGTTGCCAAGGCATTACGCCGAGTCTTAGAGCGAAAGTTTACGCCCGCAAAAGTGTACGAGTCGTACGTTCAATAGACGGCATGCTAATTGCTTTCACGAGCGTGATAGAAATAATCGGGTAACACCGAGCGATTTACATACGAATTCATAAACATAGAAACGAGCAAGGAGGAAGCAATCATGAAAGAAGGAATTAAGGTCAGGGTTATAAAGAAGGGGCAGGTTCAAGCTCCGGCGAAGGTGGTTGCAAAGTCCAGCCGCTCGTCCGCTAGAGAGGTCGTCGCTAACGTTACGACATGGGTTACAGATCTACAGACCCGAAAGCGCGAAGAAACGAAGGTCGCAATCGAAAAGTTTTTTAATCAGGCTCCACAACCGAGCGAGCTCTAAGTATTGAGTTCGGTTCATCAAGACGAGCGCGGCGGCTTCCCATGGAACGCCGCTTTATTTTTGCAAAAAACTTGATCCGTCAGCGTCGACCATCATATTTGGACGATTCAAACTTCGTTGTTATCCTCTTAACGATCCTATAAAACTTAAAAACGTGATCGTCATCAGGATATGAAAGACAAGATCGCCGTCGTCACCGGCGCGAGTAGCGGTATCGGACGCGCGACTACGGCGCTCTTTGCAAACAACGGAAGCCACGTCGTTGCTTTCGGACGTAACGAAGCGGAACTGATCGCTTTGCGTGACGAGAGTCGGAATGGCCCCGGGTCGGTAAGGATCCACCTCGGCGACATAACGGAAATGTCGCAGGTCGATCGCCTTGTTTCAGAAACGATCGGGCATTTTGGGCGGATCGACGTTCTAGTGAATTCAGCAGGGATAATAAAATCGGGCAACATCGCAGACACGACGCTCGACGAGTGGGACAAGATGATGAACGTGAACCTGAGGTCCGTTTTTTATCTTACTCAGAAGTGCGTGCCTTACTTGGAAACCGTGAAGGGAAATATCGTTAATGTGTCGAGTGTGACCGGTACGAGAGCGTTTCCGAACGTGCTCGCCTACTGCGTATCAAAAGCTGCGATCGACCAGCTTACACGCTGTACCGCACTCGAGCTTGCTCCAAAGGGTGTACGCGTTAATGCGGTTAACCCGGGTGTCGTCGTTACAAACCTGCATAAGCGCAGCGGTATGACCGAAGATGATTATCAGAAATTCCTGGCCAACGCGGAAAATACGCATCCGCTTGGCCGGGCGGGTGCCGCGGAAGAGGTTGCGGAACTGATCTATTTCCTGGCTTCGGAAAAAGCTTCGTGGATCACAGGCGTAACTTATGCTGTCGACGGCGGCAGGGCTGAGACCTGTGCCCGATAAGTAATAGTGAGACTTCAGCTACTGCCCAGTACATTTGAGGATGACGGCACGGCATCGCCGCGGCAACATCTTACTTGTCTCGTGATAGACAATACGGTTGCGATCGACGCCGGAAGTTTGGCTATGGCAGTAACCTCGGTTCAGCAGAACCAGATCCGCGACATCGTCCTCACCCATGCCCACCTTGATCACATCGCCGGACTCCCGTTATTCATCGACGACCTTTTCTCAACCCTTACCGAACCCATCAGGGTCTACGGGCCGGGGACGGTTATTGAGACGCTGGAGCGCGATGTATTCAACTGGTCCGTGTACCCACGTTTCTCGGAACTCTCTAACTCACACGGCCCGGTACTCGAGTACAAGGTCTTCGATCCAGGCGAGAGTCTTAGGATCAAACATCTTTCATTCCGTTCGATCGCCGTCAATCACAACGTGCCGTCCGCGGGCTACGTTGTTTCTGACGGCTCCGCGACGATCGCTGTCAGCGGCGATACCGCGGAGATGGACGGTTTCTGGAGTTCGATAAATAGTTACAGCGGGATGTCGGCGATCCTGATCGAATGTGCATTTCCGAACGAGCTCGACGACCTCGCCCGGATTTCCCATCACCTAACACCGAAACGGTTGGGATCCGAGCTTGCGAAGTGTTCGATCGGCACCGGCTGCCCCTTCTACATCATAAATATGAAGCCGATGTATCGCGATACGATCGTCGGGCAAGTCGCTAGTCTCGGACTGCCGAATGTCCAGCCGTTAGAAGTCGGTAGGGTGTATGAATGGGAAACAGGGACGCCGCTCAAGTCACTTAACGATATCCCGTAGAAAATTGATCCGTTCGAATTCGCCTTCGCGATGCTCGTCAGGAAAATCATATAGTGTCACCCGCCCGTTGGGCCTAACGCTCTTGATCCGGTAAGTGCGTTCTTCACGCGACCGTCCGGGCATGATCTCAGCACGAAATGTAACTTGCATCTCGGGCCTCGCCCAGATGCGTTTAATGATCGGCGATTCCTGCTTTCGCTTATTGAAGATCGGCATCGTTTTGTTTCGGATCTACCTTCTTTTTATGTTTTGTCTTCCGGAGGGAGGGACGCGCCAGTTCATCAGGCTTGTCGGTGCCCATCTTTTGTCCGGGCGGAGCCGTCGGTTTTCGAATCGAATCAAAAACCGGGAGCTTCTCTTGACGGCGCTTCGATCGTTTCATCGAACGCGATTATAGCAAATAGTTCTGGAACCGGCGTCTGGAAACGGATTGACAATTATCGACAAAAATCCCACTATGAACCACGATCCAACTTGACTCTCGAGATCGTACTCCGTCGCCTTCATGCAAAGATATCCAGGCGAAATTTCGCGATACCGACGTCCATTTTGGCTGCCTGCGTCGAACTATTATATTTTGACGGCAGCTGTAGCGATCGCATTGTTTTTCCTTGTCTGGGGACTCTTCCAGGATGGCCGGGACACGACCATGCCCTGGATCCCGGCGGGAATTGGCGCGGCTATCGTACTGGGTTCCGCGGTCGTGATCCGCGAAGTGATACTTCGCGAAGCGCGCGATCGCTTCCTCCGTTCACAGAGGCAGATGGACAGGAATATCCAGGGAATCAACCGCCGTTTTCCGGATCGCGAACCGGCAAAGCTTACGCTCGAGAGAAACGCCTCGATCCTCCACGAAATCTCAAGAAAGTCAGATGCGGCAAAGGTCTTAGGTCGATTCTCAGAAGGACACAGGGAGGTCTTTGAGCTTTGCAGAGAGTATCTCGTCGCGGTGGAGCGTGAGTTGCCGAACGTCGGAGCCGGCTCTCCGCGAATCGCGGCTCTCCGGCGGGGAACTGAGGTTGCAAGCCGCTACCATCGTTACCACATGCTGCAATGGGCCGAGCTTGAATCGAGGGCAATGACGAAAGTTTCTGGTATTCAGACCACGGTTACGACTAAACTGGATTCAGCGGAGTCAGCTTTAGGAGTGGTCAGTTTCGCTCTCGAATCATATCCCGAGGACCCGACGCTGCTGGATTCGCAAAAATTACTGGTGGAGCTAGTCTCCTCTATTAAAGTAACCGATCTGGTCGAGCGAGCTGAACGAGCCGCCTTTAAGGGAAATGAAAAACGTGCGGTAAGTTTGTATAAGGACGCCTTGTACTTGCTTCAACGAGATGACCCCATTGGCCATCGCGAATCGATCGAACATCTGGAGGGGGAAATGACAAAGCTTCAGGTGAGGTCGAGCCTCGAGTGACCTGGGCTTTCCGTCATAAACAAAATGATTTCGCAGAGGTGCCCAAAGTGTCGGAGTTCTCGTGTGCGTCGTGGATATCGGCCGACGCCGTTCTTGTCGAAGATTATTTTTCGATACAACCTGCTATGCGACAAATGTAATCTCGAATTTAAGGGATTCGCCGTCCCCGGCACCGTCAACGGCCGGGGAAAAAAAACGAAAAGTAGGAAAAACGGTGAAGATCACTAGGAAGGTTGTAGTTTGAATTTTCTTTTTGCGCGAAAGCGCCGTCAGATCCTGTCGACAGGGAAGCTCCTCAAAGCTCATAGATCGCTCTTATCGGCGATCTTTCTTTCGCTAATACTACTGTCACGCCTGTCGGCGTTTGGTCAGGCAGAGGTTCCGACTCAAGCCGCTCTCGTTCATTTTGGGGACTTGATCGAAGTAGACGTCGTGGGAAGCTTCGAGCACGATTGGCGGGGTTCCCTTACGCCGGAGGGTTTTCTCGACGGCTTGGACTCGCTGGAAAACCAGATATACGCGCTCTGCCGCAGTGAACACGATCTTTCGTTAGCCGTTCAAGCCGAACTTGCAAAAACACTTCGCGAACCGAAGGTATCGGTCCGGATCCTGGACCGGTCGAACCGAGCGGTAGCATTCCTAAACGGAGCTGTTAGGACCCCTCAACGTTTTCAGATCAAGCGCCCCATAAATTTGAACGAAATGCTGACCCTTTCGGGAGGGATAACCGATCGGTCCAGCGGGGAGGTCTCGGTTTTCAGGCCGGCCAATCTTAGCTGCACCGGGCCTCCGAAAACCGCTGAAAGTGAGTTCGTTAAAGCCAGCCAGCCGATCGGGGCGGAACGAACCATAATCAAGATCGTTGACATACTCCGTGGCGATCCGTCAGCTAACCCGCGTATCCTGAGCGGAGATATCGTCACCGTGGTCGAAGCTTTACCGGTGTATATTATCGGGGGAGTGAACGCTCCACAGCAGATCGCATTGCGAAACGAATTGACGTTATCCCGAGCTATCGCGATGGCCGGCGGACTTGCCAAGGAAGCGAACAGCAGTATTACAGTCTTTCGACGCGACGGCAGCCGCACAGAGTTGATCACGGCGGACGTACAAAAGATCGCCGCCGGTCAGGCGGACGATCCTGTCTTAAAGCCGTTCGATATCGTAGACGTGCCTCAGAAAGGAAGACCGGCGCGGGCACGCCCGCCCGTCATCGACAACGGCGGCTCAAAGAGTTCGGCACTCGCGAATCTTCCCCTGCGAATCATCGATTGAGGCGCGGTATTTCCAACTCGTAATTGTCGAAACCACCCAAATTTGGTTCAATAGCATCGTATCCTCTACATTCCCGTGACCAGGGAAAGTGATCTTATGGCAGATAAACAACATAAACTAGGGCGACGAACAACAGCTCTTCTTTGGTTACTTGCGGTCGCAATAGTGATCGGAACCCTAATCTACCTTGAGCAGATAGCAATTCTCTATGTGCTTGCGACAATTTCGCTCGTCGGGCTTCTTTTGATCGTCGCATTCGCGGATCTCGAGAGCGTGGGCCGGGAGAATCTCGAAGGGTTTATTGCGGAATAACTGTATTTGTCGATGTCCCGTTTCCGGAAAATCGTCATCGCACTATTGTCGCTTGCGGCATTCTCACCCGTGCTGGCAAACTCGGCGTTGCTCGCGGGTGACGAAGCTATTACGAATCTGCGATGGAAGCCCGGGGTGATCCGTATCGCCATCTCCGCGTCACTTCTACGTGAAAGCCCGAATATGAAAGCGGACAGCGACGTCACGGGTGCGATCACTCGCAGCCTCGAAGCATGGTCGCGCATAGCTAACGTCGAGTTTCAGCAAGTTGACTCGGAGAAGTTGAACGCAAGTCCGTCGGGTGCCGCCGGCGACGGAGTCAACCTGATCACTATCGCTCCGACAACGGAAAACGTACTGCTGTTTGCAAAGGACCCTGAAAATGCGGCCGCGACTACGCGGGTTTTCTACAACGGTCGCGGAGTAATCACCGAAGCTGACGTTGTCCTGAATCCCTACCAGCAATTTTCTACCGACGGGACACTCGGAACATTTGACCTCGAATCCACAATTACACATGAGGTCGGTCACTTGCTTGGGCTTAACCATTCCACGGTACTCGGCTCGACTATGCATGCCAGCAATGCCCGGAATGGCGTGTTCGGTTTGCAGAACTTTGCGTTGCGCACTCTGGCCGCCGATGACATTACGATCGCCCGAGCGATCTACGGCGGCCGCGAAGACGCTGAGTGCTGCGGCAGTGTCGAAGGTCGTATCTCGTTTACGGGAAAACAGGTCCGCAGTGTTGAGGTCTGGATCGAAGACATGTCGGGTAGGGTTAACGGCACTGCAAGGTCGTTGCCCGGAGAAGCGTTCCGGTTCGACGGGTTGAGCGATGGCAAGTACCGTGTATTTGCTCACGAAACAGGCCGCGTAAAAAATGCCGTGTCCGCTCAGGAACTGGGCACCGTCATCGTTTCATCCGATGAAACTGTCCAAATCCCGGTCAGGTCCGTCTCGGTGGCAGCCCGTGATTTCGAAGTGGATTTCCTCGGGCTTAACGGACAGATGTCTGAAATGGCGCTCCCATTATCACCCGGACGTTCTTACGTGATCTACCTTGGCGGTCGAAACCTGGATCCCAAGAAACTTTCCCTGAGTTTTACCTCATCGAATCTTTCCGTTACTCCGGGCACCCTACGGTCAATCGACTATGGCCCGGAAATCAGTGTTGTCTCGTTCGAGCTACGGGTAGCGCCTGGGACACCAAAAGGCGAATACTCCATTTTTGCCGAGTCGGATCGAGGCTACAAACGCGCTATCATCGGCGGGCTTTCCGTCGACAACTTTGGAATTTCCGCAGCGAGGGTCGCGACTTTGGACGACTAAATCCCGGCCGACAAGCCTGTTGCAATTTAATACACATTATGCATAATCGGAGTGTTCACCTCCCCGGTGAACATCCGGTCACGAGGGGTGAGGACTTGTGACCAAAATGGGCGGCGGCGTGGGAGACGCCGCCCTAAATATTTTAAACTGGATACCTTCGGCCTGGCGCTTGACCTAAAGGTTCGTAAAGGTAAACTGAAACAGTTATATCGACTTCATATTAATTTCAACCTCAATGCATAGTGCACGAGGCATGCGCAGAATTTATTCGGATCCATAGGCGGAGATGAACTCTAGTCTCCGCATTTTTGTGTCTACCTGAAGATGAAAAAGAAAAGTCGCAGCGGGTTTTCACGTTGGCTATTCAACGAGGTTGAAGAGATCGAGGGGCCGCACGAACCTGAGGGTCGGCATCACGAACACTCTTGGTGGAAGGTGATGTGCCTGACCGGCGTCGATTATTTCTCGACGTTGGGTTATCAACCTGGTATTGCTTTGCTCGCCGCCGGGGCCTTGTCGCCCTTCGCGACGTTTGTGCTTGTTCTTCTTACGCTTTTCGGTGCGTTGCCGATGTACCGACGGGTCGCCGAAGAAAGTCCGCATGGTGACGGATCGATATCGATGCTCGAGAAGCTGCTTTCCCGGTGGAAAGGGAAAATGTTCGTGTTGATGCTTCTCGGATTCGTCGCGACGAGTTTTATTATCACGATCACTTTGTCGGCGGCCGACGCGACTGCGCACATTATCGAGAATCCTTTCGTCGAGCATAATCTCCAGTTTTTAAATCACAAGATAATCGTCACGCTAGTCCTCATCGGGATGCTTGGTGCGGTGTTTCTGAAAGGCTTCAACGAGGCTATCGGGATCGCCGTAGGTATTGTTGCCGTCTACTTAGTGCTAAATCTGATCACGATCGCTACCGGTTTCTACCAGATCAGTATTCACCCGGAGGTTTTTACAAACTGGCAGGCGATGTTGTGGACCCATCCGAGTGTAGGCGGCAGCGTCGCGTGGCTTGCGCTTTCGGCGATGATCCTTTTTCCAAAACTCGCTCTCGGGCTGTCTGGTTTCGAAACGGGCGTAGTGGTAATGCCACTTGTAAAGAGTGACGTCGATACCAAGAATGGAGATCTTCGCTCGCTCCACGCAACGCGGGTCGACGACACCGAGCTCCCACCCGCAGCGCAGGCTCATCTCGATGGCCGCATCCGCAACGGTAAGAAGTTGCTCACCTGGGCCGCTATCATCATGAGTTTCTACCTCATGGGCAGTAGCATCATCACGTCGATGCTTATCCCGTACGATAAAATCCAGGAAGGCGGGGAAGCGAACGGTCGTGCGATCTCATATCTCGCTCACGAGATGTTGGGTGGCGCATTCGGGACCGTCTATGACGTCTCGACGATCATGATCCTCTGGTTCGCTGGTGCGTCTGCTCTCGCTGGGTTGTTGAATATAGTCCCACGATACCTGCCGCGCTACGGAATGGCACCGGATTGGGCGAAGGCGACCAGACCACTCGTACTGATCTTTACCGGTATCTGCTTCCTCGTAACGGTTTTGTTTAAGGCAGAGGTTGATGCGCAAGCCGGTGCGTACGCCACGGGAGTACTAGTATTGATGACATCGGCCGCCGTTGCGGTGACGATCTCGTCCCGCCGGCGCAAAGAGAAGTCGTGGATCATTTATCTTCTGATCGCGCTCGTATTTATCTACACGACGATCTTTAACATCTTCCAACAGCCAAGCGGTATAAAGATCGCGTCGATGTTTATTTTCGGGATCATTGCGGCCTCATTTATTTCACGGGCTTTGCGAACTACGGAGATCCGAGTCGGTAAGATCGAATTCGATGCGAAGGCGCAGGAGTTTATTGAGGAGGCTGCCGAGGCCGATATCAGGATCGTGACAAATCGGCGAGAGATCGGTAACGTAGCCGAGTACCGTTTTAAGGAGCACGAGAAGCGGATCGACAACCATATCCCCGCGACCGATCCGGTGCTCTTCTACGAGATAGATCTAGGCGATGCATCTGAGTTTACCGGCGGTCTGAAGATTCGAGGCGTCGATGTCGACGGATACAAGATCCTCCGGACGGAATCGCCGGCTGTCCCGAACGCCATCGCCGCGCTCTTGCTCCACTTGCGCGATACGACAGGTAAGATCCCGCACGTCTACTTTGGGTGGAGCGAAGGCAACCCGATCATGTACCTGGCTCGATACATCCTGTTTGGTGAAGGGGACACCGCCCCCGTCACCCGCGAGATCCTACGTCAGGCAGAACCCGACCCAGAGATGCGTCCGAACGTACACGTGGGGGGGTAACGGTAAGTGGATAGTGGTAAGTGGTAAGTGGTAAGTGGTAAGTGGTAAGTGGTAAGTGGTAAGTGGTAAGTGGTAAGTGGTAAGTGGTAAGTGGTAAGTGAAGAATCGTTCGACCTCTTCACTTACCACTTACCACTATCCACTGTCCACTATCCACTAACCTTGTCCGTTACCGTTCAGGATGGCGGGGTTCATTTCCAGGAAGCATGAGCGGCAGTAGACGGGACGGCCTTGAGAGGGGTAGAAAGGGACCGTCGTTGTCTCGTCGCACTTGGCGCAGTTTACGGCTACTTCGATCCTTTGCCTGACGCCCGACGCCTGGGCCGACGCGATCGCGGCAAGCCGTTCATTCTTGGCCTGCTTGCATTCCTTACAACGCTTGGGTGGATTCTGTAATTTCTTATCTCGGAAGAATGCCTGTTCGCCTACGGTCCACGTGAAAGTAGAACCGCAGTCGATGCAAAGTATAGGTGTGTCTTCAAATTCGGCAACGTCGGCGAGTTGCGTTGTCGGGCCAGCCTCCGTCTCTGTCAATTCATTTTCGGACATTGCGGAACCCTCCTTGTAGTGTCGATTCGTCGGCGTGTTACCAGTTTCTGTCGTCGCTGAACGTCACAGTTTTACAATACTTTTTTCCGTCGCGATCGCAGACCTAAAATTCGATAAACGAAAGACTTTATAGTAAATTCTACTGATAGAAGTTTACTGAAGTCCGGCGCCGTTTTGTTTTGGGTGCGTTTTCGACCTTATTACTATCACGAAGCACTGTCAAGCTTCGCTTGTCCTGGATTATATATCATCCACCGCAGGTTAATAAAGCAATTATGAGGGTTCTAGTTATCGGTTCCGGCGGACGCGAGCACGCGATCTGCTCCACATTCGCACGGAGTCCGCGAGTGGAGAGACTTTTCTGCGCACCCGGTAATGCCGGGATCGCGCAGCTCGCCGAATGTGTCACGATCGGCGCGGAGGATACTCAAGCCCTCGCAGACTTTGCTATGCGCGAGCGGATCGACCTCACGTTCGTCGGAGGCGAGGGGCCGCTAGCTCTCGGCATCGTGGACGAGTTCGAGAGCCGGGGTCTGCGGATCGTAGGCGCTTCAAGAGCTGCTGCTCGCCTGGAGGCAAGCAAAGCCTTCGCAAAGGATTTTATGTCGCGTCATTCGATACCGACGGCGAAGTATCACACCGCACGTTCGCCGGCCGAGGCGATCGAGACTCTCCAGGCCGGACATTTTGGATCCGAGTCAGCACCCGTTGTCGTCAAGGCCGACGGCCTCGCTGCTGGCAAAGGCGTAGTTGTTGCCCGCGATCGTGCCGAGGCGATCGCTGCGTGTACGGAACTTGTCGATCTGGTAGGCGCGGATGCGGCGGAGAAGATCGTGCTCGAAGAATTTCTCGAGGGCAGGGAAGTCTCGCTGCTGATGTTTGCCGATGGGCGTGACTACGCGCTAATGCCGCCCGTACGCGATCACAAACGTATCGGCGAGGGCGACACCGGGCCGAACACGGGCGGTATGGGGACCATCACTGACGCCGGCCTTTTATCGCCGGAACAGACCCAAGGAATTATCAAAGACATCATCGAGCCGACTCTCGCGGGATGCATCGAGGAAGGCTTTCCATTTCGCGGAATTTTGTTTCTCGGTCTTATGATGACCGGGGAAAACGCGAGCCCCGCAGTCCGCGGTGACGCCGAGCAGCAAACCTTCATCACCGCAACACCAAAGGTCCTCGAATACAACGTCCGCCTTGGCGATCCGGAAACGCAGGCGATTCTCGTCCGCCTGGAAAGCGATTTGGTCGACATCTGCGAAGCGATGCTGGATGGAAAACTGGCGGATACGCAGATCAAGTGGAGCGCGGGAAACTCGGTGTGTATCGTCCTCGCCGCCGCAGGATATCCGCAGAAACCGCGGACGGGAGATCTGATCACCGGTCTGGGCGGAGGAGCGAACCTTGGTAATGCCACGATCTTTCACGGGGGAACGGCGGAAAAGGATGAAGGAGGAAGGATGAAGGATGAAGGCGGAAGGCGGAAGGATGAGGGCGGAGGGATAAAGGATGCGGGCGGAGAACCGCGGTCAGATTCATCCTTCATCCCTCATCCTTCATCCTTCCTAACCGCCGGTGGGCGCGTACTCGGTGTGACGGCGACGGGCGAAACTCTCGAAAAAGCTCTGTCTACTGCTTATTCGACCGTCGAACAAATCTCGTGGAAAGGAATGCAATATCGGCGCGATATTGGAAAGTGAGTTCCCGAAATGCAACCCGCCTGTCCGGCAGGTAAATATGGCGCTCCCCTAGCGATCATTCGTCCGGTCCTGCGTTCCAGTAGCCCTGAAGAATGTAACAGCGGGCGATTAGCGGGAAACCCTTACCCCTGTCATCGTCATCCACTCGATGTAACAAATGGTTTTCTGAAGGGGGAAATTTCGATGAAATACAGTATTTTGACAATTTTTGCGGCGGCACTTCTATTATGCGTCGCAACGGATACCTTTGCTCAGGGTCGCGGTCGTGGCGGTGGCGGCGGTAATGCAGGCGGCGGACGGCCGGCAAATGCGGGACCTCCGTCGGGCACTGGCGTTGATCGTGGAATGGGAAGATCGTCGAGCAGTTCCGACGGTAGGTCGGACACGGGACGCGAAACCGCTTCGACCCGTTCGAATGGACGTTCCGACGCCGGCATCGATCGTGCACGTCTCGCTCGCGACAATGCTAATCGGATGACCGATACGGACCTCAACCGTTATCGCGGGCTATCTCGGCGGCTCGGCACGACGCCCGAGGAGATGCGTGCGCGATACCAAGCGGCGCTTCTCACTAATCCGGATCTCAACTACGGGAACTTCGTGGCTGCGCACGTTATTGCCGATAACATGAACACTAGATATCCGAATGTAACTGCACCCGGAATTCTAGCGGGCCTCGCAAGCGGGGATAGCATCGGCGAAACACTACGCGCTCTTCGCCTCTCTAAGGAGCAGGCAAAGATCGCGCAACGTGACGCGGAAGACCGCATCAACGCGGCGAAGCGACGCAATCGCTAAATGAATTTGTCATCTGGAGCCGTTCCGTTAAACGGAGCCTTTGTCGGCACAACGCTGCACGCCTCCTCTATCTAGGAGGAGGGGTGCAGCGTTTTTGACGAAGATCACCCTAGAATAAACGCCGTCTATGGTTCCGTCCGCCGTCGTTGTTGTCGATCGTGATTCGGGGTCACTTCCGGTCGCAGAGTTCGCGGTACTTGCAGCTCTTACAGAAGTTGACGACCTGGGTCATTGGGAATCGTTCTTTTGGTAGCGGAATATTTAATTCCGGAACCTCACAAAACTCGTACATCTGATCGGTTTGATCCTTTACCTGAGCAGCGAAATCGTCGATGTCGTATTCGTTCAAGACGACAGACGTTTCGTTATATTCCGGCAGCAGATACGCGATCGTCGTGCGGATCAGAGAGTAGTCGGTCTTGAATTGAAAGTTCGCCCAGCCGGCGTAGCCTCGAAGCTGCAGGCTGTGTTTGGCGTAATCTTCTTTGCCGGTTTTCCAGTCGATGATGTGAAGCCCGTCGTCGATTGGGAACATGAAATCGACCTTGCAATACGCTTTCAGTTCGTTGATGCGGCACTCGCCGTATTTACTCCGGTCGTCCAGTTCTATTATCCAGTCTCCGTTCGTCACCAGAGCCTCTTCAAACAGCCACTGCAGGCGATCGCTCGTTAGGAAATTCTTCATCGCGTGCGACACCGGGCCGAAGACCTCAGTCTCGAAGTCAATGCCGGCACGCTTTCGATAGTAGACATCCTCGAACACCTTCTCCTTGCAGATGTCCATCGTCGTGCGTCGCGCGTAATCGTAGAATTTTTCGAGGTCGATCTCTTCCGAAGTTTTTTGTAAACGCTTTAGCAAGGTCTGGATCAATTTATGGCTGATGTTGCCGATCTCAAGCGGGACGGTCGTGAGATGCTTGAGGACGCGGATCTTGACCACGTTCTCAATGTCACGCTTAGAATAGTATTCGTAGAAATACTTTCGCTTGCACTGTTGAAACGTCGCGAAGCGAGAGTACGACCACCCGAGGATGTCGGTAAATTCAAACCGCCGGAGTTGTTCGACATACTTCGACATAAGTTACTTGACCGCTAGCTTAAAGCACGGGATCGAGAAGAAAAAGCTTTACGATCCCTATAATACCGCCCGCCAGGATCACCCATAG
>JANPJL010000296.1:0-3417 GCA_031425495.1 Acidobacteriota bacterium
CAGCCGGACAATGCCGCTCGATGTCGCAGGTTCGGAGTTGCGGAGACGATCGAACGTGACAGTTACAGCGTCGATACTGCGGTGGAGAAGCTGAAGCGGATATTCATCGACGACAGCTATCGTCGTCGAGCGGTCGAAGCCGCGGGGATCGTCAATAGTGAGGGTGGAACGGAGTCGGCTTGTGATGCGATCGAGCGGGTTCTTTGATGGAAGGTCGAAGCATGGGGCAGCACGAGTCAGTACCGGGAGCGGTAGCGACCGGGTCGCCCTCCGACCAGGCGATCTCTGATTCTTCCGAACTACCACCCCGTCAGCCGAAGCGGCTGCCACCCCTCCTAAACAAGGAGGGGAGTTTCTTTGTGGAACTACCACCCCGTCAGCCTACCACCCCGCCGACGAGGCACGGCAGCACGAGTCAGAACCGGGAGCGGTAGCGACTGGGTCGCCCTCCGACCAGGCGATCTCTGATTCTTCCGAACTACCACCCCGCCGACGAAGCGTCGGCACCCCTCCTAAACAAGGAGGGGAGTTTTCTTGCAGAACTACCACCCCTCCTAAGCAAGGAGGGGAGTTTTCTTGCGCAGGCGAGACTCGAATCCAATGATGCGATAACATATCGTTCTGTGAGCACACTACAACATCTCCTCGACGGAAACAGGGCTTGGGCCCAGAACATAAAGGAAACGGACCCCGATTTTTTTGAAAAGCTTTCCGGTATTCATACGCCTGAGTATCTCTGGATCGGCTGCTCGGATAGCCGGATAACGCCCGCCACCAGCATCGGGCTTCTCCCCGGCGAGATGTTCGTTCATCGAAACGTTGCAAACCTGGTCAATCACACCGACATGAACTGCCTGTCCGTTATGCAGTTCGCCGTTGAGGTCTTGAAGGTCAAACACATCATAGTCTGTGGTCATTACGGCTGCGGAGGTGTAAAGGCCGCGTTCGATGACGCCCGTTTCGGGTTGATCGATAACTGGCTCCGGCATATCCAGGACATAATGCATAAGCACCGGGCAAATCTAGCCGCGTTGCCGGACTACGCTACGAGGCTGGACAAATTATGCGAGATCAGCGTCATCGAACAGGTCGTGAGCGTGGGCGAAACGACGATCGTCCAGGATGCGTGGGGCCGCGGTCACGAATTGGAGGTCCATGGCTGGATCTACACGATCGAGGACGGGATCTACCGCGATCTTGGAGTAAGTGTTAAATCACTCGAGCAGCTTGATGCAATGCGCGACGGAACGTTCCGGTAAAGTGAAAATGATGAAAAGTGAAAGTGTGAAAAAGTTGAAAGGTGAAAGGGTGAAAGCGGGAAAAAGTGAAAGAGTAAAAAGGCTCCCGATCCTTGCGGGACCAATGCGCGCCTTATTCATGCTTTTGGCATTCAACGTTTTAGCCTTTTCACTTTTTCACCTTTTCACGGTTCCACGCTTGCACGCGCAGATGTCCCGTAAGCCGTCACCGACCCGGGAGCCGGACGGAGCGATGGACAAGAGGCCGGATTCGAAAAAGAATTCGCTCGCTAAAGTGATGTCGCAATCTGACTTCGATTCTATCTCTCGCACATATCATCCGAACACACCTTACGCGCTTCCGCATTCGATGTTTGTGATCGATCGCAAGGCCGACAACAAGGTCTACTTCGTCAACTCGCAGCGGTACAAGTTCCACAAAGATTTTCTGCTCGCGACATATCTTGTTCCGCGTGGTGCCGACGTCTTTAAGCCGATCTACATCGATGCCGACCGGCGCTTTATTGTCGGAACCATCGCGTGGCAGAAACCGGTCGAGAAATTTACATGGGAGTTATGGGAAGGCGACCTTGCAACGGCCGAGCACATGACGATCGCGAATGAGGCGATCAACAAACATTTCTTCGCACCAGTCGCGTACAAACCAAATTCGACGAGGCAGGAAGACGCTTCTCAGAAGTTGAGCATCGAACGTGTGCTCCAAACGGAACTGAATAAGAACCAGGCTTATCTCGCACTAAACGCTGGAAAAGCGGTGGGCCGCATTCACATCATCGATAAACTCGACGACACAGTTGAGATCGGTGATAACGAGATCATCGTTCTCAAAGAGTTGCCGGCAAGCCTCCCGCCCGTCCGCGGCATCATCGTCGCTAAGCCGTCGTCGCCCCTCTCGCACATCAACATTCTTGCGAAGGGTTGGGGCATACCGAATGTCTACATCAAGGACGCGGACAAACTGTTTCGCGAATTCGACACGTTTGTTTACAAGCTCGACGCGACGCTAACAGATTACAAACTGGAACGCGCTTCGCTTGATGAGATCAAGACCGAGTACATTTCACCCGGCCAACAGATACCACCCGTGAATCTTCAGGTGAAGAAGCTTGCCGGTCTGCGGGAGATGAGAAAGCGAGACAGCGTGATCTATGGTGGTAAGGCTGCGAACCTCGGCGAAATGCTCAACTCACGTGTGCCCGGTGTTATCGTCCCCGACGGTTTTTCAATTCCGTTTTACTGGTACGACTCATTCATGAAAGCGAATGGCCTTGCCGAACAGATCGCTGAATACCAGGAGAACCTCGAGTTCGTTCACAACCCGCGCGTCCGTAGGAAAAAGCTTGAGGAGTTTCGCAATTCGATCCAAGCCGGGAAATTCGATCCGGCACTTCGACGGGCAATAATTACGAAGTGGCGTATGCAGCTCGGTTCGCGGCCTGTATTTGTAAGGAGCTCTTCAAACTCGGAGGACCTGCCCAACTTTAGCGGAGCAGGTTTGTACTCAAGCGTCGCCAACGTCCGCGAAGAAGCCAAGCTGATCGAAGCGGTAAAGAAGGTGTGGGGATCGTTGTGGAAGTTTGAGGCGTACGACGCCCGGGTTAGAAATTACGTAAGCCAGAAGGATGTGTACATGTCGGCCCTTGTCCAGGTCGGCGTCGACATGACGAAAGGCGGAGTGATGATCACCAAAGATCCCTTCGACGTTGAAAACAAGGACGCTGTCTACATCAGCGCAGTCTGCGGTCATAATTCGAAGGTCGTCGACAACAGTGGACTGCCCGAGCAGATCCTGTTCAATCCGAAATCGAACTCGGTGGTTGTTATGACGCTCTCGCAACAAGAGAGTTCACTCGCATTCGACCGAAACGGCGACCTGAAAGAAACAAGCGACAAGTGCGCGAACGCCCAGAAACGCGTGCTGACGGATGTTCAGGCGCGAGCCCTCGCAAAAACTGCGATCGACATTCGACGCATCTTCGGCAAAAGCGAGCAAGACATCGAATGGGGCATAATGAACGGCCGCATCTACATCGTCCAAGCACGCCCGTATATTGAGAAGCAGTAGGGTAGTGGTCAGTGGTCAGTTGTCGGTAGTCAGTAGTCAGTAGTCAGTAGCTGCGGGGTGGTCGCCTGACGAATGGTAGTTCAAACAAGGAAA
>JANPJL010000297.1:0-5951 GCA_031425495.1 Acidobacteriota bacterium
GTACTAAACAACAGTCAGAAACACGGCGGCAGCAACAGCCTTCTCCTGATCTTCAACTCGACGGACGGCAAAGACTTTCGCACGATCTCGCAAACGGTCGCACTAGATCCGGGAAAGGATCATGAGATCGCACTGTTCTACCGGGCGGAGCTAAAGACGAATGCGACATTCCGATGGGAGGTGGTTGACGCGGGGGATGGAAAATCGATCGCGACGAGCGGTCCGATCGCGGCGAAAGCCGACTGGACACCGCTCGTTATAAAGTTCAGGACGGGGCCATCGACCGATGGAGTATCCATTCGCCTCATCCGCGAAAGTTGCACGGCGATTTGCCCCGTTAGCGGGAGCCTCTGGTTCGATGACTTCTCATTGCGAACGGCACAATGATCGACAGGACAGACACAACTCACGAACCGGCCGCCGGAGATTCGCGTAGCCGTTCGATAATCGCCTTCATCCTCAGCGCCATCCCGATGGTTTCGGTCATCGCTTACGGCGCGGTCGATTCACTTTCGCTCGGCGTATTATTCGTCGTGATGACGCTGGTTGGACTGTTATGGCTCGCGGACGCGTGGCGGAGCGGCGAGCTCTACTTCAGTTCGAGCGCGTTGCAGATCCCGCTCATCGCACTTATCGCGATCGGCGCCGTGCAGCTGCTCCCCATCGGTGGCAACGACGAGGCGGCCGCTTTGCTGAATATTCCTCCGGTCCGAGCCCTTTCGCTTGATCCCTACGCGACTCGCTTTTTTCTGATTCATTTGATCGTGTACTTTCTGTTCTTCGCCGCCGCCCTTGCTCATATCCGTGCGGCATCCCAAGTGAAAAAGATTGCAGCGGCCATCGTGGCCTTCGGAGCGCTGATCGCATTTTTTGGAATTTTGCAGCGGCTCTCAATGCCCGAGTCGATCTACGGCCTGCGGCCGACCCCGCAGGCGATCCCGTTTGGGCCATTCGTAAACCAGCATCATTTCGCCGCGTTGATGCAGATGACATCCGGCATCGCACTCGGCCTGCTTTTCGGCACCAGCGTCGGTCGCGAGCGGAAACTCATGGTCGGCCTCGCTGCTGGCATAATGGGTATGGCCGTCGTGTTTACGGGTTCGCGAGGTGGGATGATCGGTTATCTTTGTGTAGTTTTTTTCGCGGCGGCGGCGAGTTTTGTCCGCGTCAGGGGAAAGCGTCGCGAGCAGCAGGACGCGGGTGATAATTCCAAAAGAAATCTCTTGGTCATCGCTGCAGCGACCGGTCTCGTCGTTCTTGTTTTAGGCAGCGTCCTCATGCTTGGCGGTCAGGAATCGCTGTTTCGCGGGATCGGACTGCAATCCGGGCAGACCGATGTAACCAGTGGAAGGCTTCATTTCTGGAGTATCGCCTGGAAGATCTTTCTCGAATATCCAATTATCGGCGCAGGCCTCGACGCCTTCGGTGTCGCTTTCACCCGCTTCGATACGTGGAACGGATTCTACCGTGTAGAGCGGGCGCACAATGACTATCTGCAGATGCTCGCCGACGGCGGGATACTCGCTTTCGCGTGTGTGATCTCTTTCGTCGTGATCTTTTTTAAAAATGGAATTTCGGCGATCGGAAACAGGAGCGACAAAATGCTTCGGAGCATTACGACCGGAGCATTCGCCGGATGTCTGGGAATTTTAGTCCATAGCTTTTTTGACTTTCCGCTGCGGACGCCTGCAAACGCCTTATTCTTTTTGCTTCTAATCGTTCTTGTGGTCGGAAACGAGCGGATCGCCCGTAGGTCCCGGGCAGATTAACGAACCGTCACGATCAAATCCTTTTTTCCGCAGGGTGCGACGAACGCGATCTGGTAAACGCCGAGAGCCGCGCTTGTCGATCTGATCACATAGAGACGTCGGTCGGGTACCCCGCCGATCTCCGGTTCGAGAATGACCTCGACGTCCTTCGGGCTGCTTGAGATCGCAGCGAGAGTCTTGATGTCACCCGGCGCATCGAGATTTACAAGTATCCCTACACTGCCGCCGCCGTTTATCAGCGATACGTTGTCTTGGCTTAGGGCGACCTGGCACGGCGTAGGTTCATCCGTCGTCACATCCTGCCCATCGATCACGCGCGGTCGGGCGTCACCAGAAGAAATCGCGGCCTTCACCGCCCCATCCTTTTCGCCTGCCGTCGTATTCTTTTTCTCGGGAACGATCCGGGCAGGTCGGTTGCTCGGGATCGTGATGATTATCGGCTCGAAGAGTGGTTTGGGAACCGCCTTTCGCTCAACGACGATCGCGGGTTTGTCGGCCGTCGTCGCAGCTTTCTCCGACGTCGCGGCGACACTCGCTTCTACCGGCCTCGGCTCAGCTCCAACCTCGGTTTTGTTTTCGGTTGGCAACGGCCGTGGCTCTTTCTTTGCTTCCACCTCCCAAACGGTGGGGGATACCGGCTCAGTTTTGACCGGTACCTGTAGGGGTGAAGGCGATACTTCGGTTGGACGGGTCTCGACAATCGTCTCCGATGTTGGCTTGAGGGGTTCGGGTTTCACATCGATCGGCCCGGCCTCGGGTGTTGCTACGGCTGCGGGCTGGACCACCTCGCTCGTGCTGGCCGCCGCCGGTGCTTCGGGCGCCGGAGCAATCGGCGAAGATATTGGCATCGCCGCGACGCGCTCGGCACCGATCTTAGCTTCGAGACCATCCGTGGTTCCGTTGATCTTAAGATAGAGCGATTCCACGATGGCATATTTCCCGAAATCCGGTTTGTCAGTTTTGTAGCTTTCGATGTACGCATGCAGCGCCTCTGCATCTTTTCCGTCAGATGCTAAAGCGGATCCGAGTCGCCACATGCTGGAGCGCCACCAGGCACTCTTGTCGGGCATGACGCTTATCGATCGGCGGAGTCGGATTACGGCGTCGGGAAAATTACCCTGCTGATAAAAGGCCCATCCGGTCAGCTCTTCGATCCGCCCGCGGAGTATAGCGGAGAGGGTTTGTCGCGGCACCTCAGGCACTAGTAAGTACTCACCTTTCCGAAACGCCGTCACGCGGCTTTCGTAGAGCTCGCTAGCCATCACGGCAGCTCCCGGGTCCGCGACATCGAGGCCGGTATCGCTATTACCCGTCGCCGCCTTCGTTAATTCGAGGGCCTTGCCAACCGCCACGCGTTTCTGCAGCAAGAGACCGGCCGCATAGATCTGCCGGTGCACTTTCATTTTGTCGGCACCTTTCACAAAGGCATCGACTGCAACCGCGATCTCTGCGTCGTTCGCGGCCGCGGTTGCGGTCGCGAGCTTGTCGAGCTCCAACAAAGCTCTGAGCGTCTCGGATGCCTCGACAGTGTCGGCGGCCACCGGTGTAAAAATACTAGCCTTCCTCTCGAATGCGACCAGGTCGGCGAGCGTTTTTTCGACGTGTGCGACGCGGCCGCCGAGATTGGTCTTTACGCCGCCATCCGTCAACGTGAACTGTTTCGATAGATCTTCTACCGCGTCGCGAAAAAATCCGGACGCCAGTCGCGCCGATGCGATCTCGTATTCGAGCGTCGGAAAGTTACCATGAGCGCGAGCACGGACCAGCACTTGTTCAGCCGGTACAGGTTTTCCGCGGGCCATCAGCCCACGCCCAAGAGCAATGTGCGACCAGACGTAACGAGGCTCGATTGCCAGTGCTTTTTCCGCCAGTTCGACGGCTTTCTCCCCGATACCGCGTGATGCATACCAATAGGCGGCACCCGCAAGGAGGACAAAATTCGATGGTGCCCTCTGGAGGGCTGTCGCCATCTCGCTTTCCGCCTCGTCTCGCTTACCGCTATCGAACAGCGCAAGCACCAGACCCGTCCGGGCGGGAACGTCCGCTTCGTTCTTCGCCAGCAAGTCACGATAGAGCGTGGCCGCTTCATCAGATTTTCCGAGCGCCCGTTTCATCTCGGCAAGACCGCGTCTCGAGGACGACGAGGCAGGTTCCAGCTCCAACGCCTTTGCATAAGCGTTCGCCGCGGCATCCACATCAAAATTTATTCGATGAGCAAGTGCGAGCGTGCGGTACACCGCAGCGGATGTTGGGTCCTTGGCGGCGGCCTTTGCCGCGACTCGCATTGCCTCGGAACCATTCTCGATGTTCACGTAAAAGCTTGCGAGCTCCAGCAAGTGCGCGGAGTTATTCTCCACCTTCGACTCGATAAGCTTGGCGATCTCAAAAGAGGCCGCACGCTCGCCGTGCCGGAAAAGCATGGACGGGATCTTCGAGATCGACTCGTTGAAAAGTTCGTTGGGGATGGGCAGCGGTGCTTCGTCAACGACCTTCTTGAAAAGAGCGACCGCCTCCGCCGCGTTGCCCGACAGCAGCTTCTCTTCGGCCATCAGCGCCCTCGAGCTTCCTATCAGATCGGCGGCGGCCTGACGATTCTCCGATTGCGGAAATGCTGTCACGAACTTCTCAAGCGCGGCAATGCGATCCGCCGCAAGTTCATGCGCCGATGCCTTGGCGAACTGATCTTTTTCGGTCAGCGGTGACGAAGTGGTTCGCGGCTTTTGAGCAGCGGGTTTTTTTGCGGGTGTTGGTTTTGATTTCGGCGTCTGGGCCGTAATGCCCTGACCTAAAAATAACGCAAGAATGAGAACGGCGTACTTCATAAAACGAACGCGGCAGGTGGCGATCTTTCGATCAATATTGAGAAATGATAACACGAAATTGCATTCGCGGTTTTCGCTCGTTATCCTCGCATCTATGAACGAGCTGGATGTAGCCTGGTCGCAAATTCTTGCCGCAGCCATCCACGATGCCAACGCTTCCGGACGGGGTGACGTAGCCGATTACCTAGCTCTAAAAAAATCGAATGATCTGATCAGGCAGACGAGTATCCAGTGGTTGTTTGACTCGTTGATCGAGATCGCTTCGGACGCAAGCCGACAACAGCCGGCGATAGTCATCGAACGCGAAGAGCCACACGAATTTCCCTTTCAAAATTCAACGATGGCCGGCAGCCTGCTCCGGGTCCGCTCCGGAGTTAGACGCATGACCCTCGAAGCAGGTTGGACGAGGACCCCCGCTCACGGTTTTATGCGTAATGGCGCGCTGGCCGCTGCCCGCATCACCCATTTCGGTATTCCCACGGCCGGAGTGGAGTTGATACTGCTCCGCAAAGGCGAAATGCCGGTGTGGAATGTGGTCGAGGCAGGCCCTTTTGACAGTGTGCAACTGGGGCGACAGTTCGCAGTTTTTCTCGGCGCGTGAGCCTGAGCTTTTTTTTCAGGCGATGGTAGGCTAGAATTATTATGATTTTGCCGGGGTTTATTAGGAGATATTTTAAGAAGTGAAAGCAGAGCTTGAGAAACTAGTAGATTTACAAAAGACCGATACCAACATACGTCGATTAAAAAAATCAATCGAAACCGCGGAACAAAGGCGTGCTTCTCTCGAACTAGAGTTTGAACAGCACGCCTTTTCTGTCCGTGAAATTCAGGCGAATCGCGACCGCCTGCATGCCGAACGAGCCGATCTCGAACGGCAGATCGCGGAGAACAAAACCTACCTCGAACGGGCCGACCGCAACTTGAAGCACGCCCAGAACCAAAAAGAATATGAGACTGCAATGCGTGAAACGGACGCTTTGCAAAAACAGATCACGGCGTTCGAGACTCAGATCCTCGAGAAGATGACGGCGGTGGAAGAAGTCGAGAAAGAACTTGAGAGCCGTGCCGAGGAGATAAGTTCGCTTGATTCTAAGCGTGACGAAGCATTGTCCGTTTTTGATAACGATCTGAAAGCCGAACGTAAGGTGATCGACGAAGAGCTAAAGAAACGGCACGAGGTATTCGTCACTTTGCCGGCTCAATTGGCCGCAGTTTACAACCGGCTCGCCCAACGAAGCCGCGACGGGATCGCCGTGGCCGAGGTTGTGAACGGTTCATGCAGTGCATGTTTCATGTCGCTCCGAGAGCAGATGAAGGTCGAAGTAAAACGCGGCGACCAGATAATCACCTGCGAAAGCTG
>JANPJL010000298.1:0-10891 GCA_031425495.1 Acidobacteriota bacterium
CGGAACCTCAAAAAACGGAACCACCCGCCGAACCAAGACAAACGGATATTCCGATTCAGACTACCTCGATCCCGATCTCTTACTTACCGTTCTAACCGCGGTTAAGAACGGCGACTTTACGGGTCGGGTTCCATCTCGGCATCAAGGCATCTCCGGCCAGATCTACGATGCCCTTAACGAGATAATCGAAAAGAACGAGATGCTCGCCTCGGAACTTGGACGAATCAGCGAGGTCGTAGGTAAGGAAGGCAAGATCGCTCAGCGGGCGACGCTTAACAACGCATCAGGCGGCTGGGCGTCGTGCATCGACTCGGTGAACACTTTGATCACCGATCTCGCCCAGCCAACGACCGAGGTCGCACGCGTGATCGGAGCGGTGGCGCAGGGGGACTTGTCGCAGAGCTTCAATCTCGAAATTGACGACCGTCCGCTGAAGGGTGAGTTCCTGCGAACCGGTAAGACGGTGAATACGATGGTGAACCAGCTCGGAGCGTTCGCGTCCGAGGTGACGCGTGTTGCTCGTGAAGTCGGAACCGAAGGAAAGCTTGGGGGCCAGGCACAGGTCAAAGGCGTTTCAGGAACATGGAAGGATCTTACCGACAACGTGAACCTGATGGCGAACAACCTGACGGGTCAGGTCCGCAACATCGCGGAAGTGACGACAGCTGTGGCGAACGGCGATCTTTCGAAGAAGATCACCGTTGACGTTAAGGGCGAAATACTAGAGCTGAAGAACACGATCAACACGATGGTGGATCAGCTCTCGTCGTTCGCGTCGGAAGTGACGCGTGTGGCGAGGGAAGTGGGTACCGAAGGAAAGCTCGGCGGCCAGGCCGAAGTTAAGGGCGTGTCGGGAACGTGGAAAGATCTCACCGACAACGTGAACCTGATGGCGAACAACCTGACGGGTCAGGTCCGCAACATCGCCGAAGTTACAACCGCCGTGGCAAACGGCGACCTCTCGAAGAAGATCACCGTGAACGTACGCGGTGAGATCCTGGAACTCAAAGACACGATCAATACGATGGTGGATCAGCTCTCGTCATTCGCGTCGGAAGTTACGCGTGTGGCTCGCGAGGTTGGAACTGAAGGAAAGCTCGGCGGCCAAGCGGACGTTAAAGGCGTTGCCGGTGTGTGGAAAGATCTCACGGACAACGTGAATCTGATGACGAGTAACCTGACGGGTCAGGTTCGAAACATCGCCGAGGTTGCGACGTCGGTGGCGAACGGCGACCTATCGAAGAAGATCACCGTGGATGTGCGCGGTGAGATCCTCGAGCTCAAGAACACGCTGAACACGATGGTGGATCAGCTCAACTCGTTCGCGTCAGAAGTTACGCGTGTTGCCCGCGAGGTGGGAACGGAAGGAAAGCTCGGTGGCGAAGCCGAGGTCGAAGGCGTGGCCGGTGTCTGGAAAGATCTGACCGACAACGTAAACCTGATGACCAGCAACCTGACGGCCCAGGTGCGAAACATCGCCGAGGTTGCGACGTCGGTGGCGAACGGTGACTTGTCGAAGAAGATCACAGTGCAAGTGCGCGGCGAGATCCTCGAGCTGAAAGACACGCTCAACACAATGGTGGATCAGCTCAACTCGTTCGCGTCGGAAGTTACGCGTGTGGCGCGTGAGGTGGGAACCGAAGGAAAGCTCGGCGGTCAGGCCGAGGTGAAGGATGTCGCCGGCGTGTGGAAAGATCTGACCGACAACGTGAACTTCATGGCGTCGAACCTCACCGGCCAGGTGCGAAATATCGCCGCCGTGACAACCGCCGTCGCGAACGGCGACCTTTCCAAAAAGATCACCGTCGATGTGCAGGGCGAGATCCTCGAACTTAAAGACACCATCAACACGATGGTGGATCAGCTGTCGTCATTCGCATCAGAGGTGACCCGTGTGGCCCGCGAGGTCGGTACGGAAGGAAAGCTGGGAGGTCAGGCCGAGGTGCTCGGTGTATCCGGAACGTGGAAAGATCTCACTGACAACGTGAATTTCATGGCGTCGAACCTCACCTCGCAGGTACGAAATATCGCCGACGTTACGACTGCCGTGGCGAACGGTGATCTGTCCAAGAAGATCACCGTCGACGTTAAGGGTGAAATTCTCGAGCTGAAAAATACGATCAACACGATGGTGGATCAGCTCTCGTCGTTCGCGTCCGAGGTGACGCGCGTGGCGCGTGAGGTGGGTACCGAAGGAAAGCTCGGCGGTCAGGCCGTCGTGCAGGGCGTGTCGGGAACCTGGAAAGATCTCACCGACAACGTGAACTTCATGGCGTCGAACCTGACATCGCAAGTGCGAAATATCGCGACGGTTACTACGGCCGTTGCGAATGGCGACTTGTCGAAGAAGATCACCGTCGACGTGCAGGGAGAAATTCTCGAGTTGAAGATCACGATCAACACAATGGTGGATCAGCTCAATTCATTCGCATCCGAGGTGACGCGTGTGGCCCGCGAGGTGGGTACCGAAGGAAAGCTCGGCGGGCAGGCGCAGGTGAAGGGCGTTTCCGGAACGTGGAAGGATCTAACCGACAACGTGAACTTTATGGCGTCGAATCTTACGACGCAGGTGCGTGGTATCGCCCGCGTTGTGACAGCCGTCGCGAACGGAAACTTGAATCGCAAACTCGAAGTGGAAGCTCTTGGTGAGATCGCCGAGCTCGCCGATACCATTAACGCGATGATCGACACGCTCGCGACATTCGCCGACCAGGTTACGACCGTGGCTCGTGAGGTGGGTATCGAGGGCGAACTGGGCGGACAGGCAAACGTGCCGGGTGCGTCGGGAACATGGCGCGACTTGACCGATAACGTAAACCAGCTCGCGGCCAACCTGACAAACCAGGTGCGTGCGATGGCGGACGTGGCAACGGCCGTGACGAAGGGCGATTTGACGCGTTCGATCACAGTGGATGCATCAGGCGAAGTCGCGTTCCTCAAGGACAACGTGAACGAGATGATCGGCAATCTCCGCGAAACGACGCGGAAGAATACCGAGCAGGATTGGTTGAAGACAAACCTTGCGAAATTTACGCGTTTGCTGCAGGGACAGCGTGACCTGCTTACCGTGGCCCGGCTGATCCTTTCGGAAATGGCGCCGCTGGTCGAGATGCAGCACGGCGTGTTCTACATTGCTGATATAACTCAGGAGGAAACGGTCCTCAAGCTGCTCGCCAGTTACGCCTACCGAAAGCGTAAATCTTTGTCGAACGAGTTCAAGCTCGGCGAGAGCATCGTCGGACAGTGCGCGTTCGAAAAGCAACGCATCATTATCAAGGACGTGCCGAATGAATACGTCAAGATCAACTCCGGTTTGGGCGAAGCTGCTCCGAAAAACATCGTCGTACTTCCGGTACTGTTCGAAGGACAGGTGAAGGCGGTCATCGAACTTGCATCGTTAACGCCGTTCAACGAAATTCACTTTGCATTCCTCGATCAGCTTACCGAATCGATCGGTATCGTTATCAACACGATCGAGGCGAACATGAGAACGGAAGAGCTGCTCAAACAGTCGCAATCGCTGGCGCAAGAACTGCAGCTCGGACAAGCGGAACTTCAAGAGACGAATCGCCGTCTCGAATTGCAGGCCCAATCGCTGCAGACTTCGGAAGAGCTGCTCAAGCAGCAGCAGGAAGAACTCCAGCAAACCAATCAGGAGCTGGAAGAAAAGGCGACGCTTCTTTCGGAACAGAAAAGCGAGGTTGAGCAAAAGAATCGGCAGATCGAGCTTGCCCGCACGGCACTCGAAGACAAGGCGAAGCAGCTCGCGCTCAACTCTAAATACAAATCCGAATTCCTTGCAAACATGTCGCACGAGCTTCGCACACCGCTGAACTCGATGCTGATACTTTCGAAGATGCTGGCCGACAACGCGGAAACGAACCTGAACGAAAAGCAGGTCGAATTCGCTGAGACCATCCACTCGTCCGGTGCCGACCTGCTCGCTCTGATCAACGAGATCCTCGACCTTTCGAAGATCGAGTCCGGTACGATGGGCGTCGAGATCGGGGAGATCGGATTTGGTGATCTTCGTGCCGACATCGATCGTACGTTTAGCCAAATCGCAAACGACAAGGGCCTCGAGCTTGTTATCGAACTGCACAACCGGCTCCCGCAAACATTGCAAACCGATGCGAAACGTCTGCGGCAAGTTCTCAAGAACTTGTTGTCGAATGCCTTCAAGTTTACTCAGCAAGGTCAGGTTAAGGTCGAGATCGATGTTGCCGACAGCGGTTGGAGTTATGACAACAACAGCCTCAATCGAGCGTCGTCTGTGATCGCTTTCCGCGTCCGGGACACCGGCATCGGGATATCCGAAGACAAACAGCAGCTGATCTTCGAAGCGTTCCAGCAGGAAGACGGAACCACAAGCCGCAAGTACGGCGGAACAGGACTAGGCCTGTCGATCAGCCGCGAGATCGCCCGTCTGCTCGGCGGCGAGATCACGCTTGAGAGCAAACCCGGAGAGGGCAGTACGTTCACGTTCTATCTACCGGAAAGCTACGAATCGGTTTCGCTGAATCCGCAGGATGACAATACTGAAAAGGGCCTTATCGGGAGCGATAAGCCAACGCCGAGCCTCATAACATTGTCGCGGACGACCGAAGAAGAGACGCCGCCACGGGTACAGATAATTGTGAGCGACGATCGTTCGCGTATCGATCCCGGCGATACCGTACTTCTGATAATCGAGGACGACGCAACATTTGCCCGAATCCTAATGGACGTGGCTCACGAAGTCGGATTCAAGTGCCTGGTTTCGCAGCACGGCGAGGACGCCTTGATGACGGCTCGAAAGTATCGGCCGAACGCGATAACGCTCGACCTGACTCTGCCCGGTATGCACGGGTATGCAGTGCTCGACCGGTTAAAGCACGATGCGTCGACGCGTCATATTCCGGTGCAGATCGTATCCCTGATCGAGGACATGCGACGCGTGCTTAGGCTCGGAGCTTTTGGATATCAAACGAAACCGACGAGCCGAGACAAGCTTGTCGATGGCATCAGGATGCTGAAGACTTTTTCCCAACAGACGGTCAAGAAATTGTTGCTTGTCGAAGATGACGCGAAACTTCGCACAAGCATGACCGAGCTCCTTGGCGGAAAGGATGTGTTGATCACATCAGTCGGTACTGGCAAAGAGGCGTTGACGGCTATCACGTCCGAACGTTTCGATTGTGCGATCGTCGATCTGATGCTGCCCGATGTCGAATGGAGCGTAATGATCGCTAAGATCAAGGAGTTGTCGGGCAGTCCGGAAATTCCGATCATCGTGCATACTGGAAAGGACCTCTCTAAACGTGAAACTTCGCGGATAAAGAAGCTGGCGGATACGATCATCGTGAAGGATGCGGATTCGATCGAGCGACTGATCGACGAAACCGCACTGTTCCTTCACCGCGATGTGGCGGACCTGACTGACGGGCAGAAGAATATGATGAAGCACGTCAACGTCACCGATCCGAGGCTCGAAGGGAAGAAGGTGCTGATCGTCGACGATGATATTCGAAACATCTTCGCTCTGACGAGCGCACTCGAGCGTCAAAACATGCAGGTCGTCTACGCCGAGAACGGTAAGGATGGAATCGAGATGCTACAAAAAACTGCGGGCATCGATGGCGTTTTGATGGATATCATGATGCCGGGGATGGACGGTTTCGAAGCGATGCAAGCGATCCGGAAGATAGGAAAATTCCGATCGGTCCCTATCATCGCCGTTACGGCAAAGGCGATGAAAGGGGACCGGCAGAAATGTATCGAAGCGGGTGCGTCGGACTATATTACGAAGCCGGTTGAGACCGAACAGCTTATGTCGCTTCTTCGGATCTGGCTCGACAAATAAATGTTCCGAGTCTGGGGATGCGTTCGTAGATTCCGTGTATTCCGTGTAATCCGTGTATTCAGTGGTCATTCTTAAAAACAGCACTACCACCGAAACACGGAGAGGACGGAGAAGACTAAATTCGCTTTCCGTGTTTCCGTCATTCCCGAGCTGATTCTCAGCAAACAGGACCACGGAATTCACGGAATACACGGAACGAGAAGAAGGAAAGGAGAAAGAAAGAAATAAGGAAGGAAGAGGAACTAACGGTTCCGGCGATGGTTCAGGAATGGGAAAAAACGTCTGACGAGGAGACGCCGGTAAACGTGCTGGTGGTCGACGATCGTGCGGACAACCTGCTGGTGATGGAGTCGATTCTCGCGGATCTTAACCAGAACCTGATCTGCGCCAGCTCGGCCCGCGAGGCGCTCAAATTTCTTCTGCTTGAGGATGTCGCGCTTATACTTCTCGACGTTCAAATGCCGGGTCTGAGCGGTTTCGAATTTGCAGAGCTGATTCGCGAGCGCGAGCGCACACAAAACACCCCGATCATTTTTGTTTCGGCGACGAGTGTCGATGAGCAGTATGTTTTTAAGGGCTACTCGCTCGGTGCGGTCGACTACCTGACAAAACCGTTCCAGCCGGAGATCCTAAAATCGAAGGTCGTCTTTTTTACGAAGCTCTTTCGTCAGAACCAAAAAATTAAGCGGCAGAAGAAACTCCTCGAAACGGCGAACTTCGATCTGGACAGTGCCAATACGGATCTCGAGGCGGCCGTTCGAGCGAGAACCCGCGAGCTGCAATCCGCGAATGAGAGACTTGCCGCCGAGTTGGAAGCTCGCAAGGAGTCCGAAGCGCGTCTGGCGCTTGAGCATTCGATAACCAGCACGGTCGCCTACTCGGATAGTCTCGAGACGGCGGCACCCGAGATACTTCGTTCATTCTGCGAACACATCAACGCCAGCTTGAGCGCATTCTGGATACTGAACAAGTCCGGATCCGAGCTCGCGTGCGCGTATGTCGAAACGCCTGAGACATCCGAGCCCATTGCGCGATTTAAAGAGAAGTCTCTGGAGCTGAGATTTCCGCGCGGCCTCGGACTTCCCGGATATGTATGGGAATTAAATAGGCCGGTCATCTTGCGCGAGGGATACCGCGGCGACAAGTTTCCGCGTGACGAGCTTGCCCGGGCGGCAGGTTTCACGCAGGTGGTTGGTTTTCCCGTTAAGATAGCCGACGATTTTTACGGGATGATCGAATTCTTTTCCGACACTTCGCTGTCGGATGACTCCACGATGATCAACATGCTTGAGGCGATCGGTAGCGAGATCGGCCAATTTGTTCATCGCAAGCGTGTCGAGGGCGAACGTGAGATGTTGCTTCTTGCCGAGAAAAGCCTGCGGCAGCAGGCCGAGAAAGCCAGTCGACTGAAGGACGAGTTTCTTGCCACGGTGTCTCACGAGCTGCGAACTCCGCTTAACTCGATCCTCGGTTGGGGGCAGATCCTGACAACCGGAACGCTCAGCGATGAAGAGCAGCAAAACGCGCTTCAGACGATACACCGGAACGCTCGCTCGCAATCACAGTTGATCGACGATCTGCTCGACACGTCGCGTTTGATCACGGGAAATCTGCACCTGAATCTTTCACCGACGGATGCTGTCCAGACGATCAAGGCGGCGATCGAGGTTGTGCATCCATCTGCCGAGGCTAAACACATCACGATCGAAACGGACCTGGACTCGGGCGTCGAGACGATCACGTGCGACACTCACCGCCTGCAGCAGATGGTGTGGAACCTCTTGACGAATGCGGTGAAGTTCACGCCGGACGGCGGGAGCGTGACGGTGCGGTACGAACGAGTCGACAATAGCGTCCGGATAGTTGTTAGCGATACGGGTAACGGGATCCCGGCCGAGTTTCTGCCATTGGTCTTCGAGCGCTTTCGGCAGGAGGACAGTTCGAGCACGCGGGCGCATCACGGGCTCGGTCTTGGTCTCGCGATCGTTCGCCATCTCGCGGAGCTCCACGGTGGTCAGGTTTCGGTCGCTAGTGACGGCCCCGGTAAAGGCGCCGTCTTTTCGATCACACTTCCTATAACCCTGGCGGTGATCAGCGAGGGAAATGCAGTCACAAGCGCGACGAACGGAAATCGCCACACTAAGCTCGTCCCTCGCCGGCTGGACGGTTTGCGCGTTGCGATCGTCGATGATGATAACGACGCGTGCCACCTGCTTCAGTTCTCGCTGGAAATGTCCGGCGCGATCGTAAGGACTTCGTCATCGGTCGCAGAGGCGATGACATCGCTTAGGGATTGGATCCCGGATATTCTGCTGACCGATATCAACATGCCGGGCGAAGATGGCTACTCGCTTATACGAAAGGTGCGGGCATTAAAGCCGGACGAGGGCTCTGACATCCCCGCCATTGCATTGACCGCGATGGCCCGCACCGAAGACAGCGAAAACGCAATGGCCTCAGGCTTTCAGTTGCACCTATCTAAACCGGTAGATATCGATGAGCTAGCCGAAGCGATCGCGAGTCTAACGAAGAAAACTAAAAACTAAAAACTAAAAGTTAAAAAGGGAATCCGTCATTCTTGTTCTCGTATTTCTCTTATTCCTCTTATTCCGTGGTCTTCAGAAAGCCTAACCACAGAACAAGAGGAATTTGTTGTCTTCAGAAAACCTAATCGCGGAATAAGAGGAATAAGAGGAACGACCGGTCGGCGCAGGATCGATCACGACTCTCTGAGTTTCCAGAGTCGCGGAGCGTCTGAAACTTCTGAAACTCTGGAAACACTGGAAACTCTGGAAACACTGGAAACTCTGCAACGCTGGAAACTTAAGAAAGGTATCCTTTGGCGGCAAAGCCGGTGAGAACGTGCGACACGATGGCGATCGAGTAAACGACCAGACCGACCCGTGCTCCAATAACCGCGAGCCGGTATTGCGCACCGTAAAGAAGGACGGCGACGGTGATGACACCCATACCGAGTTTTATTGCGAGGAACGGGAGCTCACCGTAATCGAGGACCGTCGCCATTAGAAAATTCCCCTCTGTCGTAACGCCGTAGCGGATCCAGATGAGGGTGACAAACGCATCGACGGTGTTCATTGCGAAGAGCAAAGCAACGGATCGAGAAAGGCTCACAAGATTTTCTCCCTTACAACTCGGTTTAACGCACCCTTTAAACTGCTGAACCCCCGGAAAAATCCAGGGGTTCGCGGTCAGATCATTTGTTGAACGGCGAGAATATAACCCTTTTAAATTCAAATTTCAAGACAAACCTTTTAAGAAGTTTTCAGGGTTACAGAGTTGCAGCGTTTCCAGAGTTTCGGAATCCCAGTCGAAACAGTCGAACACGGAATAAGAGGAACAGGACGGAGTAACACGGAAAATCATTCTTGGTTTCATTCCTCTTGTTCTTCTTGTTCCGTGGTCAAACCAACGTAACGATCCAGCCACGGGAACTTTCCTCCCACCTCTGCAACCTGTAACAGTGGCAACTGGGGAACCTTCCTCGCGACTCTGGAAACACCGCAACACTGCAACTCTGGAAACTTTTTCCGTTCCGTGGTCAGAAACCAACATTACAACGAATCAATTCTATCCAGTCCGGGCGAAACTTCTCCAGGCGAACCTTCCTCTCAACTCTTGAAACACTGCAACTCTGGAAACACTGCAAACTCTGGAAACGTCGCAAACTCTGGAAACTTTTTCCGTTGAACAACGATGTGCGAGTGTTGTACAATGGCCAACAGCAAGGTGGTCTCATTCTTGCTCTTATCCAATATAGCCCTCCTGATTGACGCCCCCCAGCTGAAAAGCGTATGGAGACCTCACAGAATAATTCGAGAGTGCATCGATCCGGTCCGGCGGCGGTCACAACCTCGCTGTTTGATTTTATTCTCAGCAGCTCGATCGCGGCGGTGCTTGCGTTAGTCGCTTTTCATCTTTCGCTGATCGCGACATCGGCACCGCTTTCCACTAAAGAGAGAGTGGTTGTAGATGGAGCGATCGAACTTCTTGAGGAACGGGGATTCCGGACCGAAGCATTCCTGCTCAGGCACACGGCGACCATCCAAAGCCAGGACCACTGGCTAAATCTTCTTGCGGAAAAAGAGAAAGCGTTTGCCGCGACGAATTTTCCATTTCAGATCATCACGTTGTATCCGGATTTTTACAGCCGACCGACGGACGAAACGGAGCGGGCAATGGTGTTGCTTCACGAGGCCCAGCATCTTATGACAAAAGATGAGCCCGCCGCGTACGAGTACGTCTGGCGGAACCGGGCAAAGCTAGGCTGGACCCAGCTTACGCACGGGACGACCGCTACGTACATCACCATCGAACAGCAGACGCGCGAATTTGCCCCCGAACTTTTTAACTGTCCATCCAATACCTGGAACGACTGCACCGAGACAATTCGCGCCGCGAAATAAAACTTGCCGATACATCCCCTGAAGGTTCGCCCGGCATCGATCGTGACTCGATCATGACTTCTTCGGCTCCGCCGCCCGATGAGCGGAAAGGCTTCGCCTTTCCGAAGGTAATACAAACACCCGAGGCTACGCCTCCACACGGAGGCGTAGCCTCGGACTAGTTGGGTCGGCGACGGTGAGCCACAGGCTCACCGCTCATCATGGCGGCAAAGCCGCATCGACCTTAACTTGGCGCCTGCGGCACTAATACCCACGGCTAAATTTCTGACGCGCCCAATCAGATGTGAGACTTTCTCTTACCTTGTGTAAGCGAATGTCTCACTTTTTTGCGCCTGAGAACGACCCCCCCCACTACCGACGCGCTCGGCTAAGCGATTGTAGTCACGGGAGCTTAGCCAAATCAGACGGGTACCGGCCGCCGGCGGCACGCCGGTTGCGATACTCGTCATCACGCGAACAAGTAAGGTTGTGTCAGGTCTCTATAGGATCCTCACTGCATCTGTCTGTTCGCATTGTAGAAAAATATTCACCCCCTGGAGATTAGATATATGAAGTTAAAGAAAAACGAAAAGGGCTTTTCGCTCGTCGAACTGCTCGTAGTTGTGATCATCATCGCGATCGTCGC
>JANPJL010000299.1:0-2689 GCA_031425495.1 Acidobacteriota bacterium
GATTTAAGAAAACTGCATGCGTCGACGATGGATTCGCGCGGAACGAAAACGGTAACTTCGCCAAATGCTTCGACCACATTCGTGACCCATGCGGCGTTCTTTGATCTCAAACTGTCGACGTATTCCAAAAGCATAAAAATATAAATTTACCGCCGAGACGCAAAGGAGCAGAGATGAAGATCAAAAGTAAAGCTCTTAATTCTCTGCGTCTCCGCGTCTCGGCGGTGACTTACCTTAGGACGACCGCCTTTTCTCGTGACGCGACGGTACCGAGTAGGGCCTTGAAACCTGATGTTGTGCGACCTCGATCTCCGTTTCCTTTTCAAGCGCAGTTCCTTCGGTCACCGGCAGTGTTCCGGGGACGATCGAGACTCGCGATTCCGGTTCGAAGGTGTCGCGGCGGTCTTTGACCGATTCCTTCATGATCTTGTCCTGCAGCATCATGATCGCGTGCACAAGCATTTCGGGACGCGGCGGGCATCCGGGAACGTATATGTCTACCGGCACGATCTTGTCGACGCCCTGGACGATCGCATAGTTGTCGAACACGCCGCCGGAAGTAGCACAGGCTCCCATCGAAATAACCCACTTCGGCTCGGGCATCTGGTCGTAGATGCGTCTTAGCACCGGAGCCATCTTTCTCGAAACGCGGCCTGAAACGATCATCACGTCCGCTTGCCGCGGGCTCGCGCGAAAGGTCTCGGCTCCGAACCTGGAAAGGTCGTTTCGCGCCGACACGGTATTCATCATCTCGATCGCGCAACAAGCCAAGCCGAAAGTAGCGGGCCATAAGCTGCTTTTACGCGCCCAATTTACTACCGCGTCAAGCTTTACAGTCACAACGTCGGGCAGCGATTCGAATAATGTGTTTTCTAAACCCATGTTCCCATTTTAGATTTTCGATTTTGGATTTTGGATTGCCGGGGCGAACGACGTTCGAAAATCTCTCTATGCCGCGATCCTAGTTGGCTGAACTTGTTCTCGTCGCTTCTTTGCCATCAGCTTTGCCTCTTCGCGGGCTTCGGCTCTGGCCTGTAATCCCCAATCGAACGTACCTTTCTTCCAGACGTAAATGTACCCGACGACCAGGGTCGCAAGGAATACCATGATCTCGACGAATGCGATCGTGCCGAACGCGATACCGCTGAGTTTTTCCTGGCCTAATAAGCTCTTGAATGCGACCGCAAACGGAATGAGGAACAGGACTTCGATATCGAATAATAGGAAGATGACAGCGACGGTGTAGAACTTGATCGAATAGCGGTCGCGTGCAGAGCCTACCGGATCTTTTCCGCACTCGTAAGGCATCAGCTTGGTTGCCGTTCGCTTTCGCGGACCAATCAGTTGCGTGACGAGGATCTGGCTGCCGGCAAAACCCAACGCGACCAGGAACATTATGCCGATCGGCGCATAATCCATCAGGTTGTGATCAGTCATTAAAATCCTTTTAAGCGATTCCTTGAAATGTCGGCGGACGTCGAACCGCGCTCGTATCAAAAAGAATCGAAAAATTGTCGGCTCAAGCTAAATCGTAAGTTAAGCGCATAGGTGTGTCAAGGCGGTGTCTGTTGCTTGGGAGACCGCGAAAATCAAGTGTTTGCGGCAGATTGCGGGGCCACCATACTCACTTAATTTATTGACCGCGTACCGAGCGGTATGTTAGATTCTAACTGGCCGAACTCCCTCGGCTTCCGATCCTGCCACCTCATCTCTTTCGTAAACATCGTGATCACAGGCTACAACACAGACATCGAATTTGAAGGCGTTACCTATCACGTCCAGACGGAGGACAAGGGCGTCGCTAAACCCATTATCCTCTCGCTCGTTTACAACCGTGGGACTATTCTCGCGAGTAAGCGGCTCCCGTACGACGATCTTCTTGCCGGAGATCTAGACGAAGATGTGCTTTGCGCTCGTCTCCACCGTCAACATAAATTGATATGTGCCGCGATCGGTGCCGGTCGACTCGAAGATCTAAAGAAGATGGCACATCGAGAATCGGTGATGGCAACCGAAAGTGCTAGCGGAGCGGTCGTCGAACTCGCTCACGCCCACAGCGGACCGCTTAGCTTACCGATCCAGCCTCCGGCTGTCAGTTTGGATGAGCTAGAAGATCTTTTGCTCCCCATCCCGAAACCTGTATTTGGCGGGATTCTCGATGTCCCGGTAAGCCGGCGGCCAGTTGACACCATCGTAAAACCGGATGCCGTTATCGCCGATGATGAAGTGCTCCTGTCAGCGGAGGCGGTCGAGATCGTCAGTGATATGCTCGGCAGCGAGCGGCCGGCAAATAGTAAGCTCAGCATTGAATTGCTCGGCGAAACGAGATTTAAGGGTGGCGAAGGAAAAACCGTGATGTTTATGGTCTGCCGCGGCAGCGATCGGAAGGTCGTGAGTTCGGCACAAGTCATGGTTAAAATCCTCGGAAGCAGTTTTCGCCCTCTGATATTTCACGCGAGCACCGACGAGAATGGGGTCGCGAGGCTAAATATCCAGCTCCCGAACTTTACTTCGGGCCGAGCGGCTCTGCTTGCACGAGCAATCAGCGACGGCGAAGAAGTCGAATTGAGACGAGCGATCACGCACGGCTAGGAATTGAATTACGGTATCCGATTAAGAGAGAATCTTGATAGGATGCAGATCACGATAAACGGCGAGATCAAGAAGCTTGAGGAAGAGGTCAGTTTGG
>JANPJL010000300.1:0-11566 GCA_031425495.1 Acidobacteriota bacterium
GCTAATCGGACTGTAATGGGGCGCGGTCTCGACGCTCCGCGCTTTCGTTGGGTTTGGAATGCAACTGCGATGATGTTTCCGCTCAATAACGAAGAAGCGAAAAAGAGTAACCCGCAACGCGAAACAGATTTTACCGATGACGAACAACGATTAAAAGATTATCTGGCAGAATTCAAATTAGCCCGTTTGCCCGACAAACTGGATGACTACTTAAGTAAATTTATCGTTCCGATACTCGAAAAACGAAAGCGGGAAGGCGCGATTGCCGTAAAAATCATTGCCGCCTACCGGCGCACGCTGGAATTTGCGGATGTGCAGGAAGCGGAAGCGCGGCGCATTTACTTAAAGCACTCAAATGGCTCTTCGCTCAATACCGCTGAATACAAAACCCTGCAGGATTTTCTGTTTCGGCGCATCGCACTCGAATGCGGGCGCATCGGTCTTGCCGTTCATGTTCACGTTGGTGCAGGCGAAGGCGGATGGTTTTATAACAGCACCGCCAGCCCTTTCCTGCTTGATTCTGTTTTGAATGACCCCAAACTCAAAGATGCCAATTTCGTTTTAATACACGGCGGTTTGCCCAACGCACAAGCCACAAGATTTTTGCTTGATAAAGGAAATGTCTATGCAGATTTTTCATCGCAGGCGTTTTTGACTTCGACCAGAGAGTTAAGCGGGGTGATTCGCAGCTGGCTGGAGTTCATGCCGGAAAAAGTGCTGTTCGGAACAGATGCTTATCCGATGACAACCCGTGTTGGATGGGAAGAAATCGGCTGGCTGACGACTAAAACCGCCAGACTTGCACTGGCAATGGCATTAACAGAAATGATGAAGGATGGCGAAATAACGCGGGCTCGAGCATCGGAATTAGCCCGAATGGTAATGCGTGAAAACGCGATTAAACTTTATGGATTGAAACTTAATTAGAGCCGTTTTATAGCGGGTAGACTTTGGTCATCCGATCGCCCGCCGTTGCCCGAAGGTCGTGAAAGCGTAGGTCCTCGATCAAGACAGTGTGCGTGCTCCGCATCTACAGCAGTTTGTCTGGGGTGATAGGCAGCTCACGGATCCGCTTGCCGGTTGCGTGGAAGACCGCGTTGGCGATCGCCGCGGGAATCCCTACCATACCGAGTTCGCCCATTCCCTTTACGCCAAGCGGGTTTACGACCTTGTCGTCTTCCTCTACGAAAATGGTTTCGATCGCGTGGATGTCGGCGTTCACGGGGACGTGATAGTGCTGCAGGTTCGGGTTCATGATCCGGCCGTATCGGTGATCGATCTCCGTCGCCTCGGTGAGCGCCATCCCAATTCCCCACACGACACCGCCGATCTCCTGGCTGTGCGACGCTTTTGGATTGATGATCTTGCCGCATGCCGAGACCTCGATCGCTCGCGTTACGCGGACGGTTCCGACGTCAGGGTCGACCTTCACCTCGATGAACTGCGCACCATGGGCAAGCAACGCGTACTTCTGACGTTCGGCTGACGGCTTAGACTCGAACGTCTCCGTGATCTCGGTGAGACCGTTGCGTTTCATGACTTCGGGAATGTTTACGAAGCGCGACAGGTCGTTCTTCAATCTTAGTCGGCCATCCAGCATCTCGACATCCGAAGCGGTAGCTGCTTTCAGCGGTGAGTTCGCATCCTTGTTCGCAAGCTCGAGCAGCTTACCTCCGATGGCGAGTGCTGCTCCATACACGGCCGATCCGACGCTTGACGTGGTTTGCGAACCGCCTTGCGACGGTGCACGCGGAAGCTTTGACTCGCCCAGCTCGAACTTTACCTGTTCCGGTTTCAATCCGAGATACTCCGCCGCGATCATCGTCATCACGGTGTACGTCCCCGGACCGATATCGCTCGTCGCACTACTCGCGTGTGCGGTGCCATCCGCGCGGAATGTGATCTTGGCGGACGCGTTCTGCTGGAATGCTCCCCAAACGCCGGTCGCAGTTCCCCACCCGACAAGCATCCGACCGTCACGCATCGATCGAGGTTCGAACTTGCGATCCTTCCAGCCGAATTTCTCAGCACCGAGCCGGTAACACTCGCGGAGTGCCTTACTCGAAAATGGCTTGCCGCTTTCCGGATCGGTCTCCGCATAATTTATTAAACGCAGCTCAAGCGGATCGATCTTTAGAGCATACGCCAGCTCATCCATCGCGCATTCGAGTGCGAACATTCCACTGACCGCACCAGGCGCGCGCATCCAGGTCGGTGTATTGAGATCGGTGGGAACGATCCTCGTCGAGGCGTTCAGGTTCGGGCATGCGTAGACCTGACGAACAAAATTCGTCGTACCGTCATTGAACTCTTCGAACGAGGACGTGTTATGCACCGCCTCGTGGATCATCGACGCAAGCTTACCCGAACGCTCGGCACCGAGAGCAACTTTCTGGATCGTGTACGGCCGATAGCCGTGACCGGTGAACATCTGAGTACGCGTATATGCGACCTTGACGGGCCGCTTTAGTTCGCGAGCGGCCATTGCAGTCAGGGACGGATAATAGTTCGGGCGAAGAGCGGCTCCGAACGCCCCGCCTACAAACGGCGAGACCACACTGATATTGTCTTCCGGAATATCGAACCGGGCAGCCAGATGTGTGCGGACGCCGTAGACGCCCTGGGTCTCGTCGAAGATGGTAAGTTTGTCGCCCTCCCACACGGCTATCGCCGCGTGCGGTTCCATCGCATTGTGATGTTCGATCGGGATGCGATATTCGGCCTCGATCTTTACCGGAGCGGCCTTCATCGCTTCCTCGGGCTTGCCACGTGGCCGGCCTCCACCGGATTGCGGAGGCTTGGTATTCGTCTTCGCGACTTCGGTATCAGTCAAATGCTTTTCCGGGGTGTATGAGAGATTGACGAGACGTGCGGCGTAACGAGCCTGCTCGTAAGTTTCTGCAACGACCATGGCCACCGGCTGAGAGTTGAAGTAAATCTTGTCTGACTGGAGCGCGCGGAAAGTCTTGTCGCGCTGCTGCTGCTCGGTCGGCGCTTTCGGTCCGAACTTTGGCGTATTGAGGTGTGTGAAGACCCGGATCACTCCGGGAACTTTTTCGGCTTCTCGCGTATCGATGCTCTTGATCGTTCCTTTCGCGATCGAACCTAGCACCATGAATCCGTAGGCGACGTTGGGAACCTGGAATTCCGCCGCGTACTTTGCCTTACCCGTGACTTTCGCGACGCCGTCGACACGGCTCATTTCCTTTCCGATGTATCTTGTCATCTTGAAAACTCCTTGTACCGCTATCCCGCTGCGACTCCGCCTTTCATCGCTCGCTGAAGTGCTAGCATGACCGCCCGCTTACCGAGGTCGACCTTGTACTCGTTATGCGATAGTGGTCTTGCCCCGCGCAGCGCGATGTCGCCGGCTTCTTTGAATGAGGCGTCTGTTGCGGGTTTACCAACGAGAGCATCTTCGGCGGCGGTCGCTCGCCAAGGTTTATGCGCGACGCCGCCGAGAACGATGCGTGCCTGCTTGATCGTATCGCCGCTTGTTTCCAAAGCGGCAGCAACGGCGACAAGTGCGAAAGCGTACGACGCTCTGTCCCGGACTTTCAGATAGTAAGACTTACTGGCGAAGTTCGATTTCGGTAATTCGATCCCAACAATAAGTTCGCCGTGTAGGAGATTGTTGTCCTTCTCCGGCGTGTCGCCGGGCAGCCGGTGGAAGTCTTGCACAGGGATCGTTCGCTCAGTTCCAGCCGCACTCCGGATCCTAACGACGGCATCCAGTGCGTAAAGCGCGTTCGCCATATCACCGGGATAAGTCGCAATACACTTGTCGCTCCATCCGAAAATGGCGTGTATGCGATTCAAACCTTCCATCGCTCCGCATCCTGTTCCGGGTTCGCGCTTATTGCATTGCATCGCCGTGTCGTAAAAATACTGACAACGAGTCCGCTGCATCAGATTGCCGCCGTTGGTCGCCATGTTTCGCAGTTGTCCCGATGCCCCGGCGAGGATCGCTTGCGCCAAAAGCGGAAAATCCTTGCGGATCAGAGGATGGTTTGCGGTATCCGTGTTCTTTGCAAGAGCACCGATCGACACTCCGCCATTCGCTGCTTTGATCTGAGCGAGATTGAGACGACTTATATCGACCAGCTCCGTCGGGCGTTCGACGTCCTCCTTCATCAGATCGATAATGTTCGTCCCGCCCGCCAGGAACTTCGCCGTCGGGTTTGCAGAAACTGTCTGCACCGCTGTCGCGGCGTCACTTGCCCGCAAGTAATTAAACGGTCGCATCGTTTCCCTCCTCCTCGCTCATCGCCGCCGCTATTTCTTCTCCCGTCGCGAAATGCCACGTCTGGGCTGTTTCACGTCCCGACTGAACTTCCTTGATCGCGGCGACGATCCCGGGATAGGCACCGCAACGGCATATATTGCCGCTCATCCGCTCGCTGATCTCCGCTTGGGACAGCTTCACGTTCCTCGCCGTACGGCGCACATCCGGAGTGACGTGGCTCGCGTGCCCGTCTTTCGCTTCCTGCAGTAGAGCCACGGCTGAACAGAGTTGGCCCGGCGTGCAATATCCGCACTGGAAGCCGTCGTGTTTTATGAATGCCGTCTGCATCGCATGAAGTTCGTCGCCGTCAGCAAGACCTTCGACTGTCGTTACGGACTTGCCCTCGCATGTTGCAGAAAGCGTAAGACACGAAAGCACGCGGCGACCGTCGACTATAACCGTGCATGCTCCGCACTGTCCCTGGTCACAGCCTTTCTTGGTCCCCGTCAGTTCAAGACGTTCGCGGAGCGCGTCGAGCAGCACCATTCGCGAGTCGACATTGAGACTTTTGGTCGAGCCGTTTATCTTGAGTACGACCTTGACCGCATTCTCGAGTCCGGCTGTAGGCGCGAATACCGCACCAGGTGCGCGGGGCACGGCGGCGAGAGCCTGTTCTTTTGCTAATAACTGGAGTGCAAACGCGCCGAGTCCGCCGGCTATGCTGGTCCCAAGGAAGCGGCGGCGAGCGGCGCCGTGTAAGCCTAATTCGTCGAGCAGCTTTTCTTCGTCTTCACTGATCGGCTCGTCGCTCTCAGTCATCCACAAAGGTTTGTACTCGTGATTGTCGTCCATATTCCTCCTCGAAAGTTTCCGGATCATTTGCGGCGGATGGTCGTCGCCTCATGCGGATACGACATCCGCATTGCGCAAAAACAAGTGCCTCCACAGTTGATATCAAATCTTAACGCCCCTCGGGTTCGCGACTCAAGTTTTTCTCGTCCGGGCACTAGATGTCAGGGACCCAAAACTGACGTCCTTCATTTTCGACGATCCGCAGACCGAGTCCGTCCAACTCGGATTCCTCAACACCAAGAAAAGTAAAATGCGGAAGGTCTGATACAACTGTCTGATACCAGAAATGTTTCGCAAGGATTCGACGAACTTCAGGGTCTTCATACTCAGCCACGTCGAACGCGAGGAGCGATAGATGTTGAGAGGCTCCCGGCGGTGCTACCGAATAGATGATCGATTTCGAGAGATCCTTAGCGAAGAAGATCTCATCTTCCTCAAGCTCAAATACCTTCGCGATCTGCTCGTAAGGTGGCAACGAGCGGATGAGGTCTGCAGAAGCCGCCTCAATCCGGCCGCATTCGCACCAGTGATGCAGGGCAGGGTCGACGCGACTCTTCCATAATTCGACCGTGTCGTTGTAATTGCGCCGAGCTGAGTCTGGCCCGCGAGGTCCTAGCGCGAGGCCGCGATCTGTTGCTTCATCGACCGCGCGGATCAAGCCATCCATAGCCGCAGACTGCAGCTCCAACTGGAGTCCACCGATCTCTGCCTGCCGAATATCCATGCGAGATTGAAACGCCGCTACGTCCGCTTCGTTCTCGAACACGACCTTTTCCGGAGCTAGGACTCCGCCTCGAGCAACGAAGACCGCACCATATTCGCGAAACAGTCTCCGGTGGGCCGCGTCTTCACCCAGCACAAACCCGGATGGCAAACTTTCATTGAAAAGATTATTTCGATTCATTTCGGTCACGTGCGTCGGACGGTTCGGGGTCAGTGTGGAAGATAGCACACCTTAAAACCTTGTCGCAGCACGAAGCTTACCGCTACAATCCTAGAAATGCCGACAGCGCTCCAAAAGGCAAAACGCGTGTTAATCACCGCGTATCTTATTGCCATTCACGTCGCTTTGATCTATTTGATCGGCGACAAGGTGCTGCCGCGTTACACCGTCGTACAGCCGCTTGATCGAACTTCGGTCAACGATCCCACGACCCAGTCCGCGATCCCGACCCCGATCCCCGTTCCCGAATCCTTCGCCGACCTTAATACGAATACAGAGATCGTTTCTCCGCAGACGGCAACTGCGATGATGACCCCAGGTTTGATGATACCTGTAGCCGGGGTTAAACCGGAGCAGTTGCTCGATACTTTCTCTGACTCAAGATCGGAGGGCCGATCGCACGATTCGATCGATATCATGGCTCCCGCCGGCACTCCGGTTCTCGCCGCGACCACCGGCGAGTTGATAAAGTTTTTCGATAGCGAACGTGGCGGGATAACAATTTATCAGTTGACGGAAGATCGCCGGTTCTTGCTGTATTACGCACACCTTCAACGCCGGGCTGACGGATTGGCAGTCGGGATGAAAGTGACCAAGGGTACGACGATAGGCTATGTCGGAGACACCGGTAACGCAGGTCCCGGAAACAATCATCTTCACTTCTCGATCGCAATAGTTACCGACCCGAAGCGTACTTGGGAAGGCACCAACATAAATCCATACCCCATCCTCAAAAACGGCCTGCCACTTACAACGCCCTGATGCAACCTTAAGCGGAACGCTGCTTGCTTCTACGCGAGGTATGTACCGAACACGAACATGGGCAGAGGAGCGCTCAGTCATCACACCGATGGCGCGAGCATTGATTTTAGGCGGATCTATTCTTGGGATATTGATGATGATCGGGTGCGAGCCTGGTCAGCCGGTAGTTAATCAGCCGGTCGCTAACACTCATTCAAATACGAGCATCGTCTCGAATTCGAACTCAAATCAAACCGCGCCGGCGCCTGATCCTGCTATGTCTCAGATCCCGATCACGATGCCGGTAGTCGACGCTCTAATGTCTGACGAGGCTTTCGTTGCCGAGCTTCGGCGAACTGTCCAGCCTACCGATGAACAATTCGATAAGCTCAAAAACGCGGGCCGCGATGCCGTATTGAAACTCGGCGAGGAATCGCTTGAGGACGACGCGCGGTCTACGCGCGACTCTACATCCAAAGCTGACAAGCAGGTCAAACAGATACTCGGAAATGAGGGCGGCGAAAAGTTTCTTGGGCTCGCACGCAAATATTGGTCTGGCGGCGAACTCGCTCTCACTGCAAAGCCAAATAGCGTCCCGACGGACACACGCATCGTTATAAACGCTCCGGCCTATCGAATGGATCTGTTCCGCGACGGCAAGCTACAGAAGAGCTACAAGATCGGAATAGGTTACCCTGAATTCCCTCTTCCGGTCGGAGTGCGGACAGCCAAGACCATAATCTTTAATCCAACCTGGACACCACCGGATGAACCGTGGGTTAAGGGTGAATTCAAACCCGGTAAAACCGTCGAAGCTGGGAGCAAAAAGAATCCTCTCGGATTTATCAAGATCCCGATCGGGCTTCCGTCGCTTATTCACGGCGGAAAAGATCAGAGCCGTCTGGGGACATTTGCGTCGCACGGATGCGTCGGGCTTACCAACGCGCTGGTACAAGACTTTGCCGCCGAGATCTCGACTCTGTCTGGAACCCAGCTGACGGCTCAGCAGATAAAGGAATACGAAAAACAACGTTCCGAAACTAAAGAAGTAAATCTGGGACGACCTGTCGCCGTAGAGCTCCGCTATGAAACGATCGTGGTCGAAGATGGAAAGCTCCGCATTTTCCGGGATGTTTACGAACATGGCACGAACACCGAGGAGAATTTGAATCGAGTTCTTGAGGCACACGGGGCGACCTTGTCTTCGTTTTCTCCCGAAGAACAAACTCAGGTGCGTGGCGCTCTGAAGAAGATGGCCCTGGGCCCCGAAGGCAAACCGGTCGTCGAAGAAAGCGAGCCGGCTAACAAGAAATCAACTAGCAGCAAGGTCACGCGAAATATAAAAGGAGCGAAGGAGATCTCTATCGCTGTTGCCTCTCTAAAGGGCAAGGGCTATCCGGCAGCCGTAAACATTAACGGTTAGTAGTCGCAATGAAGCTACAGGGGTTCGCCTCCGCGTGTCCCTTTTCGCTGTGGATTGGTGGGTTCGTGAAGATGGACAGAAAATAGCGAGGGTGCTTCTGAGTTTTTGTTCGTGTTCCTTTTCGTGTGTTTCGTGCATTTCGTGGTTGGATTTAAAGAAAGTTAAACACGAAATACACGAAAGGACACCAACAAGAAGCACGAGTTCACGATGCTAGACAATCCGCTGGCCGAGCGGCCAGCTGGGATTATCGAGCGACCAATCCCGCTTAGCTGCCCGGGTCCGCCTATCCACTAAACCTTTGCTGACCATTAGGCAGTTTGCGGCACTTTCATCGTGACTATTAAACACTAACGCCTAAACTTTGGCAGGTTAGGAACCCAGTATCGATAACTGCCTTTTGCAACCTGCAGCAACCCGCGTCCGGGAAGCTCTGGTTCCGGAATACCGAGGAACGTGAAATGGGGTGGATCGCCGATAACGGTTTGATACCACCCATTTCTATTCATGATCGCGATCACCCGGGGCTGACCATATTCGACAATGTCGAATGCAAGCATGCTGAGGTGCTGAGAAGTGCCCGGCGGAGCCGTAGATGTAAAGATCGATCTCGTCCGACTTGTGTTGAAATATATTCCCTGGGATTCCCACTCAATGATCTTTTCGATGCGCTTTTGCAGATCAAGACGGCTGATCATGTCTCGATCAGTCGCCGTCAGACGGCTATTCCGCGTCCAATGATCCAGGGCCGAGAAAAAGCGCCCGTTCCATAACATCAGAGTATCGCCGTATGTCCGGGATCCGGCGATCGCACCGTCTAGCGGTGTGATTTTAAGGCCCTCGAGGTAGGCCTCGCCCAACGCCTTTTGCAGCGCGTCGCCCGCAGTTGCCTGAAGGGTTATCCGAACACTACCGGGCTCGACCGACCTCTTGTTTAATTCTTTCTGAAATCGTAGGACCTCGGATTCCCCTCGATACATGCAGCCGGGAGGAAGTGTGACGGATTCAGTAGCAGCGAAGATGGCACCGTACTCAGCCAGCACCCTCGCCGCCACGATGTTGGTTGATACTGGACAAAACTTTTCGAATGTCCATGACGGGTCGGCCTTCTTATAACGATTTGATAAGACTGTCTCAAAGGTGGGCACTTCGAGCGGCTGCGTGAATATTGTCAGCGGAAGTATAAGTAACAGAACGAACGTGGGCAGTAATAGAGGCGGTCGTGTCATTCTACTTGGTCTTCCCTCTATTTTTCTTAGGTGCGTCGCCCCGGGCGTCGTTGGCAAGGCCAAGGTATTCCTCGCGAATTTCGTCGAGCTCTTTCTCATCCATTTCTTCAAGATCCAGAACTTCGTTCCGTGCTCCTTTCATTGCACGAATAAGTTCGTCGAGCTTTATCTGCAATGCCTCCGTGTCACGGTTCTGCGTGTTCTGAATTAGGAACACCATCAGGAATGTGATGATGGTCGTACCGGTGTTGATCACCAATTGCCATGTATCACTAAATCCAAACAACGGACCTGTCGCAGCCCATATTAGTATGATCACGACCGCGAGGATAAACGTCAGCGGGCGGCCGGCGATAGCCGATGTCCTCCGGGCAAAACGCGTAAAAACCGAACTCCTATGATCGGCATCCATTTCGAACTCCTATGCAAACCCGAACCGCTGCACGATTTCGAGCACAGCGTCCATGTAATCTTTTAAATACTCGTCGCGTTCGAGAAAAGGTACGCGTTCGCGTATCGCTCGATAAACTTCGCGAGTTCCCGCACCCAGCTTCGTTCCTTCACCGATCCGCCTTCTGCGGAGATCGACCCCTTGCGCCGCACAGAACAGTTCCAGCGAAAGGATGTGCTCGAGATTTTCGCCGACCTGTCTAAGTTTGATCGCGGCGGTCGCTCCCATCGAAACATGATCTTCGACATTTGCCGAGCTTGGTATCGTATCGACACTCGCCGGATGCGCCAGGATCTTGTTTTCGGTACAGAGCGATGCGGCTGTGTACTGAACGATCATAAAGCCAGAATTCAGGCCACCGTTCTCAGTCAAAAAAGGTGGTAAGACATGGGCGTTCGATGCCTCATCCGTCAATCGCATGATTCGCCGTTCAGAAATATTGCCGAGCTCGGTAAGTGCGATCGTCAGATAATCGAATGCAAGAGCAAGTGGCTCACCGTGAAAGTTGCCACCGGAGATGACCTCGATCGACGCGGAGGGCGAGAGGTTCGGCGACGCGGAGACCGGGAGACGCGGTGACGCGGTGATGGAGTTCTCCACGTCTCCCAGTCTCTCTCTCGCGATGTCGCGACCTTTATTCTCCGCGACGCCGCGTCCCTCAGTCTCCGTGTCTCCTTCCGCGTCGCTAATAAAAATAAGCGGATTGTCAGTGACCGCGTTCAGCTCGAGCTTGAGCAACCACTCCGCGTACGCGATCGCGTCGCGGCAGGCTCCGTGGACCTGCGGCATACATCGCAACGTATACGCATCCTGCACGTTTGCCGGATCGAAATCGCGGACAAAATCACTCTCGGATAAAATGCGTCGGAGGTTTCGAGCACAGTCGATCTGACGCGGGTGCGGGCGAAGCGCGTGGATGCGTTCGTCGAAAGCCGAGACGGTTCCATGCAGTGCCTCGAGGCTCAGGCATCCCGCTATATCCGCAGTCTCGGCCAGGCGAATCGCACGTGCCGTTTCGAGAAGTCCGACCGCCGTCATCACTGTCGTTCCGTTCGTGAGCGCCAGTCCTTCCTTCGCTTTTAGACTGACAGGCGAAAGTCCCGCTCTAGACAGGGCTTCCGCTCCTTTCAATACTTCACCCTCGAATTCCGCCCGGCCTTCGCCGATAAGTACGCACGCAAAATGCGCCAGCGGTGCAAGATCGCCGCTCGCTCCGAGACTTCCCTTCTCGGGGATGATGGGGTGTATGCCACGGTTCAGAAACTCCAGGATCAGATCCATCGTCTCGGGTCTTATTCCGGAGAAGCCTCGTGAAAGAGTGTTTGCCCTGATGAGCATTACGGCACGGACAGTCGGCGTATCAAACGCTTTGCCGACTCCAACCGCGTGGCTCACAACGATGTTCCGCTGAAGCTGCTCGACCTCGTCGCGGCTGATGATCTTGTCCTTGAACGCACCGAATCCGGTGGTTATCCCGTAGGCGATCTCGCCACGCTCCAGAAGCATGTCGACCGCATCGGCCGCTCGTTGAACTTTGGCCTTCGCCGACGTTGATAAAGCGACACGTGGTTCTCCCGGTCTGCCGTAGGCGACAGCCGTGACCTGTTCAAATGTGAGATTCTCGCCGTCGAGAACTATTTCAGCCATGTTCTTTCATCATCCGCCAAGGATTAGCCACAGAGCACACAGAGAGGTAAAGATC
>JANPJL010000301.1:0-8399 GCA_031425495.1 Acidobacteriota bacterium
AAAAGCCTTCGGTCGCTTTACCAACCAATCTAATTTAGCGGTGGGTCTTCCCCCACCGGGGCCATGTTTCCGCCCGGCGTCGCGTCAGCACCCCACACCGGGGTTTTGGGTCGAGCGTCGCTACGCGACGCGGACCGCTACTTCTTGCGACCGTGGGTTAGGACCCACGGCTAAATTCGTGCGATCGCTACGCGATCAAACCACTCACGACCGGGGACCATGCTATGACCTGTGAGTCCCTTCCGACGCATCCGCAAAAAAAGGGGCCGCCTTTTCAGACAGCCCGATCTATAAATTTGCACGGAATGATTAGAGGTCGTTTCTCTCGCCTTTGGATTTGCTCATGCCGCTCGCCGCCTGCGTTTGAGGAAGCGGAGCCCCGACGGCGTCGGATTTGACAAGTGGTTCTTCGTCGAGTCCATCCGATGAAACATCACTTACGATCATCTTGCCGGACTGCTTCCTGAATGTCAGGATCGACGTGTCGCTATCAAAACCGACGGTAACGAAGTCCCCCGTTTCAACCTGCTGCGTCGCGACCAGGTTCGAAAGTGGATACACGAGGAAGCGTTCGATCGATCGCTTCAGGTGACGAGCACCGTATTTCAGATCGATACCTTCACCCAACAAGAACTCTTTCGCTTCAACGGTACACTCGAATATAAACTTGGTACCGGCCGATTCAGTAATACGGTCCTGTACCGACGACAACTCGATATCGAGTATCTTTCGCAGGTGATGTTCCTTCAAGCTTCGGAACACTACAACCTTGTCGATGCGATTCATGAACTCGGGCGAAAACTTTCGCTTTGCCGCTTCGAGCGCCGTCCGGTAGATCTTGGTATCGATCTCGTTATCTTCTTGCGGCTTGCCAGCCTTGGTCGGTGCGAATCCGATCCCGCCGGAGATCATGTCGGACATCTCTCGAGCTCCGAGATTCGAGGTCATGATGACAACGCACCTCGAAAAATCGACTCGCCTGTTATCTCCAAGCGTTAGAGTGGCCTTATCGAGGATCCCGAGAAGAAGCTGCCAAAGCGAATCCGAAGCTTTCTCGATCTCGTCAAAGAGGACGAAGGTCAGTTTCGTATCGTCAGTGTGGGCCTTGTCGAGATTCTCTTGGGTTAGCATCGGAGAAGTCTCGCGATGGCCAAGGTATCCAGGAGGCGAACCGATGAGCTTTGCGATCTCATGCGAATGCTGAAATTCTGCACAATCGATCTTGACGACGGAGTGCGGCTCGCCAAATAGCACTTCGGCCGCTGCTTCGACAACACGCGTTTTTCCGGAGCCTGTCGGACCAAGAAAAAGCATCGTGCCTATCGGACGCGAAGGATTGTTCATCCCGGCCAAATAGATTTGAAACAGTCCGCTAACCCGTCTTACTGCGCGCTCTTGCCCGACAATAAACGATGACAATTTGTCTTCGAACTCTTTGGCCCGCGGACTCTTTCTTTCTGGATCGAGTAAAATCCCCGCTTCCGTTATGTCCTTTCTTTTGGCCGTTTCGTTCTTCATCTTGTTCTCCTCGACTGGTGACTATACCGACCGCAGTGTCGGACATTCCCACAGACGCAAATTTAAGACCAGATATGCCGAGTAGCTCATACAGCAATCCGTCGGATTAATTGATGATTTCAAAAATAGTGGCGTTGGCTGGACCCAGAGGCCAGGATTGAGTTGTCCAGATTGTTAGGTGAACCGGCCCGAGCCGACCGATCTGTCGATATTTATCGCACAAAAAAATAAATTGTTCAAGGAAAAAATAGGTGACAAGCGGCCCGCATTTGCCTGCTCGAACGGCGTCAAATGCGGGCCGGATAGTACAGGCGTTTCGGACGAATGCCCGAAACGTAAGACACTGCGCACGAAAGCGTCTATGGGTTGACTCTGCGCGTTAGTCGTAGTATTCAAGCCCGAGGTGCGTGATAAGATCCTCGCCCCGCATGTGCCGAAGGGTGTTCTTGAGTTTCATCAGCTGGATAAAGATGTCGTGTTCGGCGTATAGGCCCGGAGCCGTCTGTGGCGATTTGAAATAGAATGACAGCCATTCCTGAACGCCTTTCATTCCTGCCCGCTGAGCCAGATCGAGAAATAACGCTAGGTCAAGACATAACGGCGCCGCGAGAATTGAGTCTCGGCATAGGAAATCGATCTTGATCTGCATCTTGTAACCAAGCCATCCGAAGATATCGATATTGTCCCAGCCCTCCTTATTATCACCACGAGGCGGATAGTAATTAATACGGACGACGTGCGAGAAACCTTCGTACAGTTCCGGATAGACTTCCGGTTGGAGGATATGTTCGAGAACCGACAACTTCGACTCTTCTTTTGTCTTGAAGCTTTCCGGATCATCGAGTACCTCGCCATCACGATTGCCAAGGATGTTCGTCGAATACCAGCCGTGCAGACCAAGCATTCGCGCCTTTATACCCGGAGCCAGGATGGTCTTCATCCAAGTTTGGCCGGTCTTGAAATCCTTTCCGCATACGGGCACGCGCATTTCGTCAGCCAGAGTAACCAGTGCCGGGATGTCGACTGAAAGATTCGGTGCGCCGTTTGCAAAAGGCACGCCGGATTTCAGCGAGGCGTATGCGTAGATCATCGACGGAGCGATCGCGGGATCATTGTCATATAAGCCGCGTTCGAAGGCCTCGATCGAACGATGAACGTCAGACTCTTCCAGGAAGATCTCGGTCGAGGCGGCCCAAACCATAACCAGCCTGGCGCAGCCGTTGTCACTCTTGAACCGTGCAATCTCGTCGATGAGCTGTTCGGCCAGCTCCATCTTGTTCTTTCCGGTTTTAACATTCTCACCATGCAGACGCTTTACGTAATTCTGCTCGAACACCGCGGACATCGGCTTGAGTGACGTGAGCTGTTCCGAAACCTGATTGAGCAGATCCTTCTCGAGCACGCCGGCATTCATGGCAGCATCGAAAGCGTTGTCGGGAAATATGTCCCACGCCCCGAAGACAATATCGTCCAGCGAAGCGAGCGGCACAAAGTCTTTGATACGCGGGACATTGTTGTCCGTCCGCTTACCCAAACGGACCGTGCCCATCTGGGTAAGGCTCCCGATCGGCTGCGAGATCCCGCGTTTTATCGCTTCGACCCCGGCTACAAATGTTGTGCTCACGGCACCAAGTCCCACCAGCAATATGCCAAGCTTTCCTTCCGCTGGCGCAATATCCACACCCTTTTCAGGCATTCAGTTCCTCCATCAAACGAAAGAAAAATCATAGCTGTGAGAAAATCTTTAGGCAAATCGCTAATCGAACGACTTGCGGAGGAAAGGATTTCCCGCTCACTCCTTTGAGACGCTGGCCACCCGGTGTTAAGCTTTTCGGGTTTTCTTCACCGCGTCTTCGGGCTCGAGCCTCGATACCTTGGTAAAAAGCGATTATCTATTGATGAAACGTATTAAGCTGATCACCGTCCTCTGGTTTGCGCTCCTGGTCGCGGGCTCCTATTTTTACCCCTCGGCAACGATCGTTACGGGTCAGCTCGTTGGCTCGACGCTAACTGTCCCGTCCGGCTTTTCGGCGTCGGATCGAGATTATACGACTAAGGTCGGTCTCCATTGGCAGCCGGTTCGGGCCGCAAGTACGTATCGAATATTCCGAAACATATCAAACAATGCAGCGACAGCGACGGATGTCGGATCCACCCCTGCGAACTACTTTTTCGACTCGTCTGCCACTGCAAACCAGCCGTACTTCTACTGGGTGAGGGCCGAGAATGCGCAGATGAACAGTGGATTCAGCTCCCCGGATCAGGGTACTAAAGCAGTTGGCGATACCGATCCAGGACCGCCGTTCCCGCCCCTACGGCCACCTACTGCTCCGTCCGCAAACCAGGTCACGGCCGCGAAGGCCTATCTCGGAAAGGCGCTTTTTTGGGACGAGCAACTGTCATCGACCAAAACAGTTTCATGCGGCACATGCCACCGACCCGCCCAAGGGGGTTCAGATCCCCGAACGAATGCTACAACTCGCAACCCAGGTTTCGACGGCACATTCGCAACAGCCGATGATATTTTTGGATCGCCCGGCGTCCCGGTTAACTATACCGATGGCAACTATGGCTGGTCGTCGCAGTTCGGAATGAACCTGCAGGTGACCGGACGGAAGGCTCCGTCATATCTCAACGCGGGTTATTCGGACCTCGGCCTGTTCTGGGACGGGAGGGCCGGCAACGCATTTCGCGACCCGATCACCAACGCTATCCTGTTATCTAGCGCTGCATCACTCGAAAGTCAGGCGGTCGGCCCGCCGGTTTCTGATGCCGAGATGGGTCACGCCGGGCGCGATTGGAATCAGGTTGCAAGTCGAGTGTCAGCTTCAGACCCGTTAGCACTTGCACACGCAGTTCCAGCCGGATTGAACGCGTGGATCGACGGCCGATCGTATGCCGAGTTGTTCGAAGAAGCGTTCGGCTCGCCCGGCATCACACCGGCCCGTATTGCGATGGCGATCGGCACGCATGAACGTACGCTCTTCTCCGATCGAACACCGCTCGACCGGAACTCGGCCGGGATCGAACAGTTGACCATACAGGAGGAAGACGGCCGAGATATTTTCCAAGCCGTGAACTGCACATTTTGTCATGGCGGATCATTGCTTTCGGACCAGGCTTTTCACAACGTTGGGGTGCGTCCGCAGTTCGAGGATCGCGGTCGCGGAGTGGTCACCGGCGAGCCGGGGGATAACGCAAAATTCAAAACGCCCAACCTTCGCAACCTGGAACTACGCGGTCCGTTTATGCACAACGGCCGCTTCGCGACAGTCGAGGAAGTTGTCGAGTTTTACAATCGCGGGGGTGACTTTGACGCTCCGAACAAAGATATTCGAGTCCGGCCACTTAACCTGACTACGCAGCAAAGGGCGAGTCTAACCGCGTTTCTCAAACGGCCGTTGACCGATGAACGAGTTAAGTTCGAACTTCCGCCGTTCGACAGGCCAAAACTCTATACCGAATCGACTCACGTTCCGGTCGTATCCGGGATCGGCAGGTCGGGTTCGGGCGGCATGATACCTAACGCGATCGCAATTGAACCTCCATTGCTCGGAAATCCAAGCTTCACGGTCGCGGTCTCAAACGCTCTAGGATCCGCATCCGCCGTGGTTGTTATCGGTTCGGTTGACCCGGGCATCGGCACCAGCATTCCTTCGTCGGGATCGTTCGCTCGTGTAAACGTCAACCTGGCGGGAAGCGGTGTTGGTAACGGCTACGGTTCGGCAAACTTGGCGATACCTGACAACGCCGCGTTGGTCGGCCAGACTTTTTATGGGCGATGGTACGTCACCGACGCATCCGCGGAGAACGGCTTTTCCGTGTCACGTTTGTTTCAGTTCACCGTCTTTGGCGACGCTGCTACATCGAATGAAGCTCCATTCGATTTCGATGGCGATAGGAAGACGGATCTCGGAATATTCCGTCCCTCGGCCGGCGAATGGTGGATCAACCGCAGTTCGACTGGTGCAACCGTTGCAGCCCAGTTCGGTGCGTCTACAGATCAGATCGTCCCCGCCGATTACACCGGAGACGGAAAGACGGATATCGCTATCTGGCGACCGGCGACCGGTGAATGGTACATCCTTCGATCGGAAGACAATTCGTTCTACTCGGTTCCGTTCGGGACGAACGGAGACACACCTGCACCGGCGGATTACGACAACGATGGTAAGGCCGATGTTGCTGTTTTCCGTCCTTCGAATACGACCTGGTACATCACCCGATCAACTGGTGGAACTACGATCGCACAGTTTGGAACGCCCGGCGATGTACCCGTGGCGGCAGATTACGACGGTGACGGACTGGCGGACATTTCGATCTTTCGTCCCTCTAATGGACAGTGGTGGATGAACCGTTCGACGGCCGGGCTGGTGGTCTATCAATTCGGAAACTCGTCCGATAAGACAGTTCAGGGTGATTATACGGGTGACGGTAAGGCGGACGTGGCATTGTGGCGACCTTCGAGCGGGGAGTGGTACATCCTCAGAAGCGAGGATGTTTCCTTCTACTCAGTGCCATTCGGAACGAGCACGGATATCCCCGCTCCCGGCGACTACGACGGAGATGGTAAATTCGACACGACGGTGTTCCGTCCGTCAACCGCGACCTGGTACTCCCAGCGGACGACGGCGGGGACGTTGATCCAACAGTTCGGCCTTACGACCGACACGCCTATTCCAAATGCGTTTGTCCGTTAGGGCAACCTCGTGACATTTCCGTTTACCAAATCGGCGAAGCGTGTTTTAATACCGTTTCGCCGATATTTTTTTCGATGCCGAAATGCCGGTACCGACATCTTACCGGAGGTCGAACCGGCTCGCTTAGCGGGGTCTACCACCATGAAAAAGGAATCGCTCATTTGGCTGATCGTACGATTGATCGGCTGTGTTTTTGGATATTGGGCCGTCACGAGTTCCCTTGTATTTGTCGGGTCGCTTTATCTGCTGTTGCAGGCTCCGATACTGAACCAGTTCGTCATGCTGGTTTTCGTACAGGGGTCCTATATCGCGATCTATTTTGCGGGAGCGGCGTACTTTATCCGAGATGGCCGTTTGCTATTCGATGTACTAAACGCGGAAGACGAACCCGGCAATGGACGTCCGTCGGTTATCCAGACGTCGCTTCATCTTAGTGATGAGTAACTGGTCCGGCGATTGGGCTGCTCAGCCTGTAAATCTATGTTGAGACCGATTTCACTGATCCTCGTGCTGCTGCTGTTGCTGACGGCCTCGTGTGAAACGAGGCGTCTGACAACGCCGGTCGCCGAGGCTGAAACGAACATTCAGCCGGCGCCGACCCCAAAAGCGGCAGCCGAATCGGTCACTATTGCGGCTGTCGGTGACATCATGCTCGGCTCGCCTTTCCCGAATGACACCCGCATGCCGCCAAACGACGGAGCAGACGTCTTAAAGGATGTGACACCGATCTTGTCCGCCGCCGATATCGCATTCGGAAATATGGAAGGTCCGATCGTTGATGGCGGGATCTCGGAAAAATGCGGTACGCCAAAGCCCGGTCAGCCGATCCGCTGCTTTGCTTTTCGAATGCCAACGAAGTACGCCAAACATCTTAAGGCGGCGGGCTTTGATGTGATGAGCGTAGCGAATAACCACGCGTCGGATTTCGGAGAGATCGGACGCATCAGCACACGACGTTCGCTTGACTCGCTAGGCATCAAGCACGCGGGCAGCGACCGCGCAAAATATTCGACGAGCTATCAGGAGATCAAAGGAAGCACCGTCGCCTTCATCGGATTCGCGCATAACAATATTTCGCCCAACGTGAATGATCTCGACACCGCTCGCCGGCTTGTACAGGAGGCAGATAAGCGTGCCGATATCGTCGTCGTCTCGTTCCATGGCGGTGCCGAAGGAACAGGTGCGCAAAACGTCCCGCGACGGACCGAATTGTTCTTTGGTGAGCAGCGAGGGAATCTGCCGTTGTTTACGCACACTGTCATCGACGCCGGGGCCGACATGGTTCTGGGTCACGGCCCTCACGTCCTTCGCGGAATGGAGATCTACAAGGATCGCCTGATCGCATACAGTCTGGGAAATTTCGCGACCTACGGCTGGTTCCGCCTTGAAGCAGAAACTGCGTTGACGGTGATCCTGGAAGCTCGCCTCGCACCCGACGGTAAATTCGTCGGTGGTAAATTGCATTCTGCACGTCAGGAAGGTCGAGGCATCCCCGTGCTGGATCCGACCGGGACCGCGGCCAAGAAAATTCGTTCACTCTCGCAAACCGACTTTGGTGCAACGGCTCCATCCATCGCGGACGATGGGACGATCGCTGTCCGGAGATCGAATTAAGTTTTTGAAACTTCATTCGACTAAAGTGAATAATTCAGTCGCCGGCAAGTACGCGGCGGAAACCATTTAAAGGAGAGAAATAATGAGCAGGAACAACGTAGGCTGGTTTGAGATCTATGTCGACGATATGGAGCGCGCTCGCAAATTTTACGAAGCTGTGATCGGTGTAAAGCTTGAAAAGCTCGAGAGCCCCGGAATCGAGATGTGGAACTTCCCGATGGATATGGATGCACCCGGGTCGTCCGGGGCACTTGTCCACGTGGACGGCTTCCCGGCCGGCGGTAACAGTACGCTTGTGTACTTTAGCTGCGAAGACTGCGCGGTCGAAGCTTCACGGGTTGTCGACGCCGGTGGACGTATCGAAAAAGAGAAATTCTCGATCGGCCCCTACGGATTCATCGCACTGGCCTACGACACCGAAAACAACATGATCGGGCTGCACTCACTCGCTTAGTGGTAAGTGGTAAACGGTAAGTGGTAAGTGGTAAGTGGTAAGTGGTAAGTGGTAAGTGGTAAGTGGTAAGTGGTAAGTGGTAAGTGGTAAGTGGTAAGTGGTAAGTGGTAAGT
>JANPJL010000302.1:0-82005 GCA_031425495.1 Acidobacteriota bacterium
GCCTTACACGTCGCGTAGATCTTCGGAAACCGCTCACGCAGAAAGTCGGCATCGAGCGCCGTCATGTCGAGGAAGACCGTGCGTGATCCGGTGCGCCGCATCTCAGCTACGATCGAACGCGAGACTATGTCACGCGGAGCAAGTTCGAGGCGCTCGTCGTAACGATCCATGAATCGATCGCCCGCTGCGTTTCGCAATACGCCGCCTTCGCCGCGCATCGCCTCGCTCAAAAGAAATCGCGGAGCACCCTCGACGCTCAAGGCCGTCGGGTGAAACTGAATGAATTCCATATCCGCCATATCTGCCCCGGCAAAGTACGCCATCGCCATACCGTCACCCGTCGCGACGAGGGGGTTTGTGGTGTGCTGGTACAACTGGCCTGCACCCCCGGTGCAGAGGATCACCGCATTGGCGAGGACGTCCCGGGGCGCACGGAGTATGGGATCCAGATAACGGACGCCGACGCAGCGTTCCTTCTCGACGATTAGGCTCTCGGTGTTTGAGAACGGGAGAAGGTTGATGGACTTTTCGGCTCCCGCACGCGCGATCAGGGACCGGACCAGCTCTTTTCCAGTCGAGTCGCCGTGGGCATGCAGAATTCGCCTGCGGGAGTGGGCCGCTTCCTGTGTAAACACAAGTTTCCCACCCTCGCGATCGAACTCGGTGCCCCAGCCGATCAACTCCTTGATATATCGTGTGCCTTCGTTGACGAGGGTTTCTACAGCTTGTTCATCGCATAAGCCGGCACCGGCCACAAGTGTGTCGTCCTCGTGAAGTTCCGCGTCATCGTCATCTGACAGCACGACGGCGACACCGCCCTGAGCGTATTCGGTATTCGATTCGCTGGTCTTATCTTTTGTGAGAACAGTCACCCGCGCTCCACCCGTCGCGAGCGCGATCGACGCACGTAAACCGGCGACTCCGCTTCCGATAACAATGAAGTCTGTGACGAGGGACATCACGAGAAATCTAACACAAAAAAAGCCCGGACTCTCGCCCGGGCTTTCCTATTCCCATCTGGCGATCACGCTCCGGGGATCTTCAATTCCTGACCTGGAAAGATCTTGTCGGGATCCTTCAAAATATCCTGGTTAGCTTGATAGATCTGCTGCCAGGTTACTCCGTACTTTTCGCCGATCTTGCTCAGGTTATCGCCCGATTCGACCGTGTACGTGTGACCGCCACCACCACCTGCCGCCGCACCGCCGACACTCACGTTCAGCATAAGGTCGCCTCCGCGATAGTCGGGATCGATCCGGTTGTATTCGTCCCACAACTGTTGCTTCGCCTCCTCGCTCGGGGCTGTTCCGGTTATGTGAAGGACGCCTTCGCCTTCGCTCAATTCGTAGCTCGTGCCATTCTGATTCGCAAGCTCAAGCAGCGTCTGATATTTTTCCTGTAAAGCCATTTCGATGTTCCTCCCTGGTTACTTGCCTCGCACAAGCTTGTTATCAAGTTTGCCCGCTCCCGATTCATTGACCACCTTTACACACTCAGCATACTTTGCGTCCGGGACCGTGCCGGTGAGCGTGACTGTGCCGCTAGCGATCGAGACAATTGCGCCTGTACAGCCGGCTTTCTTAAGACTTTCCTCAACTTTGCCTTTTAGCATCGGATCAGCCGGAGGTGGAGCGGGTGTCGGCAGTGGCTTTGTAGTCGTGCTATCCGTCACCGACTTAATACCTTCGACCGTTCTCGCCGACGCGGCCGCTTTATTCTTGACCGTAATGTCAGCGACCTCGCCGGTCAGCGTCGCAACGCCGTCTTTCACCGAGGCTGTGACCCCGGTTACATTGTCGGCCGTGAGCTTGGCGGCAACCGCTTTTTGAAGATCGGCGTCGCTCTTGCCGCACGCGGACATTAACGCGACCACGGCTAAACTGAAAACTATTAGAAATTTAACTTTCATTTTCCCTCCCGAGAGATAATTTGAACCTTGATTCGAACCGGCAATCCCGGCGCATGCAATAACGCTTTTCGCAACGGATAAGCGCCTAAGACTGAAATCGTCGTATGGATACATAGTGGGTTATCCGCCGGATAATTTCAATAGATATTTTCAGCCCGAGAGCTACGAGAATATCTGTTCCGCGACCTGCATCGCGATGTCGTAAGAAGTGAATTCAGGTTTAATAATAAAATGCCAGTCGGCCAACGCATACAATCGCTGTCGTTCGTCAAACAACTTTCGTGCGGCAGGCTTGTTCCGGGCGAGCGGCCGCTCTTTTTTGGACATCCGAATATTCTGCCAACAGTGCTGGAATGTCGATTCGAGCCATATGCTGGTCAGCCCATTCTCTCGGATAAGGATCCTATTTGTCTCCTCGGTCCAGGTCCCGCCCCCGAGGGACAAGATCTGTGCGTTCTCGACTTGTAGTGCTCGCTCCAGATTGCGGGTCTCCAGCTCTCTGTAAGTTGGCAATCCATCGCCGTCTATGATCTCGGGGATCTTGCGACCTTCCTGCTCCTCGATAAATGCATCGAGATCGAGTCGTTCGCACCCGAGAAAAAGCGCGAGGTGACGAGCGACGCTCGATTTTCCGACGCCCATAAAACCGGTCAATGCGACCCGCTTCCCGTTATTGGTAAACAATCGCATTTTGCAACACCTCGAAGAAGCCCGGAAACGATACCGCCGCACACTCCGCCCCGGGGATCTCGGTTTCGCCTTCGGCCAGCAGCCCCGCAACCGCAAACGCCATCGCGATCCGGTGGTCGCCGAACGAATCGACGCGGGCGCCGCGTAATTGTGACTTGCGCACCAGGAAGCCATCATGGAATTCTTCGACGTCGGCACCCATCCTTTTCAAGTTCTCAACAACAGCGGCGATCCGGTCGGACTCCTTAACGCGAAGCTCGGTCGCGTCGCGGACCTCTAACCCGCCCTCGAGCTGCGTCCCGAAAACAGCGAGCACAGGTATCTCATCGATAAGTTCGGATACCATTCGTCCTTTGATCTGGTTACTCTGCTGGGGTAATAGACCGCCACGGACACTCATAGTTCCGACCGGCTCGTTGTTCAACTCATGTTGTTCCGATATATCGATCGCAGCCCCGAAATTCCGGCTTAGAACCTCGATGATCGCCGAGCGGGTCGGATTCAGTCCAACATTTCGGATCTCGATCTGTGAACCCGGCAAGCAGGCGGCAGCCACCATAAAAAAAGCGGCAGCGGAAATGTCCGCCGGAACAGTCAGGTCCTTGGCGGTCAGGACGGAGTCGCCGCTCACCGAGATCTTCGTCGCGTCCTCGTCCCGCGTTTCGCGCACATCGACGCCCAGCCATCTGAGCATACGTTCCGTATGATCCCGCGTCGGGACCTCCTCGATCAACGATGTTTCTCCCTTAGCATTCAGCCCGGCGAGCAGAATGCAGGATTTGATCTGCGCCGAGGCGACCTCGGGCCGATACGCCATTGCGCGTAGGCTCTTGCTTCCATGTATCGCGAGCGGCGCCCGACCGTTTTCCGAACCTATCGCCGCCCCCATCGCCGTGAGCGGTTTGATCACACGCTGCATCGGTCTGCTTCGGAGAGAATCGTCACCCGTGAGTACGGACTCAATACCCTGCCCGGCCAAAATCCCCGCGAGAAGGCGCATCGTCGTCCCGCTGTTGCCGCAGTCTAGATGGCCCTCCGCCTGACGGAAACCCGTCTTGCCTGAGCCGTGGACGGTAACCGTCGGACCGTCCCGACCGATCTCGACACCCAATCGCTCCAGGCATTCCAGGGTAGACGCGCAATCGGCGCTTGTCGCAAAATTGTCGATCCGCGTCACGCCGACAGCCATTGCCGACAGCAATGCGGCTCGGTGCGAGATAGACTTGTCGCCGGGCAGGGCTATATTCCCCTTCAAGGCCTTCGCGGGAAGAATAAACATACCCGTAATTCTAGCCCGTGGACCGGCTTTTGTCTTGACACCCGCGACGTAAGCCTTTAACTTACAATGCAAACGCTGTGTTTGGAATAAGTATGCTCAAATTGCCGAGCCGCATTGAATCCGTCGATGAAGCTGCGATAAAGGCGGACGAGTTTGCGAAGGAACAAGGTCTCGGGGACGATTTCGTCTCTGCTATCGACCTTGCGATCCGCGAATCGGTGGCGAACGCCGTCAAACACGGAAACAAGTTTGCGGAAGAGAAAACGGTCGACGTTACGTTCGCGCAGACTGCAGACGGGTTCGAGATAATCGTTCGGGATTACGGGACCGGCTTCGAAGTCAACGATATCCCCGACCCGACCAATCCCGAGAATCTTTTGAAAGCGAATGGCAGGGGAATACTTTTTATGCGGTCTTTCATGGACGTAGTCGAGTGGTCGAACCCCGCAGGCGGCGGGACGGCGGTAAGGATGATAAAGCGGCGATAAACTGCTGGCTCACGTGGACTTTGCCGAGCGCTTGGTCTAGAATCTGCTATCAAACTGTAGGTAAAAACGAGGAGAAATAAATGTCGGATCTTAATATTTCTGAACGTCAGGCTGGGGATGTGACCATTCTCGATCTGAACGGCAAAGTTACGATCGGCGAGGGCAGCGTTGCTCTTCGCAGCGCCATCCGCCGATTGCTCGGCGAGGGCAAGAACAAAATACTTCTTAATTTGGGAAGTGTCGGCTATGTCGATTCAAGCGGTATCGGCGAGCTCGTCTCGAGCTTTACGGCTGTGAACAAGGAAGGCGGAACGCTCAAGCTTTTGAAGCTTACACAGAAGATCCAGGATCTCCTTGCAATCACCAAGCTCCTTACGGTTTTTGACGTATTCGACGATGAGGAGTCTGCACTGAGCAGCTTCGCCTAGGACCCTCAAGTCTTTACAAAAGTGACGCCCGCTGCAGCCGCTGCCGGGCGTTCTCTTTTGTCCATGCGCGTTGTTTTGAGCATCCCACCATGGATAAAATACATCTCTTATGACAGGCAAGGATCGTGGTCACGTTAGAGAGATTCCCTTCGAGAGTTTCCTTTAATTTCTTTAATGCTGATAGCGGTTCTTGCCATATCACGCTTTCAAAAAGTATTCCGATGAGAAAAGCATTTTTCGCTCTTTCGTTCTTTGTTCTCTGCGCCGCCGCTTCAGCTCAGAATGTGCCCACCGGATTCGATCTCTCGAATTACGGGGTAAGGGTCGAGCCCGATAAGCGGGTCATCGTCGTGCTCGCGGCGCTAGATGCTGCCCGAACTACGAACGAAGCGGGTGAGAGCGTTCCCGCACTTAATCCGAAGCTTTCGCCGGAGGGCGCAAAATTTCGCGACCTTTTGAGGAGCGATCTGACGGCGCTCAATGAAGACCTTCGGCTAAAAATATCGACATTCGTTCTGCAACATAAAAAGCGATATCCGAACGCGACAGATGCCGAGGTGGTCGCGCCGTTCATTTCGATGGCGTACGCTTTGACCCCCGTCCCCGAACTCGCCGATCCGGTCGTTACGAGCGACCTGCCGGGAAACCTGTTGGACGTTCTCGACTTCGCTCCGCTCGTCCGCGATTTTTATCGCCGCTCCAGCATTAGCGCGAATTTGAATGAGTACGTCAAGACCTATCAGAAAGCTGCAGATGGACAATTGCGAGGATCTTCTCGCGAGATGGTGAACGACCTCCTGAACTATTTGCACACGCGGCCGCAGCTTACTTACGCGGAAAAGACAAAGACGCAGACCCAGAAAACCGGAAGCAAACGCACCACGCTGAATCAGACCGAGATCCGACAACGCGAAAGGCGTTTCTACATCGTCCCCGAGATGCTGGCTCCGAGCGGAAATGTCATATACATGAACGTCAAGGACGATTATTTTGTAGTTGTCCCGCCCGAAACCAACCTCGCGTTTTCTGAAGTGCGTCGCGCATTTTTACAGTTCGTCATCGACCCTATTGTCATTAACAACGCGAAAGACATTACGGCAATACGAGACAGCGTGAAAGCGATCCTCGAGGAACGGCGAAAGGTCGATCCGAAGATCTCGCCGGATGTCTATCTGACGATATCGCGTTCGCTGGTCGCGGCTATCGATATCAAACAAACTGAGAATTTGAGGAAGACGATAGCGTTGCAGCAGAGTCGCCAGCGGATCGACGCCGCAAAGACCGCTGAAGAAAAAAAGGCGATATCGCTGGATCTGCAAAAATTTCAGACCGAGCTTGCTGATGAGACGTTGCTCCAGCTCTCGGAGGATTTCGAGAAGGGCGCGGTGCTCGTGTTCTATTTTGCCGAACAGCTCCGCGGTGTGGAGGATTCGGGTTTTGACATAGCGTCATCAATGCGCGAAATGATCCTGTCGTTCGATCCTGCGAAAGAGACTGGCCGTTTCGCGTCGTATGCCGATGCCCGAAAACGCGCTCTCATTGTTCGCGAAGATCGCAAAAAGAATCCCGTTCAAAATGTGATAGCGATCAATCCCGTTACCACTCGCCTCGTCGATATTCAGAAGTTGATCGACGCCAGCAACTTCGTCCAAGCACGCGCAGACCTCAAGACACTGCTTGAACAGAATCCGGGCGAGGCACGCGTCCAGTACAGCGTCGGACGGGTTTCAAGCCTCGAGGCCGCGGCTCTCACCGATTCCGAAAAACAGAAAGCAAAGCTTCTCGAAGCAAAGGTGGCTTACGAGAATGTGGTCCGTATTGCGCAGAAGCAGGCGATCGATCCCGCGCTCCTATCGCTCTCATACGTAGCTCTCGCAAAGATCTACGAGTTTTACGAGAACAACACATACGCAATGGCCGTGTATGACGCGGCGATCAAGGTCGGAAATGTTTCGGGAGGAGCTTATGACGAAGCTCTTGCCGCAAAGCAGCGACTTGTGAAGGATCAGTAGGCGTTTTGAGTATCGCCGTCCGCGGGATATCTTTGACATACAATGACAATGCCGCACCCAACGTCTCCTGAAGGCGTGACTCAGAGCAACTTTCGCAGCGGTTATGTCGCCCTTATCGGCAGGCCTAACGCAGGTAAATCCACACTTCTAAATTACCTCGTCGGCGAGAAGATCGCCGCCGTCTCCAATAAACCGCAGACCACCCGTCATAAAATTCAGGGGATCGTCACGAGCGACTCGGGCCAAATCGTCTTTGTCGATACTCCCGGTGTTCACAAGCCGGGCTACCTCCTGAATCGCCGGATGATGGCCGCGGTACATGACGCGATCTTGTCCGTCGATCTTGTTGTCCTGCTTCGCGACGCGAGCGTCTCGACGGGTAACGGGGACCGGTTCGTGCTCGATCTTGTAAAGGACTCAGGCAAGCCATCGATCTTGGTTCTCAACAAAATCGACAAGGTAAAAGAAAAGCATCAACTGCTTCCGCTGATCGACTATTACTCCAAAGAACATGAGTTTGCCGAGATCGTTCCGATCTCCGCGTTGAGGGGTGAGGCGATCGAGAACTTTCTCGGTCAGATCGTCAAGCATCTGCCAGAGGGAGAACCTATCTTCGCGGACGACGAACTTACCGATCAGCCGATGCGAACGATCGTCGCCGAGATGGTCCGCGAAAAGATCCTTGCATCTACCGGCGAAGAGATCCCCTACGTTACGGCCGTCGTTACCGAACGCTGGGACGAGACCGATCCGCAACAGCCGCGTATTTACTGTGCGATCTACGTCGAGCGCGATTCGCAAAAAGGCATCATCATCGGAAAGGGCGGAGCGAAACTCAAACAGATCGGCATGGAAGCACGGGCCGATATTGAGAAACTCCTCGACATGCACGTGTATCTCCAGTTGTTCGTGAAGGTGGTTCCCGACTGGCGAAACAAAGAAAGAGATCTCGACGAGATGGGCGTGCGCGATTGATGAACGACTCAGCGGAGAAGCAAGCCTGGTTTTCGATCTCGGTGACGGTCGCTCCCGAAGTGACCGAATCGATCGAGTATGCATTCAACTCGCTCGACTCACTCGGCACTGCGATCAATCAACTTCACATAAAGAACGCCGAGCGCATAACGGTTGTTGGATATTTCCAGGAATTGCCGGAGGAAGAGCGGTTTCAGGACGAACTACATTACGCGCTTCGCTCGTACGGGTTCACCGAGGAATCCGTGCTACAGGTCGAGCGCGCCGAGATCGAAGATACTGACTGGCTGGTGGAATGGAAACGGCATTGGAAACCCACCGATATCGGAAGCTTTGTGATCGCTCCGCCGTGGAGCGAGACCGACGAAACGAAGATCGTCATACGGATCGAGCCGAACATGGCGTTCGGCACCGGCACGCACGAGACGACGCAGCTTTGTCTGCAGGCGATCGAAAAGTACTACTCTCCCGGCGACAGCTTTCTCGATGTGGGAACGGGCACCGGGATCCTGGCGATCGCCGCGGCTAAACTAAATCTCAGATCTGAGATCTCACATTTCAGATCGGTCGCATGCGATACCGATGTCGATTCAGTTACGATCGCGACCGAGAATGCAAAGCTAAACGGGGTCGGCGGGATGATAGATCTTTACATCGGTTCGATCGATGATAAGACTCCGACCTTCGACTTCGTCTGCGCGAATCTCACGCTCGACGTGATCAAACCTATCCTGCCGCTGTTGATCGCTAAAGCCGATAAGACACTTGTCATGTCTGGAATTCTGGCGGATCAGAAGGCGGAGATCCTGACGGCGCTGGCCGAGCTTGGAATTAATGATTGCGAGATAGAGCAGGCGGGCGAGTGGATCGGGGTAGTGAAAAACTAAAAGTGAGGAGTCAGAAATCAGAAGTCAGAAGTCAGAAGTCAGAAGTCAGAAGTCCGAAGCTGGAAGTCGGAAATTTAGGATATTTCTTTTTCGTGTGTTTCGTGTGTTTCGTGGTTGGATTTTAAGAAAGGATAACCACGAATTACACGAAAAGGACACGAAACAAGAAAGTCCAGTGCTCGTATCATTGTAACTATTAACCACTAATGACTAACTCGACTTGCGGCTTCTGACTTCTGACTTCTGATTTCTGACTTCTGATTTCTGCCTCCTCACTTTTCACCTTTCTTAGGCGGCATCGCAACGGGGATGTCACCGTCGTCCGTCACTGTTATCAGTGGCGTCCGTGGTCTCGGTCTGGTTTTTACGGCGGGGCGGAGAACGGGTGGAACTTTCGGCCCACCGATCGTGTTCGGTGAAAGCGGAGCTACGCGTTTGAGGATAGTTCCGCCGCGACCGCCTACCCACATGTTTGTCCCGCCCTGGAACGCGATCGTCTGCAGAACCTTTCCGGTAATGTTCGGCTGGCTTAGCCACGTCCTTCCTCCATCCTGCGTGACTAGAACCGTTCCGAGTTCGCCGACGGCAAGTGCACCGTCTCGTCCGAGCGGCATAACGGAGTATAAGTTTGCACGTAGTGGCGATTCGTTATCGACCCATGACAGGCCGCCGTCCATGGTCTTCAAGATTATCCCGTTCGCACCAACCACGTATCCGATCTTCTCGTCGTAGAACCCGATCGAGTAAAGATTTTCCCGTGCGTTCGTTTTTACTCGTGACCATGTTAGTCCGCCATCGAGTGTGACCAGTATCGTCCCCTTATCTCCGGCCGCGATCCCGTGCTTCTCGTTGACGAACTTCACGTCCTCAAGCCATACGCGTGTGCTCGATTCGATCACTTCCCAATATGCACCCGCGGTCGCGGTCCGCAGTATCATTCCGTTCGCCCCGACCGCGTAGCCGATCTTCTCGGTTACGAAATAGACACCCAACAGATCTTCGGTGACATTCGAGATGCCCTTGCCCCAGCTTGCACCGCCGTTGATCGTTCGCAGCACCGTTCCTTTGTCACCGACGACCCATCCTTTCTGATCGCCAACAAAATGCATCGCGTTGAGATTCGCCGACGTATCGGTAAACACCGGCAACCATGCGCGACCGGCGTCGTTCGTTATCCAGATCTTTCCGTTTGAGCCTGCGGCGACGCCGAGATCGTCATCGAAAAATGTAATATCGGCGACGTCTTCGCGGCCACCCCCGGAGAGGCGCTGCCAACTATATCCGCCGTCGTCCGAACGAACGATCAACCCGTTCTCGCCTACCGCCCAGCCGGTAAAATTATCCGCCAGGTAAATAGAAGTGAGCTTCGGATTTGTCCTGACATTGAACGGGAGCCATGTCGTCCCTCCGTCCGCGGTTAGCCAGACCAGGCCATTCGCGTCGCCCATCGAGCCGTTTTGCGAATCGGCGAATGCGACGGATAAGAAATCACCCCGGCTAAATGTGTTCACACGCGCCCAAGTCTCGCCGGCGTTTTCAGATCGAACCGTGCACCCGCCATAGCCGGCGGCAAAGATCCGGGTCGGTGAAAGAAAGGCGATCCCCGTGATGCGAGAACCCGGACATGGATAGGAGATCTTCCACGTCGCTCCTCCGTCGCCGGTCGAAAGCACGGTACCGTTCACGCCGGCGATAACGGCCGTCTGCGGATCGAGCGCGGCGATCTTTACCAAATGCTCGTCAGTACCGGCAGATTGCGCGACCCATGTTACGCCGCCGTCGCTTGTCTTGAGGATGCGCCCGTACGTACCTGTCGCCCAACCGGTGTCGCCTGAAAAAGTGATGGCGTAAAGGTGGTCCTTTGCGTCGATCTTTATTCCGCGCCAGTCCTCGCCTCCGTTGTCGGTAGCAAAAATACTACCGCGTGCTCCTACAACCACGACGTTCTTCTTATCCTTCACAAACACGGACGACAGCGTGAGATCGAAAGGCAAGGACTGCCGTTGCCATGAGAAACCGCCATCCTGAGTTCTCAATACAGTGTTGTTCTCCCCAACCGCGAAACCGGATAGTTTGTCTTTAGCAAAATGGATCGCGTTGAGCGGGTTACCCTGCGGAAGCGGATTTTGCCACACCCATCCCTGTCCACCACGGATCTGAGAAGTCGCGGTACCGGACAACGTCAAGAACATCACCGCCGAGACGCAGAGACGCAGAGGAAGCCATTTTTGTTTTTTCCAAAGGCCAAAGCTGATCATCTAAAACTCTTACGTATCTCCTCTCGCCTCCGCGCCTCAGCGTCTCGGCGGTTAGATCTCTTGCACACCAAGCTCTGCAACAAGTTCATCCAACATATCCGGGTCCACCTTCCCCGCCGCGGCTATGTTTCGAGCCGCCTTGTCGGCGACTTCCTGAACCTCGTGCCCGGCGTGTCCTTTAATCCATTGCCACTCGACCTCGTGCTTTGATGCAGCCTGATCGAGCCGTGCCCACCATTCATGATTTGTTTTCTTTCGAAAGTTCCCGGTCATCGTCTCGACTACATAGCGCGAATCGCTAAAGACCTTCACTTTACAGGGTTCCTTGAGATTTGCGAGACCGAGCGCCGCCGCTGCGATCTCGGCCTGCTGGTTCGTTGCGTTGCCGAGGTATTCACCGACCGCCCGCCAGAAACCCTTGAAACCCAGCACAGCAACCGCGGCGGCACGCGTTGTTCCCCTACCGTTGCCGAGGCTCGATCCGTCGCAGACTATGGTGACTTGTTTCATTCAACGATTCCTACGCTTATTGGGGCCAATCTTGTTGAGCAAAATCTCAACCAAAACCCCGATCCCGAGCGATGAAAGTCCGATGACTGTCAGATTAGTGACTACAGCGTAGATATTCAGCATCTGGTAGTAGTAATCGCCGCCGGTCGCGAGTCCCATGAATCCGTACTCATAAATTGGAAAGGGAAACCCGACAGTGGTCAGGCAATCGGGACACTGCGAGGCGACGAAGATCCACACGTTGATGCCGAGAAAGAGAATCACTCCTGCAATCACTCCTGAAATGAACTCCCGGCTCTTAATTGAATACGTCATACTGTTCCTGATACGCCTGCGTTTTCTAACCCTTCGGACGGATGCAGACTATCGTTACTTGTTTCATTCAATAGACGTTTACCCAAACAACTGTGCCAAAACTCCGGAGCCAGCTGTTTAAATTGCCACGACCTTAAGGTCGTGGACAGCTGTAGTTCTCGTCTAGGGCTTCAAGCCCAAATATCATAAAAAGCTTCCTTTTGGCTTTAGCCTTTCGGCTGAAGCCTATCGGATCTTGCCTTTTTTATTTGGCTGAAGCCGCGCTGCATGTAACCTCCCACGACCTGAAGGTCGTGGCAATTTAAACAGCCGGCACCCCAGTGTTGCCACGGATTAACTACTTACCCTATCAACGCCGCTTGCGCGCCGGTTTCGGATTCACTCTCACCCTTTTCAACCGTAACAACATTATCCACGTATCCCTCGAACGTGTCGTCGTGCGAGATGACGAAGAGCTGATCGAAATGTTTGATCTGGCTGATCTGCATCGCAAGGTTCTCTCTCCGTTCGTAATCGAGGTTCGACGTCGGCTCGTCAAAGAATGCGATGCGTAGATCCGTGAGCTGCTTTAGGAGCGCAAGCCTAACCGACAATGCGGCCGCCATCTGTTCGCCACCTGACAAACTCACGAACGGACGATCGTACCCACCTTCTTCGAGCGATATGCCGTAATCCTCGCCCCATTTCAGAGTATGCTCGGCATTTCCGGTGATCTCGCGGAACATCTGGTTGGCCTCGGCAGAAACGTGATAGACATAGTTCCGCGCTACGAGCGGTGCGGCCTCCTTCAGAGTGTCGCGAATAAACGCTGTCAGCTCGGACATCTTCTCGAGACGTTCCTTCTCCTTGAATTCGGTCTGGATCGACCTTTTGATCTCTTCCAAACGGGTTAGCTCCAACGCGAGTTCCTGTTCGCGTCGACGGGCGAGATCGAGGGTTGCGGTGATCTCGGCCTGACGCTTCTGGAGATCGACCATCGCAACACGCTCGGCTCGGTGACGTCCGCGATCGTAGTCCTTCTCCGCGTTTTCAAATGCGCTTTTCGCCGTGACGAGCAATTTATCCACGCCCTCAAATTCCTTTGTCGAAATATCCAGTTGTCGCTCGTAATCCTCAACAAGATTCGCGAGCGTTTCGTTGGAAAGATAGATCTTGTTCGCCTCGGCGGTCGCGTCCCTGACCTGTGTGAGGTGCGTCCACTTCGAATCCAGATCTTTGTACGATTCGAGCTGCTCGACAAGTATCTTGCGGTCGCTCTCGAGACGCTCGAGATTACTTTCGATCTTCGAAAGCTTCTGTCGCAACTCGCCTTCGAGCTGGGCCTCGCCTGCGAGGATCTGCATCTTTGCCGTCGGGCTGCCCAGAGCTTTCAGCGATGCCTCAGCCGTTGCAAGATCACCCTCGATCTTTGGCAGCGCGTCAAGCTGTTCCTGAAGCGTCTTTTTCTCATCGCTCAACAGCTTACCTTCGTCGGCGATCTCCCTTTCTCGCGCTTGCAGAGTGGAGAGTTGAGCCAGAAACTTCTCGGATTCGCGTGAGGTTCGCAGGGCAAAGGCGATCTGCCCGTGCTCGGTTTCGAGTATGCCGATCCGCGTGCGCAACTCGGTGAATTGGCTCGAGACAAAGCCCTCGAGCGTTTCGCCCTCTTTCAAATTCAGGCATTTCTGCGTGAGGATCGGGCATAAACCGTTCTTGATCTCCTGCTGAAAACGTTCGTCACGTTCGAGAGCCGCGTGGAGCGACGCAAGCTCGCGAACGATAGCTTCGTCCCGCACCTCAAGCGTTTCTCGTCCATCCGCATTCTTCGTTTTCTCGGCCGCCTCAGACAGTTGTGTTTTATTCGAGCGGAAACTGTCTCGAAGGCGCTCGATCTTCGCATCGAGTGCAGCGATCTGATTCCCGATCGCTTTTGCATTCGCCGCCGATTCGCGCATTCTGGCAACCTCGATCTCCAACCTCTCTTCGTTCGCCGCCGCAGGTCGCAAATCGTTCATCGCGGCGTGGGCTTTCAGTGCCCTGTCGAGCGATTGCTGAGAATATTTCTGATCCGACCGTACTGCGGCCAGTGCCGTCTCGACTTTCGAATGGCTCTCCCTAAGTTTTTCCCGCTCGGTTCGCTCACGCTCGAGCTCTTTGAGATGGGACGTCGCCTCTACGTGCTTTTCAAATTCGATCTTTACCTCGGCGATCTTCGAAGACGCATCGCGAGCCCGCGTCAACTGGTTCTGTTTGTCGGCGAGCGTTACCGTGAGTTTGGTGTGTTCCGCCTGGTACTTATCGAACGCCGCTTTCGACTCCTGCACGGCGGCCTCAGCTTTGTCGAGCACTTCGACCTCAACTTGCTTCTCGGAGGTTTGCTTTACGACGGCATCGAGATCCGATGCGAGTTCCTTAACTTGCGTCTCGAAGATCCGATACTCCGCCCCGACTGCATCGACGCGTGCGACTTCGCCTTCAAATCGAGCGATCTTCTCCCGCACCTCAGCGGACCGTTGATCGATAAACCTCGCAGTCTTTAGCAGCTCTTCGGCACCGCGGCGGTACTCTTCCACCTTGAGCAGCTTGTCGAACGCTTTCTTTCGCTCGGCAGGCGTATCGAGAAAAATAGCTGTGAAAGTGCCCTGCGGAACGCCGATCGCGCGGCGGAACAGCGAGTCGAGATCGGTCCCTGGCTCAACTCCGAGATGCTGCCAGAGAAACCTCGCGACCTCTTCTTTTTTGTCCGCGATCCGCGTCTTCAGCACAGGATCATAAACGTTATATCCGGTGGCCGTATCGCGGTAAACCGTATAGAGGCGTTCATCGAGCCCGCTTTCGAACGTCACCCGCACAGATCCCTTCTTCGTTCCCCGACGAAGGAAGTCTTCCTTCTTGTAGTCGAGCACGTCGAAGAGTGTCCAAGCCACCGCTTCGATCAGCGTCGTCTTCCCTGCCCCGTTCTCACCCGTGATCGCAGTCGTCCCATGCGCGAAATCGAACGCGGATGCGGCGTGAGACTTGATATTCTCGAGTTCGATTCGGGTTATGAACATCTGTTTGGATTTTAGAATAATCGCGAGCGATTGTCAGAATGATCCTCCGAAGGCTCGGCTTATTCCGGCCGTTCTTTCCGTGTCTTCTCCGTGTTTCTCCGTGTATTCCGTGGTCATCTTGCAGGCAAGAACCACCGAATGCACGGAAAGCACGGATAGGACACGGAACAAGAAGCAGAAATCTTTCAGACTGCATTACCCTCTGCCGAAGATGTGGGTGCGGCTGTACTTGCACCGTATCGTTTCAAACTTTCTAAATTTGTCGAACGCCGATTCACTATTAACGATTCACGATTTACTATTCTCTATATGAAGATCGAACCTGGTGAAAAAGTAATAATGATCCTCCACACCCCGCGTGAGAAGCTGTTCGGGATACTGGAAGAGATCGGATCGGCCGGCGTGTATGCGCGGTGTATCGAGCTCGGTTACTTTGACGACTGGTGCCAGTCGATCGTGGACGGAGACCAATATCTTCCGATGAGTGATTATTTTCTGCCGATGTGGCGATTGGAACGAATGATGCGTGACGAAGGTTCGCCGTCGATGAACGAGCAATTCGAACAGAGGACAGGTAAGAAACTTTCGGAGTTTTAGGGCTTGGCGTCGGTTTTCCGGATTCCGATACTTCCGCTGCTGGTTGTTAGGCTGACCGCGGCATCGCCGCTCCCCAGCGTTGCAACGACCGTTCTCGCTCGAGGGGTGTCATTCTCGGTAATGATCTTAATTGGGATCTCCGATTTGAAGCTTCCGAATCCATAGGTCGCTTTGAACGTGCACGAGGACGCAGCCGGAATGGCCAGTCGTATTGAGCCATTCGACGTTCTGAAATTGTAGATCCCGCCCGACAAAAACTTTCCATCGAACAAGAGCGATCCCGAGATCGAGCTAGCTTCGATCTGCCGGTGTTCGACCTTCTGCAGCGTAATAGCCCCGCTGTTCGTTTTCGCTCGGAGCAGATCCCCGATCTGCCCGGGACTGACTTCTATCGCGACGATGTTTCCCGTCGTGCTCTCAAGGGCGATTGCTCCGCCGGAGTTTTCCACCATGACGTCACCCTGCGAGGTGTAAGCGTTTATCCCGCCTGTAATATTCCGGAGCATTATCACGCCTTCGACGATCTTTACTTTTATTTTCTTGATCGAGTCGACCGTCGTCCGGGCCGCACGACCCGATAGATCGAAACTTGTCCCGATCGGGGCGTCGATCTCGATGCTATCGCCGGCGAGGCAATCCGAAGCCGGACGCGGCGGTCCGACCGAATTATGGGCGATCCACAGCCAGTTTACTTTTCCGGTCTCAGCAGACTTTTCCAGCGCTTTCATCCCGAACTTCCGGCCATTCTTTACAAAAACCCGGACCTCATTCCGATTCCAGCCGTTTATTTTCAGGGCACCTTCGGACACGCAAAGTTTCACTGCGACGTTCGGGTCGACGCTCATCGAGCGTTCAGACGTAACGCCGTCCTCGTGGAAAGGCTCCGGCGGCTCAGCGTGAGGCACCGGAGTAGTCTCCCTCGTTTTCGGCGCCTTTGGCGGCGCTTTATCCTGCCCCAATGTGTCGGTCGAGACCCCGGACAGACACAGGAATAACACAAGGCAGAGAAAGTTTTTCGAATGGACGAACATGAATTTCTTCTGAGAACTACCTCAAGCTCGCGATCAGCTCTTCGCGCTGCGCGACCGAATTAAGCAGATCGATCTTATCCTGATACGAGGAGTAAAGTACCTGACGTGCAGCCTGGTTCCGCGGATTCTTTTTGACTACATCACGCATGCGCTTGATCGAATCGTTGACCACCGCCATGTCGCGTTCGTACGAGACGCGATTCGAAGGTGTCATGACCGTGTCTTTTTGCGTGTCGACATTCTCCTTCAGGTCGGAGATCGTCTTGACGTAGCTCTCTTCCCCCGGCAGATAGGAATCAACGGCGGCCACGCGGTAGTCGGCAGTTACAGGTTTGATCTCATGCTGACTGGATCTCGCGTTCACGCTCACCGCGAGGTCTCTGATCGCTTTTCTCGAAAGACGGGAAATAGTTACTGCATGAGCTGGATCTAATTCTAATTCACTCGGGATCGCCGATCCATCCGCAGTGGTCGCGATCTCGGCCGTGCCGCCATCAGCCGGTGCCGGATCATTCGGCTGATCAGTCTGCGGCGATGAAACGATATTCGAGTCGACCGAATCGTTCAAACTAACAAACGCTGCAAACATTCCCAATACCAGCACAACTCCGGCGGCCGCAGTCAGCGAAGGATTAACCAGGGCCATCCGGGCAAACAACATGATCTTCTGCCAGAACGGGGCGCTGCTCTTCTCTTCGGCGATCGAATCGTTGATCCGCGACCAGAGACGCTGCGTCGGCACAAGGGCGTCGAGCTCACGCTCGAGGGCGGAGAACACCAACGAACTTTCTTCTTCGGCTGTGGACATCAGGCGTGCACATCCGTCGCACTCCGCAACATGCCTAGTCAGCCGTAGCGAAACTTCCGGCGTTGTCTCGCCATCCAAAAACGCTTGAATCGTTCCAATCTCGAAACACTTTCCGTTCATACCGAATCTCTCCCGACCTTGCCGTAGAACCGCATAAATTCTGCCCGAGCCCGAGCGACGTAGGTTCCTATGCTCGTTTCATTGAGCGAAAGACTTTCCGCGATCTCGCGGTACGAAAGCCCCTGTTGCTTTAAAACCAGGCAGCTCCTGAGCGGTTCCTTCACTTTGTTCAATGCCCGATTGATCTCGCTCACTTCCCTTTGCTGCTCATATTCGGATTCCACCGAAAATATGCCGTTATCTACTGTCTCTTTGACGTAGTTTTCGTCACGCGTGTTCGCCCTTATATTGCCCCTCAGCGTGTTCCTCGCGACGTTTATCGCTACGCGGATAAGCCACGGTCGCAGCATTTCAAGGTCTGGCAGCGAATCCATGTGCTTGTACAGGCGAATAAAGACCTCCTGCGTAACATCCTCGGCCAGACCCGCGTCCTGCACGACCGACCGCGCCGTCCGAAATACGGTCCGGTGATGAAGGGTAAACGCCTCATCAAACCCGATCGATTCTTTCGCTGCAGCGGCCGCTGTTTGTTCGGACATCGAGTCCACGAATATTTCCGTCGATTTGCTCATCGTCAGCATTGGTCTAATGCTTTTCAAATAAAATACACCACCGAGCGAGGTTTTATGACAGGAAATAGGATCAAAGGCTGATCAGGCGGGACTTTTGCAAGATCTCGGGCGGTATTTCCTCGGCCGAACGGGCGGTGATCAGAAAGTTGTAGCCAGTTTCCGCCTCCAGAAGTAACTCCCGGACCCACGTAAAAGCTGAGGATGTCTCAGGCTCGACCGTGTAAGTCGGCTCGATCACCGCAAGCCGCTTCAGGCTGTCATGCAAATGACGCTTTCCTACGCCGAATTCCCCTATCTGTTCGTCCACGACCAGCCGAACGTCAGCCTGGTCTTCGTTGAAGTGGGCCATGAGCGATGCGGCAATACTGACTCCGTATTCGAGTCGCGGAGAAACGATCGGGTTTTCTCCCGCCTGCTCGGATTCCAGCTTTTCGCGTAGCGTGAGCTTGCGACCGCCCTCTTCGGGAACGTTCGTATCAAGAATTATCGTAACCCTGGTATCGTCTTCCGCAAGGAACTCACGGACGGTCAAATGTCTTGTTCGAGCTGTTGCTTTCCAATCGATGCGCCGCAGATCATCGTTTGGCTGGTAATCGCGGAGAGCAAGGAGGTCCTGGCCCGACCCGCGCCGGCTCGACGGTACCGCGCCGCTCTCGATCTCAAGAGCATCGATGTGATTGTCGAAAGGAACCAGCGCCGGGAATACGAGTAGTTCAGTTTCCTTCGCCGGCAGGCGTCGCCTGTGTCGAAAGAAACCGAACGGGAATTTTGTCGACAGCTCAAAGTTCCTTATCAAGTACCGGCCGCGTCGCTCGAAGATATGCAGAGACTTTGTTTCGCTCTCGCTATTCCGCGGGACGTGGACAAAGTAGTCCAGAGTGCGTCGGACGATCGGAGCCTTTACCAGCCGACGAGCGACGAATGCCGGAAGTAGACGACGAATATCAGCGGCGGCGATCGATTCGGCTCGCTCCGTCCCGCGGACTTCCGCAACAACTGAATAGCTCGGAAACAATCGTTTCTTGTTTGCAAGATTTACGAGTATTGGAGCTTCTTCGCCCGCGAAGATCGTCTCCGGAAAACGCATTTTCACCTCGAGCTTATTCAGGCAAACTCCTCCCGCGATAAACCCGACGATCATCGCCGCGATCATGAATGACAGAACGAGAAAGAGTAAGTTGTTCGCAGTATTCCACGCCGAGAAACCGACGATCGCGACGAGCACCAGCATGATCGCACCGCCGGTCGTCAGTTCGAAGGGCAGGTTTAGCTGAGAAACCTCGCGGCTTGCTCCTTTGACAAGCGGTGGTACGACAAAGATCAGGATCAGTAGGATGAAGACCAGCGAAGCCCCGGCAGCCAGTCCAGCCAGACGCGAGTTGCCAAAAAGATGAGAAAGATACGTGATGCTTGCCAAGCCAAGTCCGCCGACGATCACGCCGGCACCGAGCGCGGCATTGCGGATGTCGCGAATGCTGAATAACTGGCGAAAGTTTGCGAGCTTCATCCCGTGCTAGATCGGCACGCTAGTTCTTTGAAGAATTTCCTGGAGGACCTGCTCCGCCTCGCGCGTCCGGTTTTTAAGACCGGCCGATCGCGACCCGACTATCAGTCGGTGTGCAAAACACGGGGTGACGAGCCGCTTAATATCATCTGCTATGCAGTAATCCCGGCCCTCGACCAATGCCAAAGCTTGTGCCGAGCGAAACAGCGCCAGAGCTCCGCGGGGGCTGATCCCCAACTCGACAGCATCCGTTCTGCGAGTCGCGTCGACGATCTGTAAGAGGTAACTAACGAGAGCTTCGTCAACTCGGACCCTGGTAACCTCTTCTTGCAGTTCAAGGATATCGGCCTGGCCCAAGACCGGACGAACATACTCAAGCGGATTAACACTTTCCCGGTCGCGAAGGATACGCCGCTCGTCTTCGATACTGGGATAACCCATGTGCAGCCGCAGCATGAAACGGTCGAGCTGCGACTCGGGCAAGGGATACGTGCCGTGATGCTCCGACGGATTCTGCGTTGCGATGACCATGAACGGCAGCGGCAGGCGGCGGGAAATACCTTCTACCGTGACCTGCTCCTCGGCCATCGCTTCCAGCAACGCCGACTGCGTCTTCGGGGTCGCACGGTTGATCTCGTCCGCCAGGACGACGTTCGAGAAGATCGGTCCGGACTTCCATTCGAAATCTCCGGTCTGTTGATTGAAAACTGATATCCCAATGACGTCCGATGGAAGCAGATCGGACGTGAACTGCACGCGATGTATCGTCAGATCGAGCGCCTTAGCGATCGCACTCGCAAGCGTCGTTTTTCCGATGCCGGGGACGTCCTCGATCAGAAGATGTCCCTTTGCAAACAAGGCGACAAGGGCGTACTTGACCGTCTCGGACTTGCCGCGGATAACACGCTCTACCGCGTCCTGTAGCTCGCCGATCTTAGCCGACGCATCGATCCGTCGTCCGGTCGAAGTTTCAAGCATCTCTGATTTATCGCTTATCCAATCTCGCATCTTATGCTGCTGTTGATGGGCCAGTCTGTTGATTCTACAGGATAGTAGATGCCGTTCGCATCAAAATATTTGGATTCAAATCGGCGGGCATGTCGTTTGAAATCCTATCCGAAAGCATCTAAACTTTTGAAACTTCTCCATAAAGCTTAACGTGAAGGAACACGGAGGATCTCTTGCCCTATATGAACACCCTACGAAGTCGTCTTAAGGACCAACGCGGATTTAACCTTATCGAGCTGATGATCGTTATCGCAATCATCGGACTGCTGATCGGCGTCGGCAGTATCGCCTGGGGAGCTATGATCAGGTCGGGGAATGAATCATCTGCGGCCACGACGCTGGACAGGATCCGGACGTATCAAGCCCAGTACGCATCCCGCAATAAGGGCAAGTTCGCCACGTTTGACCAGCTTGTGACCTCCGCGGGTCTCGATGAAAAGTTTAAGGGTGAACGCCCTGTTGTAAATGGCTATGTCTTTACGCTGACCCTTGAGGAACCGTCGAGTGCGAAACCCGGGTCGTACAAGCTCAATGCCGATCCGCAAGTACCAACGGGCATCACGGCAACAGGCACACGGTTCTTCTACACAGACTCGGCAATAGGTACGATCAAAGCCAACGACACCCAACCGGCAAAGGCCGAGGACCCTTCAATTTGATTTTGGATTTTAGATTTTGGATTTGCGTGCGGATTTTGAATGCAGGTTTCAACCAGCTATAGAAATTAACCCCAAAACCTCTCAGATTTGAAATTTGAGATTTGAAATTTGAAATCTACAGCAGGCCGACTTAGCTCAGTGGTAGAGCACTCGCTTCACACGCGATAGGTCACAAGTTCGAATCTTGTAGTCGGCACCATTAGAATCAAAAGTTAGAGTGCTGCCTCGCAGTTTTCTTCGCCTGCCACTCATATTCACAGCGAATACACCGACCTGCGACTCTCCTCTAAGTGACACCAAGTTCGCTACCCAATATTTCACTTCTATGATGATAAACAAACAGCCTGGACCCTTGCTGCAGCGGCCAGTTGACAACGCGTAGAGTGTTCGTTACAGTCACGGTACAATTTGGTTAGGGGAGTAGAAACCTCTGTTTGTTCAGAGGTCCACCACATCGTCAATACGATCGCATAAATAGCCAAGCGATCCGGTGCGTTGGGAAATATCGAGACCTTTTGCGGCTTTAGTCTGCAAGAGGTCTTTTTGTATTTGCAGACTTATGACAGAGGAGCATACAAAAATGAACAATCTCTCGGCGCAAGGAATCGCGGATTATCGAAAGCAATCGGGCGATCGAGCAGAATTGGAAGCCGCTGCTAATGACGCAGCTTCTGGTTGAGTGGATGTGTTGGGCGCACTGTAAGGAGAAAGAATGAGTTTATTTCCGTTTACCGAATATTGGTTGTTTTATGCGGGGTTTTTGGCCTTTGTGTTGGCCATGCTAGCAATAGATCTCGGAGTTTTCAATAGAAAGGAACATGTCGTCTCATTTAAGGAGGCGACGGTCTGGAGCGCGATTTGGGTAGCACTCGCCTTAGTCTTCGCGGGGGGATTCTATCAATACACATTGACGACTTTTGGCGCAGAGGTTGCCAAGACGTCGACGCTCGAATTTCTGACGGGATACGTCCTGGAGTATTCGCTGTCAGTCGACAACATATTCATCTTTGTGCTGGTGTTCAGTTATTTTGGCATCCCGGCAAAGTACAAGCACCGCGTGTTGTTCTACGGCATTCTGGGGGCGCTGGTATTCCGAGCGGTCTTCATCGCTTTGGGCTCGGCACTGATGCAGTTTCATTGGGTGATATACCTGTTTGGCGGGTTTCTGATAGTCACCGGCATGAAGATGGTTTTCACGAGCAAAGAAGAGATCAAACCGGAAAAGAACCTGTTGATCAGGATATTCCGCAAGTTCATGCCGGTCACGCACACCATCGACGGGAAGAGCTTCTTTTTGCGAATCGGTGGGCGCTGGCATGCGACTCCCCTTTTCATCGCTCTTCTTTTTCTTGAGGCCACCGATATTATCTTCGCGGTTGACAGCGTACCCGCGATCTTTGCGGTAACGAGCGAGCCGTTTATCGTGTTCACTTCAAATATATTTGCGATACTCGGACTTCGGTCATTGTATTTCATGCTTGCGGGCGTGATCGACAAGTTCTATCTATTGCAATACGGCCTGGCGATTGTGTTGGTTTTTGTCGGACTCAAGATGGTCTGGTTGAATGACCTTTTCGGTGGAAAGTTCCCGATCTCATACTCGCTTGGGTTCATCCTGTCGGTCATCGCCTGGTCGATCATTTTCTCGCTGATCTTCCCGCACCGCAAGGAAACTGGATCGTAGTCGGAGTTGCGCACTACCGCACACAACGTTGGCCTTTGGCTCAAGACAATCCCACAGTTTTCGACGGATTTTTTTTCCGCCAAGACCAAACTGGAAATAGAGCCGGTCCCGGTACTTTGAACGGAATTGGTTCGCATTTTCGGGTAAATTTCTAAACTAGCAATGGAGATAATTAAAAATGAAAAAAATGATTCTGGGCGTAGCAATGTTATTTGCCTTAACAACCACCGGATTTGGACAAGAAGTAATTTACGGTCATAAAACCGCAAATTTCAACATAACCGAGAAGATGGTAATCGGCGCACAAAAAACGTGGTCCGAATGGCTTTTGAAAATCAGCAAAACACATACCACCGGCGGCGATTATAAGAAGGTTGCGGCAGAGGCAATCGACGCGGGTTACAACTATCAAAACGGCATTGTTCTTTTTAAGCCGACTTTGACAACCGGTGACCAAACCTTTCGTACCGACCGAGAAGGTGCGTTGTCCTATTTTGTCGGCGGCAATCCGAAATACCCGAACGATGCCGGGTTTGCTCTCAAAGGGTGGACAAGATACATCACCAAGAATACGGGAATTATCCTGAACGGAAGCACCGCGATTTCGATGGGTAACATTTATCTTTACGATAAGGACGGGAACGAAACCGTTGTCGACAAAACTTGGGGCTTCAAGATGAATGAACTTGGTGAATTGAAGATCATTCTTCATCATTCGTCTTTGCCGTATAAACCCACGAAAGTGACCGCATCAACAGCTAGCAAAACCAAAACAGAGGCGGTAAAGAAAAGAGCTACTTAACAACTGATTATTGCCGGTCGACAAATTTTTGACATGGATACGGGAGTGTCGGGTTTCTCGACCAGCTAAATCTTTTTGGATATGGATTTTAATCTTTTAATCGGCAATTTTTTCAATCCACCGATTCTCTTTTTCTTTCTTGGGTTGCTAGCGGTGATTGTTAAGTCGGATTTGGAAATTCCCACGCCCATTCCGAAAATTCTTTCGCTCTATCTGCTTTTCGCCATCGGCTTCAAGGGAGGTGTCGGCATAGCTGCGGGTGGTTTGCAAACGCAAATTGTTATAACGCTTGCTGCCGCCACCGCGATGGCTTCCCTAGTGCCGCTCTACGCTTTTTTCATTCTCCGGCGGAAGCTATCGGTTGCCGACGCCGCCGCGATTGCCGCCACCTACGGCTCGATCAGCGCCGTCACGTTTATCACCGCCGCAGCATTTCTGGAAAAATTGAACATACCGTACGGCGGTTATATGGTAGCGGCTATGGCCCTGATGGAATCTCCAGCGATCATCGTTGCCGTATTGCTTTATCGTCTTCGTTCGACTGACAGGAGCGCTGCGGACTTTTCGTGGAACGAGTTAGGGCGGGACGCATTCTTCAACGGCTCGGTTTTTTTGATTATGGGCAGTTTGGTGATCGGAATACTGTCGGGCGAAGCAGGGGCGAGAGCCTTGAAACCATTTACGTATGACATTTTCACCGGCGTGTTGTGCTTCTTCCTGCTCGATATGGGGATAGTAGCTGCGAAAAGACTGGGAGATCTGAAAAAGGCCGGTGTATTTTTGACCGCGTTCGGAGTTTTGTTGCCCCTCATCAACGCCGCAGTTGCAATACCGCTCGCCTATACTCTCGGACTATCGCACGGCGACGCATTTCTGTTTACTATCCTGTGCGCCAGCGCGTCGTACATCGCGGTTCCGGCGGCGATGCGGCTCTCGATTCCCGAAGCGAATCCGAGCCTCTACGTACCGATGTCGCTCGCCATCACGTTCCCATTTAACATCATTGCTGGGATGCCGCTCTACCTTGCGGTTATCAATCGAATCTGGAGCTAACTGTTATGATACCGGTGAAAAAAATAGAAATCATCATCGACAAACACGAACTGCCTAACGTGCTGAAACTGCTCGACGCAGCGGGGGTGTCCGGTTACACGGTCTTCGAAGACGCGACAGGCAAAGGCGACCGGGGACTTCGCGGCGGCGACGATTTAACCGGCGTTTTCGCCAACTCTTATGTGATGTCGGCTTGCCCTATTGAAAAATTGCACCTCATTGTCGAATCACTTCGTCCCGTTTTGAAGCAACGCGGCGGCGTTTGCCTGGTATCCGACGCTGAATGGATAATTCACTAAAATCCTAGCGTGAACTTTTGCATCGACCAGGCACTAGCCGAATCGATTACCAGCTTTTCGAACGCTGTAGACCGGTCAAGGCTAACCTTTCTAGCTATTCTCGGACATGATTTGAGAGGGTCGTTGTCGGCCATCAAAGGATATTGAACGCGCGGTATCCCTTCGCCTTACCAGGTCATGCTGCAATTGGCATCGCATGGCGCGGTAGATCGATGGTGAACACGCATCCGGCTCCCGGAAGATTACGGGCCCGCAGTGTGCCTTGGTTCGCCTCCACACTCTTACGCGCGATCGACAGGCCGAGTCCCAGGCCCGATCGATCTACACCGCGTTGGGCAAATGGCAAAAACATTCTTTCCGCGTCGCCTTCAGGAAGCCCGCCGCATTGGTCCCCGACGTCGATCAAGATGCGATCCGCTGCGGCATAACAATTTAGTGTTACCTCGGAGCTCTTTTGCGTGAACTTGAACGCGTTCTGCAACAGGTTCCCGACTGCGGATAAAAGCAGATCGCGGTCGGCGTCTATGGCCAAGGCCGGCTCAACCGGCTCAATAGTGAATGTGCAGCCGCGCAGATCCGCATCAAGTCGCGCCGAAAGTTTAATTTCCGCCACAAAATCTGCGAGTGAGAACAATTGATTGCGGACCGGAAGCCCGGCCGTGATGCGGACTTCGGAAAGCGAACGGTCGATGAGGTGCTTTATTCCCACAAGGCTACGATCGAGCACCATCCCCGTCGCTCCGGACATTCCCACACTGCCCGATTTTATCGCGGCAACCGCCAGCATCGCCGTATTTAATAGGTTGCGAGTTTCGTGTGCGAATGCTCCCAGACGCTCGTTCAGCGCGTACTCCTCTTTGCGTGCAACTGCGAAATCTCGTTGGTATGAAAACTCAGTGACGGCCTCAGCGATACCATTGTCCAGGCAGCGGTTGAGAGTCCTGAATTCGTCGATGTCTACCTGGAATTCTTTTTCAATCGCCAGATCCGTTATCGCCTGGCACAAGTCACCGTAATCGTGAACGACCTGATCGACAGTGAACCCGTGTTTTAACAGTTCGTACCCGTGCCGCCCCGCCGTATCGCCCACCTCTGATCGCGCGAGGTTACCACCGCCCGCCGGCCCCGAAATCTTAAGGCCTTCCAACGGTTCAGCGGTCTGCTCCACCTCCAGCGTTTTTATCAACTGGTCAAGAAAAAGCGATATACCGTGGTCGTATTCGTCGACGGGGTCCGAACTTGCCGGTCTCTCCGCGACTTTGAGACGGCAACGAGCGATAAGATCGGTCCGGTTAGCTGTTAGAAATTGGTGTAACACGTGTTTGACTGTCGGAGACCAGGGAATTCGTTTAACCCACCCCGTAATTGAAAGGACAGACAAGTCTAAGCTTTCTAGCGGCGATCGAGTGTGCGACATCGTACATAGGCGAAATCAATTCTAGTTGATTTGCCACCGCCGTTCCGTAAACGCGCAGAGCCGGCGTCATCTAAATCAAGGATGTTTTTCGCCAAAAGGCTCGGTTGGCACAAGTCAGGCCAAGCCGGTCCAGTGGATACACGGCCTAACAAACTTAACTCGTGTGATTAAGGCTTTTTGCCGGAAGTTCTAACTGGGTTTGAAATTCTTGAGGAGGACAACGTTTACCTTAACGTCGCCGCGCGATACGAGCAGACGTGAACCGTCTCGGGAGAAACCGTGGTAGTAAATCCGTTGAGACGTAAAATCCGTGAACTGCTTAGGCTCGCCTCCGGATAGACTCTGTTTCCACAAGTTGCTCGCCGGTTTATCGTTTCTCTGGTATATGAGAGCGTCGCCGGTAGGGGTCCAACGCGCTCCCCGATAATTCCATTCGATAGTAAGACCCGTGAAGGATTTTACCGTGTCCCGATTATCGAAACTCACCACGTCGACCCGCGGAGGATCCGCGAAACTGTTCCCTGGGTAGGTGCAGGCGACAAGTGTACCGTCAGGTGAAAAGGAGGGAGCCATGGAGTCAAAGTCGGTTAGTTGGACCGGCGTTCCGCCCTCAAATGGCAGCTTCCAGATCCTGTTTCGGTTGTTAGCATTTGAGTTGTAAACGATCCACTTGCCATCCGGCGAGATGTCGGGAGCCACGTCGATTCCGGGTCCGAACGTTAGTTGGCTCACATTATCCCCATTAGCATCCATGCGAAAAAGGTGCTGACCTCCGGCACGATCGGACGAAAAGACCAAATATTTACCGTCGGGTGTAGCGACTGGGTCGCGCTCAGCAAACGAATCGCTCGTCAATGGCTTTCCCTCGCGCCGACCCCGAGAATCACGCAGTGTCCAGAGATCGAAGTCAGACCCGGTCCGAGTGGTATAGACAATTTGCCCGTCCGGCATACTGGTAAATCCGCGTCCCCCATCGAAATCGTTTACCGTCAACTGGACTGAGTCTTGCGTCTTACCGTCAACACCTACTTCCCACATCTGGGATGAGAATTCCCACACGTCTGCGATCATCGTCGTCCCATCGGCCGTGATTCCCATCCCATAATTGCCATACCCTCCTAGTTCTTTTGTAACTGGTCGGAGTTCGCCGTCCGGATACGACAGAAAATAGATTTGATTGATATTGCGGGCTTGGGCTCCCACAAAGACGACCCCGCTGGCATCGGGCATCCAGTGCATCATCCCAATTCCCCGCCAGTTCTCCTCCGTCAACCTTGTTATTTCACCGGTGTCGATCTCAATTGTGAAAACGCCCACCCTTGCCGGTGACTGGTCGGAGTCAGTCGGGGCGTTTGCTAAACCGAAAGCGAGCCTTTTGCCATCCGGCGAAAAAGCAGGAACGCTATCAACACTTTTCTCGTCGTCAATGAAAGTCACAACCGTCTGTTCGCTTCCGCTGCCGTCGAGCGCGGCGATGATTATGCTCGTCTGTTTGCGCTCGCGATCGGCTCGAAAAAAGGCAGCCCGATTGCCGTCGGGTGAGATCGTAAAATAATAGAGAACGTCATCCAAGATTCTGGTCGGCTGCCCACCCAGGACGGGAATTCGATATAGGGCGGCGAGCGGGTTACTCGGGTCGGTCGCCAAGTAGTAGATATGCTTTCCGTCCGGGGAAAATGCGACACGGCCGATATCGCGGTCCGCCGATTCCAAAAGCTGTACCTCGGTATTAGTATCGGTTTGCCTTACATACAGCGTGCCCTTTCCGACCTGGTAATTCTGCGAGTAGGCGATGAACTTCCCGTCCGGTGAGATCGCCGACGTCCCGAATGTGCCGCCGCTAGTGACGCGGACTATCGACATACCGTCCTGATTTCCGGACTTATCAGCCTGGATCTGCTCACCCGTTTTCTGTGATTTTAACCAAACAAATGCCGTTGTCGCTAGCACCAGTAACACCGCCGTTAGGGCTCCGATCATAAGTTTGCGGTTTAGGGCTCGCGGTTGGCGTTGCGGTTCAGCCGGGCTAGTTCCAGCGACAGCTGCCGCGGTCTCGACCGCAGGCACCGTCGGGTTAGATCCTTTGTCTTCCGTCCGAACAACCGGTGCGACAAACCTGTAACCGCGCTTCGGAACTGTCTCGATGAACTTTAGATCCGGGGATTCCCCTAACGCGCGTCGCAAATAGAAGATGTTGTAAGAAAGATTCGCTTCCTCGACAAAACTATCTGACCAGACGCGACTAATAATTTCGTCTTTTGAGCAGACCCGTCCATCCGATTCGACCAATACAGAGAGGATCTTTAGTGCTTTTGGGGTCGCATTAACGACCTTATCGGCGCCGTCGAACAAGACACACCCATCTGCGTCGAAGCGAAACTCACCAAATTCGTAAAAATTTACTACAGGCAGATATTTAATTCTTGATTGTGAGGCTATTGGTTTCAACAGATTAACAGAGTAACAAAGGAAACTAAAAGAAAAATCAAATCCAAAACAAGACCGCCCAAAGGATTTGCCCGCGACAATGGTCCAATCTCTGGTCACCGGGAAACTCCCCGGCCCAGTTTGCCCGCTCGCGGTGACGGTAAACAAAGGTACGACGAACGCCGATGCGAAAACTTCTCTACACGCTAGTCTCGATGCTGACCATTCCGGTGGCTTTTGGAGCGGCGGCACAGGCCAAACCGGACTTGATAGTTTCCAGAGTCGACATCACAAGGGACGCGACGGGTCATTTCGTCCAGAAAGTCTCGGTCACTGTGACAAATGGGTGCCTGGAAACAATCGCCGGCGTTTCGCACGTTCTCATAACCTTCAAGCAGAACGAACAACCTGACGCAAAGGCGATTTATTTTGTCGGCAATACCGTGAAAGCGTTGAAGGGTGGCGAGAGCCAGACACAGGCGTTTGAAGTCTCGACTGAAAAAATCGGCTTCGGACGTTACGTCTTTGTCCGAGTCGACCCATACAGGAAAATCGCGGAAGCGAGCGAAGACAACAATTGGCGGTCCCTTTTTCCCGACGGTGCGGGAACAGTTCTGAGTCAGGCTCAGTGCGCGCCCTAGAGGAATCACGATGAAAATGAATTTGATACTACTACATTTAATTCTGGCGTTTTTCACCTTCGGCTGCGATTTAATTAATAAAACGCAGACGGCTTCAAACGACATTTCAAATATCGAAACTGCATCGACGACAACGGCAAATTCCACTGTTGCTGAGCCAGCCGCATCGACTGCCGTGAAGGCCGAGCGCAATCTGCTTTCATTTGCGGAAGGAACAATTATCGTTCAACCCTCCTATGAGTTTAGGTCCGCGCCCGCTTTTGGTCCCATCGCTTTGATTGACAGCACCGACGTCATCAACTGGGTGAGCGATAATGGAGCCGCGAAAACGGGTTTCGTATTTATTTTAGAGATGCCTGAAAAAGGTGCGTTTAAGACGTTGGTTTTTGACAATGACACTTCCGGCTACGGCGGCTCAGAGGCGGGAGCGAAGGATCTTACCGTAGAAGTTTCCGAAGTTTCCTCGACTTCGGGTTTTCAAGAAATTCTCACTGCAAGCTTGAAAAAAGGCGAAAACAATCAGCGTTTTTCGATCGGTAAATCGGTTGCCGGACGCTGGGTGCGCGTGACCTTTAAAAACAATCACGGCGACCCGGAAAATGTATCGGTCGCCGAAATGCGCGGCTACGGGGACGCGAACGTACCCGCGCTGTCAACAAATTTAAGCGGAACCTACACGAACAAAGATGCCGACGGCGAATATCATATCCGACAGGATGGAACTTCGCTCACGGGATGTTTCGAACCGGCCAATATTTACAGCGAACCCGCCGTATTTACCGGCGGAGTAGACGGCAACGTTGCCAAGATTGTTTGGTCGGAAATACGGCGCGACGGCGTCGCGGTCGAAGATCGATCGCTATTGACGGTTTTTCCGCGCGATGCAAAGACGTTTTTCACCGCGACGATGAGCACGAGCGGCGTTGGCGATTACGAGGAAATCAAACGTAAGAGCGATTCAGTTGGAGCCTGTAAAAACTTTAACGCGGAAAAATCCACGGCCAAGGATCAACTCGCCGATGCGCTAAAAAAGGACGGACGAACCGCGGTATACGGAATCAACTTTGATTTCAATTCGGACGTGATTCGGCCGGAATCAGCGAATGTTCTGGCACAGATTACGGCCTTACTGAAGGAACACGCCGATTGGAAGATGACCGTGGAAGGGCACACCGATAGTGTCGGCGGGGAAAGTTTTAATCAGTCACTTTCAGACAAACGCGCCATAGCCGTCAAAGAATACTTGACGAAAGCGGGAATCGCCTCCGAACGGCTACAGGCAATCGGCAAGGGCTTAAAAGCGCCCGTAGCGACAAATGAAAACGAGATCGGACGTGCGCAAAATCGCCGCGTCGAGCTAGTGAAACTTTGATCGGCACACGACGGCATTCGATGCAGCCGCTAACAATCAACACAACCATAGTTTGCCGGAAGCACCTGAAGCGTTTCGGTGAAGGAGAAAATAAAATGAAAAGGAAAACTTACGTAATCATCAGTCTTTTCACCCTCTTGTTAGCGGGCGCCACCATCAGCCACGCCCAGGGTAGTCAGCCCGATCTGAGTATGCGTGCCGCACTTTATTTTACCGGCGCCAATGCAGCGGACATCGACTTGGCAAAAGACAAGTACGTCGCAAAGGACAGCACGATGGAGTTGAAGAAAAGTCAGGCATCTAGCTGCGACGACTCCGGGTGTGTCTTTAACATCGGCTTCATTGCTTTTCGTACCGGTTTCGTCCGTGCCCCATTGTCCACGTACGGGTTGTTCACCGTGGAGAACGGCGGCATGGTCGGCAACACCGTTTACTTTGCCGTTGGGGAAACAAGTAAAAACGGCATTCACGCGGTGAAGCTCAAAATGGGTGTTAACAAGGTGACCTTCACCATTGACCCTTACAAGAAGACCACCGAAACCGATGAGAACAACAATAGCTTCTCTGCCAATTTCAAAGTGGTATCGGATATTTCGATAAACAAAAGAGGAACGATCTCTAAAAATTAAAGGGTAGGAATGATTGCGGAGCGAATGGCATTCAATCCGTACGAGTGCTTTATGAAAACAATCAGAAAGAGTTTCAGCGTTATTGCCGTTTCGACCTGGATGCTGCTGGCGTATCTCACAATAAGTGCATCACCACCGGCGCCAGCCGGCCCAAAGATTTGCGTCGCCGCACCGAAAACTAACCTCATGCCTGCAGAAACCGCACCCGAGTCTCTGCGCAATTCGTTGGTCAAGTATCTCTCTGGACCTGCGGCCGAGATCGTAGCTCTCGACGCACTGGTCGCCATCCAGCAGCAGGCGGAGGCTAGCGAAAAAGGCTGCGCATTCTTTCTCACCATGTCGGTGATGCAAAAGAAGAAAGGCGGCGGCGAGGGTCTCGGAAGTTTTTTGAAAAACTCGGCGAACGCGGCTCCGCTACTCAATGATCTTGGTACGAGCGAAACCGCTCAGACCGTATCATCGGTCGCTACGAGATCGCAGACGAAATTAACGACCGCCGGGGACCTGGCCGTCACTATCAAAGCAAAGGACGAGGTTACGCTCGAATACAACCTATTCAACGCACAAACCATGGCGAGCGAGCTGAACGGAACAATAAAAACCAAAGCGGCTAAGGACGGAGAAGACGTGCTGAGCGGTCTACTCGAAAAAGCTGTCAGTGCTGTTTTAGCGGCCGCCCTCAGGAAGTAATTATCGGGCGACACAGTCCGACCGGCATACAGTGAAAAGGAGATTAATTATGAAAACCTCACTACTAGTTTTATTCGTGCTCGGGGTGTTGTGCTTGCCAACGATGGCCCAGCCCGGGATCAGATACATGGGCGTTCCCAATAAGCCGTCGATCATCAAAACAGGTACTTCTTTGGTGCGAAATCAAAGGTACTACTCAGACAGTAAACGGTATGCTCTCGTGTTTCAAAGTGACGGCAATCTTGTGCTGTATAAGTTTTCTGCGCCTGAAAAATATTCGCCGATTTGGAACACACGCACTCAGGGCAACTTCATCGTGAGCTGTATTTTTCAAGCGGATGGAAACCTCGTGCTGTATGGAAAACTGAAGAACGAACAAAAGGCCATGTGGAATTCAAGATCGAATTCGAAATACAAAGAAGACGCCGCCAAAAGCTGGGTCAGTTCTCTTCCGCCCTACGGAATTGACAGTGTTAGCAAGGGGAGCACCGCGACAGCAAGCGAATACTGGCTGCAAGTCCAGGACGACGGAAACCTCGTGATCTACGCAGGCAAATATCCAAATGGAAGTTGGATCTGGGCGTCGGATACATCCGAGAAAAATTAGCGAAGGCTGGTCCGGTTTTTGATTTCAGAGATCTGTAAGGAGATGAACGTATGACGAAATTGATAGTAGGTTGCTCATTCTTGATCGTGTTTACCGCGATGTTGTCGGCGAGTGCACAGGCTCAAATACCAAAGCCAGACCTTGGCGGACTCGGTAAGCCTCTCGTAGTCTTAACGGATAAAAATTTTGAACGCCAGAAATTCGCGCCAATACCGGGCGTCACCCGTCAAATTCCCTACGAGGTGTGGATAACGACGGACGGTATACTGCATTGTAAAACCAGCTCGCCCCTGAAATCCGCGTCGATCACATTCACGGCCCCGACTGTAAGTTCGTCAAACGGCAGTGGCACGACGACAGGGTCCGGAGGTAGTTTTAGTCGTCAATTCACATTGAATAAACCGGAGGGCAGCGAGTCATATCAATTCAACATAGCTTCCGACAAGTACAAGGAGAAGCACGCGGTCACTTTGATCATCACTTCAACGACAGGAAGCAAGGCCGAGATCACACTGATCAATAAAAAAGTCCCGGCAACAATTGGAAGTTAGTGAAGGAGCGGGGCGGGTGTTCGATCTGATCGAGCATCTTCGCGTTTTATAAAGATGAAAACAATAATAATTCTCGTCACGATAATTTTATCAGTTGTGTCCGTCGGTTCTGCGCAGAAGATGCATGAGCCGACAAAAGGCAGCTTAGAACGAAAGGCCCTCGTGGATGCGATTCGTACTTACGACGTCGCGCGAAATGGAGAGCTGGAGGGCGAGATCTTCAAGATCAACGCAATAAGAGTTCAAGGAAACTGGGCATTTGCCAGTCTCGAACGCACTAACTTGCCGGACGCCAGTGAAGGAACGCATCTGGCATTTCTGCAAAGATCCGGCAAGGGGTGGAAAGTTATGTGGAGCAGTTACAACGACAGGGCTGATGAAGTCGGGGTTGATGCACTAAAGCGTCTGCGGAAGAAACACAAGGATCTTCTCCGCGACCTGGCGACATTTGCCGAGAATGGTTTTCTTGCTGGTTAGGACAACGAATATGAAATTTTCAATCGTAAGCAATGTCGGCGCAGTCGGATTGGCAGCCGTGTTCTTTACGGCGTGCTCATCTCCCGGTGACAGTACAAATCACTCTTCGGGTACGACAGCAGGCCCGTCCGCGGAAACCGGGGTAACTATCAAAGATCCCCAGGGAACTTATAAATATTTTTCTGATGCGAGTATCACCATGCAGCCTCAGAAAGGCGCCTTGTTCGGTAACGGGCAGGAAATCAGCATTGAATATGATGGCAGCAAGAGCAAGGAGGGCGACAGCGTCTTTTATCAGCTTTCTTATGTCGATACCGAGGGTGAAGTCCGCCCTTTAACCGGTGGTCCGTTTGAGGGAAAAACGAAAGGCACGTTTCGCACCGACAGCAAGGTATACACGTCCGGAGCCGATGGACGACCCGGATTCATGGAAGTTTCGATCGTGCAGAATGCAAAGGTAGTGGGCGGTGAACAGGGAGTCACCGGTACGCGTGTAGTGCTCGGTATGTATCCGATTAAGTTCGACGTCAGTCAGTAGTCCCGGCGGATGAGAGCACTTTCGCTCGGCTCCTAGTCATAACGGCGGCATTTGAATCGTCACCCGTAAATAGAAAAAGGCGACCTTTTCGAGGCCGCCTTTTATCCTTTTTATTAAGCAAGATCGTTTTTCTCCGTCACCAGATAGAAGCTGAGTTCCGGCTTCTTTGGCTTTTCGTCCTTGGGCGGGTTTCCTCGGGGTGGACGGTCTTTCGGACGCGGCTCGATCACCGGTGGATTCCCCTTAGGCGGACGCTTCTGGTCATCCTTCTGCGCCGACACGCTGAAGGCCAAGCCGACAACCATCGCCACTATAAATGTGATTTGTTTGAACTTCTTCATTGCTCTGGATCCTCTTTCCTTTTTATAACGCATGGGAGTTAGGAAAGTGCGTCGCTGTTCTAAAGGCAATCGCGGTGCCAAGAGCTGATATGACGCCTGGCCTGCTATTATAGTTGGAAAGTTTAACTTCGGCGATCCTTTGTCGCTTACAAAACTTTACGATATCCGTTATTCTCATACGAAATCGTGAATACCTCAAACAAATCGGCCGCACTGACACGCCGCACAACCCTAAAACATGGAAGACAAGGTAACCGGCACCGATAGGATGAGGGCATTCCTCGTATTAGCCGCGACGATCGGCGTGCTCGCCTTTAATTGGCTAGCCGCGACAGGGCAGATCGGGGGAAGCGATACAGGCGCGATCTCCAATAAATATTTGACGTTAGTAACGCCCGCCGGTTATGCGTTCTCGATCTGGGGCCTCATTTACGTTGGACTTGTCGCATTTGGTGTCTATCAACTTCTTCCGGCGAACATCGCTCGGTTCCGTCCGGTTCGCTCGCTTTATATATTCAGCTGTGCACTTAACTGTGCCTGGCTCTATTTTTGGCACGCCGAACAGATCGTGGTTTGCTTCGTCATCATTGTCGCCCTCTGTATCACCTTGTTCGTGATCAACGTCCATTTCAAGGGCCCGCGATCGCTGGCTGACAACTGGATCGTCAAGGCTCCTTTCGGGCTCTACTTCGGCTGGGTAACCGCCGCGATGTCCGTTAATTTTGCGATACTGCTCAAATATCTCCGACTCGACCTTTCTTTCACAGCAGAGACTATTCTCGCCTCCGTACTGATCCTGGCGGTCGCCGCGGTTGCCGTTGCAATTCGCGTGAAGCTGACAAATTATTTCTATCCGATCGCAGTCGCATGGGCGCTAACAGCGATTGCGGTGAAGCAAAGCGGCAAGACTGCGATCGTCGCGGCCGCCGCCTTAGGAGTAGTGGCTTGCTTGATCGCCACCATGAGCTTTGTGATGAACTTGCGATCGAGCCAGGACCGGATCTAACACCGCCCGCACGATATGAATCAAGGAAAGATCTGCGTTTCGATATGCGCCGATACTGCATCCGAAGCGATCGTGCAGATCCGTCGGGCCGATGTCGTCGCTGATGTGATCGAGATCCGCTTTGATTGTCTGGCTCCCAGCGAGATCGCTCTACTAACCGACCATCTCCGCTCGTTAAAGAAAAAATTCCTCATTACATTTCGACCGGCTAACCAAGGTGGAAAGCGAGCTTTCACTTCTGGAGAGCGAAAGGAATTCTGGGCGATGATCCTCGATCGTTTGCATGACTCGGACTCTCTCGTCGACTTCGAACTCGATCTGGAGCGTCCGGCAGAGTTCGACGCAGAACGAACCATCGCGTCGTATCACGACTTCGATGGATCGGGTGATACTTCAGCGCGATTCGGAGCCGTCGCCCAGTCAACTGCCGGGACTATCAAGATCGCCGTGACTGTGAATGACGCTGTCGATGCGATCGGAGTCTGGAAACTGCTCGACGCCTCCGAACGAAAGGTGATCCCGATCGCTATGGGCGAGGCGGGAAAGTGGACCCGGATACTCGGCCTCGCTCACGGATCTCCGATGGCGTACGCGTCGATCGATGATTCCGGCGGAACTGCTCCGGGCCAAATCTCGGCGCAGGTATTAGGAGACGTGTTTCGCATCAAAGAGCTAGACCCACATACCCATGTCTACGGCGTCGTTGCCGGGAATACGAGCTACTCGCTCTCGCCCTACATGCACAACGCTGCGTTCAAGCATGCGGGAATTAACTCCGTGTTCTTGCCGCTGCAGGTTGCGGATCTCGATTCATTCATGCGGCGCATGGTCTGTCCCGAGACTCGAGAAGTCGAGCTAAACTTCCACGGCTTTTCCGTAACGAATCCACACAAGCAGGCGATCATCGATCACCTTGACGGAATCGATGAAACGGCGAGAAAGATCGGGGCGGTCAACACGGTGAAGGTTGAAGACGGAAAACTTTTCGGCTACAACACGGACGCTCCCGGATTTATCACTCCGCTAAAGGAAATGCTCGGTGATCTCAAAGGCGCACGAGCGATGATAGTGGGCGCAGGCGGAGCTGCTAGGGCCTGTATCTATGCTCTTAAGAACGAAGGCGTCGACGTAACGGTTCTGGTTCGCCAGCCTGCCAGCGCTACGGCATTCGCCGAAGAATTTGGTGTCAGGGTCGACCAACTGACAACTGACAACCGGCGACTGACAACCGACATTCTGGTCAACGCTACGCCCCTTGGCACGCGGGGCGAAGCCGAAAGCGGAGCGATCGCGTCGGCCCACGAACTTCGCGATGTAAAACTCGTTTACGATCTTGTGTACAATCCGTCTGAGACGAAGCTTCTGGTCGAAGCGAAGGCCGCCGGGGCGAGAACACTCGGCGGTCTCGACATGCTTATTGCTCAGGGTGCGAGGCAATTCGAGATCTGGACCGGCGGCCAGGCACCGATCAACGAGATGCGGGCTACGGTAGAAGAACGGTTAAAGTAATTCGTATGGAGGTTTGATCGTGGTGAAGACGAACGCGGTTTCGAAGGCGTGATCTCGGCACTATTTGATCTGTGATGAACGAGCGTTACAGCCGTCAGATCCTGTTTCCAGGGATCGGAAAGGCCGGCCAGGAGAAATTGCTAAGAGCCCGCGTGCTGATCGTCGGGTGCGGTGCACTCGGAGCGTCACACGCGGAAATGCTATCGCGGGCTGGTGTCGGATACCTGAAGATCGTCGATCGCGATTTCGTAGAGTTCACGAATTTACAGCGCCAAACTCTGTTCAAGGAAACCGATGCGGCCGAACGTCTGCCGAAAGCGATCGCCGCGCAAATGCGGATTGCCGAGGTCAACTCGGAGATCGAGGTCGAGGCGATCGTCGCTGATGTCAATCGATCGAATATCGAAGCGTTGATATCCGATGTCGACCTTGTCCTCGACGGGACCGACAACTTTCAGATCCGCTATCTTCTCAACGACGCCTGCGTCAAACACAACAAGACTTGGATCTACGGCGCTGCCGTCTCAAGCTACGGGACGACGATGACGATCATCCCCGGCAAGACACCGTGCTTGCGATGTATCTTTGAAGACATGCCCGACGCCGGCAGCTCACCGACGTGCGATACGGCAGGGGTGATCATGCCGATCATTGCTACGGTATCGGCAGTTCAGGTAGCTGAGGCGATCAAGATAATTGTCGGCGATGTCCCGTCCCTGCACGGATCGCTCGTTCAGTTCGACCTCTGGCAGAACGACTGGAGGAAGATAAGACTCTCGAAACCGAATCCCGATTGCCCGACGTGCGGCACGCATAACTTTGAATTCCTTGATGCCGAATCCGGGGAATTCTCGGCTGTACTTTGCGGACGCGACGCGGTCCAGATCGCACCGCCGGTTCCCACCACTATCGATCTAAAAATATTTGGCGAGAAAGTCGCACACCTTTCCGACGTTAAGCAAAACGATTACCTGGTCCGGTTCACATCCGGAGAGAATGAGATCACGGTCTTCCGCGACGGTCGCGCGATCGTCAAAGGTACCGACGATGTATCGGTTGCCCGGTCGTTGTACGCGCGATATGTTGGAATTTGAATTGTTGACTGAAGTCGATGCGGCTTCGCCGCCATGATGAGCGGTGGGCCTGTGGCTCACCGTCTGGCACAAATTATCCCGAGGCTACGCCTCCCGGTGGAGGCAGAGCCTCCAGTGTTTTCAGACCCCGTCGGAAAGGCTAGAGCCTTTCCGCTCATCGGGCGGTACAGCCGCTAAAAGTGGCGGCGGAATATGGAACGCAAACCAAAAGTTATAATTGTCGGCGGCGGATTCGGCGGTCTGTGGGCGGCCAAAGCTCTCGCGAATAAACCCGTCGATGTGACCCTGATCGACCGGAAAAACCATCACGTTTTTCAGCCGCTCCTTTACCAAGTTGCAACGGCAGTGCTGTCGCCCGGTGAGATCGCATCACCGATTCGTCGGATCCTCCACTATGCGAAGAACATCGAAGTGATTCTGGGTGAGGTCATTGGCTTTGACACGATTAATAAACGAGTGAAGCTCGACGCGTTCTCCGAGGTTGAATACGACTACTTAATCGTCGCAGCCGGTGCACGCCATGCTTATTTTGGCCACGACGAATGGGAGGTCTCGGCTCCGGGATTGAAGACACTCGAAGATGCGGTCGAGATTCGGCGTCGCGTTTTGTTGGCATTCGAACTCGCGGAGCGTGACGCATACCTCAAGGGTTCGCACGAACAGTTGAATTTCGTTGTCGTAGGAGGCGGGCCGACCGGCGTCGAGCTCGCCGGTGCGATCGCAGACATTGCGCGTCAGGCTCTGGCAAAGGATTTTAAGGCGATCGATACACGCAAAGCGCGGGTGATATTGTTCGAGGGCTCGGATCGGGTGCTCGGAACATTCGCGAGCGATCTATCCGAGAGCGCGAGATCGCAGCTCGAGGATCTCGGCGTCGAGGTGCGACTGAACAGCTTTGTAAGCGATATTGCACCGGGCAAGATCAAGGTCGGCGAAGACTGGATCGATTGCGACGTCGTTCTCTGGGCGACTGGAGTCGCCGCCTCACCGATCGGTAAACTCCTCGGCGTCGAAACCGACAAAGCAGGTCGCGTTTTCGTCCAATCTGATCTCACTATTCCAGGACATGAAAATGTTTTTGTGATCGGCGACATGGCTTCGCTCAAACAGGAGAGCGGCGAACCTGTTCCGGGTGTCAGTCCGGCCGCAATGCAGATGGGAACGGTCACCGCCGAAAACATCCTCGCCGATCTAAATGGTGGGAAGCGCCAGAAGTTCAAATACGTGGATAAGGGCACAATGGCGACGATCGGGCGCAGCAAGGCGATCGCCCAGCTCGGCGGGTTAAAATTCAAAGGCTTTATCGCGTGGATGATGTGGCTCGGTTTGCACGTCTTCTTTCTGATCGGATTCCGAAATCGCATCATCGTAATGCTCGAATGGTTTTGGGCATACCTCACGCGCGAACGAAGTGCACGACTTATTACCGGCAACGCAGATGAGTTGAAGGATGCTGTGAATTTCTTAAAGGGCGAATAAGCTGAAACGGTTCCGGAACCCGTTGTTGGAGAGAAACGGCAGGCGGCGAAGCTGATCGGTAGCATCTCGGCTGTCCCCGCTCCGTTAGGAGCGAGATGTTTGTAGACAGTTCTCAAACATTTAGCTCCTAACGGAGCCGGCTCCGAGTTTCCCGCCAAAGGACCTGTCTTCTACCGACTCGCGCCTCTCTTCAATTTGTGTTTATATCGTTTTCGAATCACATCTACCCTATAGTCATGAAACTTGCTCTTATTTTCCTTGCAATAGTTACCACCCTACCCGGAATTTCATTCGCCAGCGAGCCTTCGATCTGGACCGTTGGTACCCGTTCCGACGTGTTGAAAGGAGATGCACGAGGCGTGTCGATCGACGCCAATGGGACTATCACTCTCGCGCCAAAACTGACCGAGATCTACAAGACCGAACAGTCGTATATCTGGTCGAGCGTTATCGACGGGAGCGGTAATGTATTTCTCGGAACGGGCGGCGATGGTCGTGTCTATAAAGTTGCAGCGAACGGAACCGGCGCGATGTTCACCGATCTCGCTGAGCTAAATGTGACGGCGCTTGCGATGGGGCGAAGCGGGGAATTGTTCGCGGCGACTTCCCCGGACGGAAAGGTTTACCGGATCGACTCGACAGGAAAAGCTGAGGTCTATTTCGAACCCAAGGAAAAATACATCTGGTCGCTCGCGATGATGAACGACGGCACCCTGGCCGTCGGATCAGGCGAAGCCGGAAAGATCTATCGCGTACGCGCCGCGGGCGCCGCACCAGATGCTTCCCTGCTCTTCGACACAAGCGAGACGCACATAATCTCGCTCGTCGTCGACAAACAAGGGAATCTCTACGCCGGAACGGATGCAAACGGACTCGTAATGCGATTCGGTGCCGATGGCAAACCATTCGGATTGCTCGATTCCCCACTACGCGAGATCCACGAGCTTGCGGTCGGACCAGATGGTTCGGTCTATGCCCTAGCGCTCGGAGAATCTGCGTCCGTTGCGACACCAGCGGCTGTACCTGCTGCGTCGGCGACACCCGAATCAAAAACTGTCTCGGTCGATAGGACAAATCCTATGACGCCGCCCACGCCGGAGAAAAGTCGTTACGATCTCACCGGTGCGAAATCTGTTGTATATCGAATCCTCCCGGACGGCGGCAGCGATATACTCTGGACGTCGACGACGGTCACCGGCTTCTCGCTCTACGCACACCAGAACGGCAACGGCGTGCTGCTTGGTACATCGGACAAAGGACGGATTTACAACATCACAAACGCCGGCCGCGAAACGCTCGTTCTGCAGTCGGACACGAATCAGATCTCGACCATTCGAAGCCAGGGCACGAGTCTTTACGCCACATCGAGCAATCAGGGACGACTCTTCAAGATCGGCTCTGACACGATCGCCGAAGGAAGCTACGAATCGCCGGTCTTCGATGCGAAGGCCTCCGCAACGTGGGGAAGGATATGGTGGGAGTCGGCAGGCGCCGTTCAGATCCAGACGCGCAGTGGAAACACGGAGAAGGCGGACGAGACATGGAGCGCATGGGCACCCGTTAACACCGAGGCACGAAGCGGTCAGGTCGCAAGCCCAAAAGCGAGGTACCTCCAGTGGCGAGCCATCCTTCGATCAGGTGGTAACGCCACCTTGAATGAAGTGAGCGTGTCCTTTCTCGGACGCAACATCGCACCGGAGGTTTTGTCGATCACGATCCTTCCGACGAATGTCGGTCTCGTCGCAAATCCGCCGATACAAGTTGATCCGAACATCGAACTTTCGGGGCTTGATCCGGCGACGTTTGGTGTTCCTGTTAGCTCGGTCCCACCGCGGCGTGTTTATCTGAGAAACGGGCGAGCGTTCCAGTGGACGGCAGAGGACCGCAACGGCGATAAGCTCGTCTACGATGTTTTCTACAGAGAGATCGGCGAAGCGAATTACAAACCGCTGCGCGAAAACATCAGCGAGAACTTTATTTCGCTCGACGGCCAGTCGCTTGCGGATGGACGTTACCTGATCCGGGTCGTCGCGAAAGACATCCCTGTAAATCCAGCCACCGCCTCGCTGTCGGGCGAGCGGATAAGCGAACCATTCGATCTCGATAATATGCAGCCGACAGTCACTGCTTCCGGCTCTCCGCAGATCAGCGCGGCCGGAGCCCGGGTCGTATTCCTCGCATCGGACAAGTCGAGTTATCTGACCCGTGCCGAGTACAGCGTCAACGGCGGTGAGTGGCTGACAGTCTACGCAGATGACGGGATCTCCGACGGCCCGGACGAGCGATATACGATCGACGTTCCACTGAGCACTCCCGGCGAGTACGCCATCACGCTTCGTGTTTTCGATTCACAGGGAAACTCGGGAAATACAAGAGTGGTCGTAAGCAAGTAGTGGTAAGTGGTAAGTGGAAGAGCTGGCGGCCGTCTTCACTTACCACTTACCACTCACCACTTACCACTTACCGTTTTCTGAGGCTCATCTTGTGTCCATTCAACCTTTCGATCACGCCCAGATACTTTTTAGGAAACAGTCTGGAAAGGATGCTGATCGCTCGCGCGTCCTTGCCGATTAAAATTCGCGGGTTCTTATTTTTGATTCCGCGGACGATCACATCGGCCGCCTCTTCCGATGTCGTCTTTGCGACCTTGTCGAAAAACTTTACGCCCTGATGCTTCCAATCCTCCGGTGTCCCCTCACCAAGTTTGGAGTTGCGCACGATATTAGTTTTTATTCCGCCCGGGTGAATACATGCGACAGAGACGTTCGTTTCCGAGAGTTCGTGACGAAGGCTCTCGGTAAATCCACGGACGGCAAATTTCGATGAGGTATACGCCGTCTGTTCCGCCGGGGCGATCAGTCCGAATACGCTCGACACGTTAACGATGTGGGCAGCATCCTGCGCTAGCAACGTGGGAAGAAATGCTTTTGTGCAATAGACAACTCCCCAAAAGTTAATGCCCATCAGCCATTCGAAATCTTCCACCGTCAATTGTTCGAAGGTCCCGATCAGTCCGACGCCCGCGTTATTGATGAGGTGCGTTACACGACCGTGTTCCGCGACAACGTCGATGGCAAACTGTATTACGGCGTCCCGGTTGGAAACGTCAACAGCGTGGCTTGAAAGCCGAACGCCAGTGTCTCGGACCATCGACTCGGTCTCATTCAGTCCCGCTTCGTTTACATCAGAGATCGCGAGTCCAGCGATTCCTTCTTTCGCAAGGCGAACGGCGAGAGCCTGACCGATACCCGATGCCGCGCCCGTGACGACTGCGACGCTGTTGTTTGCAAGAGTCATTCGATCTCCATCCCGTCGCTCAACCGTACGATCTCCATGCCCTCTTCGACGCTGGTCCGGCATGCGATCACGGCCTTTTCCTTATCTCCGTTCTTTATCCACACCTGGCAGTTGATACATTCTCCGTTCCAACAGAAATCGCCGTACGAGATCGTTTCCATATCGAGGAACTGCAGCCCGCGGAGTATGGAATTGTTCTCGGGCACCTCGCGATCGGCGCCGAGGATACGAAGTTTAACTAGACGATCGAATGGTTCGAAGATTTCGAGATGGTCCATGGATGTCGAATATGATACCCGTTCACGATTGTGATTGGTACCCAGCACGAATCATCGGAAGTATTCCGACGTCATTCGAATTAATGGACTCTCGGGCGGGTCACGGTTGGGCAATTGTTCAGTTTGCATTTCAGGCGCGTGGAGTCGATCTGCATACGCAGTGAAAGACTTTCATATTCCGTGGCTTCTCCGTGTTGTTCGGTGTATTCTGTGGTCATCTTGCGGGCGGAGACCACCGAATACACGGAAAGCACGGAACAAGAATCAACCATGTTTCAAAGTGAACCACTACTCATGGTTGACCGCTTTTGACTTCGAAATCCGCTTCGGTAAACTAAAAACGTCAACAGGAGAAACTGCGAATGTCGATAGTGATGTATGTAAAACCTGGCTGTCCTTATTGTCAGAAGGCTCGCGATTATTACAACGAGAACGATATCGCGTTCGTTGAATACGATGCTCAGAACGACAAGGAGCGCCGACGTGAGATGCTTGAATTGTCAGGGGGAGACATAACGGTTCCGGCGATCGTGGAGAACGGAGAATATGTTCAGTCAGGTTGGGGCAACCCGCCTCGCGGCTGAACGATCGTACTTGATTAGCCGCCAGTTTGGCGGCTTCTAAATTCAGATCGTGGGTTTTGGTTTTTTGATGTGCAGGATTAGACTGTATGGGCGCTGTCAATAGGGTCTGGCAGACGAGGATTTTGGCAATCCCAAATCCCACATCCCAAATCCAACATCGTTATGGTTGGTTCGCAAATTAACCAATACAAAATTCAGGAAAAGATCGGCTCGGGCGGGCAAGGCACGGTTTATAGGGCCCTCGACACTAAGCTGAACCGTACCGTCGTCATAAAGATCCTTCCGCCGGAACTAACTCAGAAAACGGCAAACTTTAGACGCTTCGAACGGGAAGCTCAGCTCTGCTCTCAACTCGACCATCCGAACATCTGCACGATCTACGACTTCAACGAGGAGAACGGAGTCTTTTATATCGCGATGCAGTCCGTCGACGGTAAGAATGTGCGGCAGCATGTTTCGGGACGCCCGCTCGAGTTGAGGAGCGCCCTGTCGATCGGGATCCAGGTCACGGACGCACTCGCCTATGCTCACTCGAAGAACATCATCCACCGAGACATCAAGGCCGGTAACATCATGGTTACCTCGACGGGTCAGGCGAAGATCCTCGACTTTGGTCTTGCAAAGCTTCTTGAGGATGACAAAGCCGACGAACATCGCGGACAGGACCGGACAGAGATAACCGAGCTGGGCATTCCGTATGGCACCGCGACTTACGCCGCCCCGGAGCAAGCAAAGGGCGAACGCGCTGATGAACGTTCCGACATTTTTTCAACCGGCGTACTGCTTTACGAAATGCTTACCGGGATCTGGGCGTTTCAGGGAAAGACCGTCATTGACGTGCGGCATCAAGTGCTCTATGGCACGCCTCGGCCGATCGCGGAAATGCGTCGCGACCCGTTGCCGGCCAAGCTGCAGGCGATCATCGATAAGGCCTTGCAGAAAGAACCGATAAATCGCTATCAGAAGATCTCGCAAATGCGCGACGATCTACGCGGTGTTCTGACCGAGATCGCGGGCGTCCCTTTGATGGAGGGCGATACGTTTACACCCGATCATCTCGATGGCGGCGTTCTCAAGCGTGCGTTGAATTGGTTCACCGGCAAATCCGTACCTGAGTTGACCTCCGCGTCCGCCTTCACGCCGTCGATATCCAATCCCCCGTCCTCGGCACCGGACATGACTATCACGTCGACCGGGACCGAGAAAAAAAGCGTCGCGATATTGCCTTTCGCCAACCTCAGTGGCGACCCTGATTCAAACTTTTACGAATTCGCTCTCGCGGACGCGGTCATCACCGAGCTCGCACAATTGCGTTCCCTCATCGTGCGACCGAGCTCCGTGATCGCGAAGTATCAAGGTAAAGAAGTAGATCCCCGCGAAGCCGGACGAGAATTGCGCGTTCACGCGGTGTTGTCCGCGGGTTTCCTGCGGAGCGGCGATAAGATACGGGTTACTGCGCAGCTGCTCGACGTACTGACGGGCGAGATACTTTGGAGCGACAGGATCGACGCTCAAGGTAGCGATATTCTTACACTGCAGGACGGGATTGCGCAGCGCATACTCGAGGGTCTGCGCCTTGAGCTGTCGGATAACGAGCAGGAAAAACTCGGACGACGCCTGACGGATAATGCCGAAGCTTGGGAAGAATACCTTCGCGGACGCGATAACTTTGGTCGTTTCATTTTCCGTACGCTGTCGACCGACGACTGCGATGCGGCTATTCAGAATTTCAAGAATGCCATCGAACTAGACTCGCACTTTGCGTTGGCATATAGCGGACTCGGAGCCTGTTACGCCAACAGATTTTTCAAAGGCCTGGGCGAAGCGGACGATTACACGCACGCCGAGACGGCTTTCAGCAAAGCGTTTTTCTACGATCCGAATGTCGTCGAAGCTCGTGTTCTGATGACGATGATCTATATGGCACGCGGCGAGAAGAAAAAAGCGCGTGTTGAGATCGGACTGCTTCAGAAACAATTTCCGAATGAGGCACCGCTTTATTTTATGAAGGGCGTCATCAACCGGCTCGACGGAAACTATGATGAATCGCTAAAGGCGTTTGAGAAACTGTGGCGGTTAGATCCCGCCGCTCGTGCGGTCGCCGCATACAATCGGGCACGCATTTTCATCTACAAGCAGGATTACGATCAGGCGATCAAGGAAATCGAGTCAGGCGAGAAGGTCGAACCCGATCACCCGATGCTGAAGATCTTTCGATCCGGCGTTTATTACTACCGCGGCGATAATCAGATGGCCATCGATTTGATGAGCAAAGTCTTGAAAGAGAATCCAAACATGGATGGTATACGCCCGCTTTATGCGATCTACCTCGCCGGCGCTGGCCGAGAGGAAGAAGCCCGGGCGGAGCTATCCGAAGAGGCCCTGGCCCTCTCCCGGTCTGATCACGACATGGCCTACTGGACCGCCTCCACCTATGCGTTGCTCGGTGAAAAAGATTTGGCCTTCAAGTGGTTCAATCGCGCAGTTAAGCTCGGAAACCAGAACAAGCCACATTTTGAGCGCGATAAGAGCCTCGACTCGCTGCGAAACGATCCGCGTTTTGATGAGATCATGAGCAAGCTCGGCAACGGAGACTGATCCGCTGTGTCAAAAAGTTCGATGCAAAAAAAACCGCCCAAGCTTATTGCCGGGCGGATTTTTTTTGTTTTGCGATCGGTTAAGCCGGGACTTTCTCGGTCGTAACCATCGAACGAACTCGCTGCTTTAGTGCCTTCTCAAAATGTCTTGCCTCGTTAACGCCGCCGAATGCTAACTCTCCCAGGTTCATCTCTATCCGCTTTCTATAATCTGAGACGAGCGAATCGGATACGCCGAGCAGTTCCGCAACTTCGAGTTGTGTGCCGCTGTCGGCGATCAAGTAGCAGTGCCAGAGGACGTTTATCATGCGGTCGTACTGCTTCTCTTTGCCGCGAACCGACTTGCTCAGGTTCTGCAGAAAATTTTCAACGAATCCGACTGCCTGCTCTTCGGCTTCAGTGCGAAGATAATCTTGTTCAGGGGTCGCCCGAAGATCCGGGATCTCAAAATGTCCCTTCTCGTCGTCGTCGCTGTCACCCGAGCCCCCGACCGGGACGAGGTGAATGTCCATTATCGGAAGTCGAGACATGACGAACGACCGCAGCGAACGAACATCGACCGGCGAATCGATGGCTTTGAAAACCCTAACGATCAATTTTTCCAGTTCCGGGTTGCTGATGACGATCTGCGAATCGCCCGTGCAACCGACCATGCGCGTGTCGCGTTTGTGAAAGGAGACGGCTTTTACGCGGTGGTCCATTTCCTGGACGTCGCGCCGCATTTTTCCGATCGACCAATCGGCGAGTCCGTACAGTCGGTCTGCCAATCTTCGGTGTGCCTCGGGATTCCCCACGTTGTCAAATCGCTTAAAGGTGACACTGTTCTGGATCAGGGTGGAGATTCGACGAGCGAGCCGGTACGATTCCGGATATCGCTTACGAAGTTCCGCCGTCAGCATGTTCGTCAGCTCGATCTGGCTGATCTCGGCCTCGACCTCAGCGTCGGACATTCCGGTGTCGAGATAGTGCTGAAACCGTTCCTTGCTAAGCAGCGCGACAAATAATTCCTGCGTTAGATCGGTATACGCGTTATACCTACCCTCTTCGACGAGAAATCCCGCTCGCTTCGATGCACGAACAAGCGGGTGGGAGGAAACAATCCGATGCAGCTCCAGCCAGATCTGATTTACATCAGATGCATTCAGGCTGTCGTTCCATCGACCTACCTTAACTTGCTTGTTTTGTATTGATCGAGGCAGGCGTTCCTGCGATTTGGGTGAATTCATAAAATGACCTTGCGATGGGATGGAGGCAAGGCTCACGCACGTGACGGAAGTCCGTCATTTTGCCTATGTATCGCAATCGGGATTTTGTAGAAGAAACTTTTGAAAATCGACTGCCGAGCAGCTACGTCAATTCGGTTGGTGGTTACGGGACTCGAAGCATCTCGCTACCGACAGTTTTGATACTAGCAGTATTCCTAAATTTGGGCAATACTTTTTTCCATCGTTAAACATTCTTGGCTTTTCGACTGACTTTTAGCTAAGCGGGGGACAGAGGGGTTAATTGCTTGATCCGCGAGAGTTCTGGAAAGACGGGGTTATTGTGGTTTTATTCCAGACGTAGCCATAAAATACGTAGCGATAAATCGTGCGCAGTTGTAAGGCGTTTGCGCAAACTTACGCTTGATCAGACGAATGGGAAACTTTCGCAAGAACAAGGATTGTCCGACCTCTCAGGAAATACTGGCATTGGTCGGTGGTGCCGCGAAGCGAGGTTTTGACGGAGCCGTTGCATATCACCTGTCGGTATGCGAGTTCTGCTTGTCGGAACTAGAGTTTTACAGGTCCTATCCGCCTCTCGAAGAAAAGGTTGCCGCCGAAAGGATCCCGACTCCGTTGCTCGAACTTGCTGAGGCCCTTTTGCGCAGAGATCAGGATCTCTCTCCCCTGTACCGGCTGATAGATAGGCGCAACTAACTGCCGCAGATCTCGTCGATCGCCTCTCCATATTTTTCATCGATCACACTACGCTTTATTTTCAGCGTCGGCGTCATTTCGCCTTTGTCGATCGAAAATTCTCTAGTAAGCAGATACACCCTTTTCACACGTTCGTAGTCGCTTAGTTCCCGCGTCAGGTCCACCGCGTCCCGTTGAACCCGCTTTATGACCTGCGGATTCTCCGCCAACTCCTCGCGCGTACCGTCGATCGCGATCTTTTCTTCAGTCAACACTTCTTTCAAAGCGTCCCAGTCCGGAACGATCAAAGCACCGACCTGTTTTCGACCGCTTCCGACGACGACCGCTTGCGAAATGAGGGGGCTTTGCTTCAGCAGGCTTTCGACCTGCAGCGGAGCGACATACTTTCCGTTCGAGAGTTTGAAGAGATCCTTGAGCCGATCTGTTATGTAGTAATGGCCATCCTTATCGACGTAGCCCACGTCACCGGTGTGGTAGAACCCGTCCTTATCGATCGCCTGACCAGTCTCGACTGGGTTGTTGTAATAACCCTGCATCACGTTCGGGCCTCGTACCAGGATCTCCCCGTCGGACTCTGCGATCTTCATCTCGATACCTGCGAGCGGAGTACCGATCGAGCCGACCTTATTGTCATACGGCCGATTTGCCGATACGATGCAGGCCTCCGTCATACCGTAGCCCTGCAGGATAGGAATGCCGGCGCCCCAAAACGCGTACGACAATTTCTTCGATAGAGGTGCTCCCCCCGAAACAAAAAACCGGATTCTGCCGCCGACACCGTCGCGCCACTTCGAGAAGACGAGTCGGCTCGCAATTGCGTGCTTTGCCGAGAGTAAAGGAGACACCGAGTGATGCATGTCCATGCCTTCCCAGTAATCCTGGCCGACATCGAGGGCCCAATTGAATAGCTTTGTTTTCCAACCCCCGGCGGCTTTCCCTTTTTTTACGATCTTGTGGTAAACCTGCTCGAAAAGACGCGGGACGGCGGTCATGATCGTCGGCCGAACCTCTTGGAGATGCGACGCCAACTGATCAAACGCAGCGCAATAATTTATCGAAACGCCATTTACACAAAGCACGTAAAAAACGCTCCGTTCGAAAATGTGCGAAAGCGGTAGCACCGCCAGGCTGCAATCGGTCGGTTCGATCGTAAGCGCATCGGAGATCGCGCGCATGTTCGTGACAAAGTTGTTATGCGTGAGCATCACGCCTTTCGGTTCGCCCGTTGTGCCCGATGTATAGATTATCGTGGCGAGATCACTACTCTCTACCTTTCCCAGCTCTTCATCGAAGGCGGTAGGTTCGGAATTTCCCGTTAGTCCGCCCTTACTTTCTACGGATTCGAGGCTGATCGCGCGGCTTTCGTCTTCGGGCACGTCCGCTGTATCGAAGAAGATCAACTTTTCCAAGCGCTCAACGCTCCGGATCGCGTCTTCGGCATGTTTGTACAGCTTCTTGCCCGATATGCAGAGTATTTTCGCGTCCGAGTTCTCGAGAATGTACCGGATCTGTTCGACGGCCTGGGTTGTGTAGATCGGGACGTTAACCGCACGCAGCGAAAGGATCGCAAGGTCGGTCAATGACCACTCGGGGCGATTCTCGGAAATGATCGCGATCCGATCGCCCGCGCGAACACCCAATGCCGACAATCCGAGAGCTATCCGCTTGAGCTTCTCTATGGCGTCATACCCCGAGATACGATGCCAAACATCACCCATCTTAAAGGCTAGAGCATCCGGCTTATCGTGTCGGCGGAAGGCTTCAATGCAAAAGTGGGGGATGGTCTGCGGTAAGTTTTCGAATCCGATCAAGTTGCCAGAGCTCATTTAGTTCTCGAGAAGATGAGTCGATTTACTTCAGAGTGTGCGTTTATTCTTGCAGACGGCAGGGTTTAAGTCCAATAGATTGCGTTCTGGATTAACGAGCAACACGAATCCGGGTTTCCAGATATTGGAACAGCCCCGGACCTTGATAAGCGCGTTGTTTCCAGGAGTGGTGATATACTCACGGCGTGAAAACACTCCCAAATGCTCTCGTCATCGACGACGAACCGCAGGTTCGCTCGCTCGTGGCGGATGTACTCAAAAGCTCGGGCTGGAATGTCTCAGAGGCCGACAGCGCGGACGCCGCTTTTCGCCAGCTTAATGAGCGTGAGTGGACGCTGGTATTCTGCGACGTCATCCTTGGCGGTCCAAACGGTTACGAGGTATTGCGTCGGTTTGCCGATGAGCAGCACCAAGCTAGATTTGTACTGATGACCGGACACAGCTCGGCTGCCGGCGCCCTTGACGCAACTGCGATCGGTGCTCACGACTATCTCGTAAAGCCATTTTCTGTCGACGATATCCTCCGGATCGCCGACGATGTACGAGATCAAAAGAGATCCACGACAAAACGGGCCGACCTTGAATCAGCCGTAAGCGACGACGGTTACGTTTCGGACATACCCTTGATCGGTAAGAGCCCCAAGTTCGTCGAGTGCCTTAAGCTTGTGGGGCGAGTTGCCGGTACGAATCTTACGGTACTGATCGCGGGAGACTCGGGGACGGGCAAAGAAGTTGTTGCCCGAGCGATCCACCAGCGCAGCAAGCGAGCGCTAGGAAATTTTGTCACCGTCAATTGCGGAGCTATACCGGTCGATCTCATCGAGTCGGAACTGTTCGGTCATGCGAAGGGCTCATTCACCGGTGCCGACCGGGAACGCGTCGGTCTTTGGGAAGAGTCGAGCGGAGGAACGATCTTCCTCGACGAGGTAACGGAAACGAGTGCGCTTTTTCAGGTAAAGCTACTGCGCGTGCTCCAGCAGGGTGAGATCCGAAGGGTCGGGTCAAACCGGACGATCAAGGTGGACAGCCGCGTGATCGCCGCCACGAACCGCGACATCACGGCAGAGGTTGAAGGCGGCCGATTTCGCCAGGACTTAATGTACCGTCTAAATGCCGTGACGATCCATCTTCCGCGCTTGAGTGAACGGGTCGAAGACATCATGCTCCTCTCACAGCACTTCGCGAAGAAGGCACGACCCGACAGCTCCGCGGCGATGAGATTCTCGGATACCGTCGTACAAATTCTGGAGAGTTATGACTGGCCGGGGAATGTCCGCGAGCTCGAGAACGCAGTATTGCATTCTGTGTCACTTGCGGACGACGTAGTGAATATTGAACACCTTCCCGTTCGCATTCGAGACTATCGCGAAGCGACGGGGGACTCTATGCAGAGCCGCGAGGTGGATGCCGACACTTCCGATGGATCCTGGAAATCACTTGCGGAGGTCGAAACGGCATACGCAAACAAGGTCCTCCTGCACACCGGTGGTAACAAGCAAGCGGCTGCTCGCTTACTGAACATCGATCGAAAGACCCTTTCCAGAATAATCTCCCGAACGAACGAAGATTGACGCCCGTTGTCGAGATGCCAGGTTGGGGACAATTTCCCCATAACGGCCGGCTCGAAGTTTCATTTCTCCGCGCTTAAGCTCACGCCATATCTTTCAACGCTCTCTAGCCGTCCCAATCAAAGGCTTCCGACATTAAGCACAACTTGGCACGTATGTTGCGAATACAATTTGCCCGGCGGCATTTCTCTTCCTGCCGGTCAGACCTAATCTACTCGTTTCAAATATAGGCCTTATAAATGACAGCACAAACGCATTTCCCAATCCGAAAACGCCAGACGGTACTGTTGATCGGCCACGGCCTCGGGGCTTTGAAACGCGTGGCGTTCTCGCTACAACGTAGCGGCCACAGTATAATTTGGGCGGACGACGGTGCTACCGGCCTACGGACGGCTGAGGCGGAGAGGCCTGACTTCATAATTTGTGAGACAGTTTTAGTCGATGTTTCGGGCTTCGAAGTTTGCCGCAAGCTAAAATCGTCGTTATTGCCGGATACTCCGCTCGTCCTGATGGGCAGGCTTGGCGACGAACCGACTGATCTCCCACGTGCGTTCCGGGCAGGAGCCGACGAATACTTTGCGAGGACGACGGATTGGCAGCACGTGCTGGAAAACCTTCAGACAGTCATACGAATGAAAGCGATGAAGCCGGACCCTTCATACTCGACGAAGCGGGTCGCCGAAATCGCAGAGATCTGTTTCGAGTAAGCAGCCTGCTGGAATCAGGAGCTTCGCTCTGATCGCAATCTTCGAATAAAATCTTCAGCCGGTAACGGCTTACTGTGCAAATATCCCTGCCACTCGTCACACTGAAGCGACTTTAAAAGCTGCAACTGCTCGTCCGTCTCTACTCCTTCCGCAACAACTTTCAAACGCAGATCATGCGCGAGCTTGATGATCGTCTTCACGAGCACGAGGTCGTCGCCACCAGTGGTCATGCTGCCGACAAAGCTCCTGTCGATCTTCAGGACGTCGATCGGCAGAGAGCGAAGATAGCCGAGCGAAGATTGTCCCGTGCCGAAATCGTCTATCGAGATACTGATTCCAAGCGTCTGAAGTTTGTTTAGGACCTGGATCGCGTTGTCAGGGTCCGTCAATATTGAGCTCTCCGTCACCTCAAGATTAAGTGAATGCGGATCCATACCGGTCTTGTCCAACGTGTCCCAGATCTTATCCGAAAGGCTTCTGTCATGAAACTGCCGCGCTGACACGTTTATCGCGACATTCAAATCGAATCCATCGTCCTGCCATGCTTTTGTCTGCGCGCAGGCGGTCCTCAATACCCATTCGCCGATCGGGATGATTAGCTCCGTAGATTCGGCGATCGGTATGAACATGTCGGGGGTAACTGTACCCAACTCACCGCTCTCCCACCGGAGTAATGCTTCCATGCCGGTTACCGCTCCAGAGACGGCATCGATCTTTGGCTGGTAAACGAGCGAGAGCTCGTCGCGTTCAAGCGCATGACGCAGATTGTTCTCCAGCAAAAGCTGCCTGACTGCACGCTCATTGATCTCGTCATTGTAAAACGCAAACGAACCTGGACCGCGGGCTTCGGCATGTGACAGGGCTCCCCCGGCATTTCGGATCAAACTATCCTGGTCGATTCCATCCGACGGGAAGACGCTAATGCCGACGTTCACTTGGGCGTGTAGCTCTCGCGAGTCCACCAGAAAGGCGAGACCGAATATCCCGATCACTTCGTTGGCGGTTTCCACTATCGTCTCTGGGTCGGCGGGCGACAGGATCAGGCCGAACGCATCTCCGTCGAGCTTTGCGATCTTGCACCGCAGGAGCAGGAGCGCCTGTAACCTGTCCGATGCGTCTATAAGGATCCTGTTAGCAGCCGTATGACCCATGCTGTCCCGAACATTTCGCAGGTTAGTAACCCCGACCAGGAGCACGGCCGTCTTCCGATCGATACTGCTCTGCCATAGCGTCCGCTCGAGTTCCTGTTCCAGCCACGTCGTGTTAGGCAAACCGGTCAGCAGGTCATGATTTGCAAGATGATCGAGCTCCGCCGTCTTTTCCTGCACCAGCGATTCCAGCTCTGTCTCGCGACGCCGCTTGGCAACTAGACTTTTTTGATGTTCGAGGGCCCGGCCGACTGCGGCGATCACCTGGTCAATGTCGAACGGCTTGCGCACATAGTCGAACACGCCGACCCGCATTGCATCGATCGCGGTTTCGACGCTCGCAGCACCAGTAATCAACATCACAACTGTGTCAGGCGAAAGATTATGGATCCTCGGGACCATCTCTACTCCTGACATTCCGCTCATGTTGACGTCGCTCAGCACCAGGTCGAATTTTCCGTTTCGAAACTCCTCTAGGGCTGCCTCAGCTGATTCGGACGTAATGCACGAATATTCAGTCGACAGCATTTCGCCGAGCAGTTCTCTGATCGGCTTCTCGTCGTCCACGATCAGGATGCTTGGTTTTTGGGTGATATGGTCGATCAAGTTGGCCGCACCTCGCGGCAGGTTGCTAACTGTTCTTTCTTGCCTGCGCATCCAAAAGCTCCCGGACTCTTATCGAAATGCTTTCCAGCGTGAATGGTTTTTGAATAAAATTGACGCACGCATCAAGGACGCTTTCTCGTACATAAGTGTCATCCGTGTATCCGGAGACGAATAGAACAGGCATGTCGGGCATCAGTTTGCCAAGTCGCTCCGCCAACTCACGTCCGCCCATGTGCGGCATCACGACATCCGTTATCAAGAGATGGATCGGTTCGGACAAACTCTCGCCGATCGCTAACGCGGCCACTCCGTCCGAAGCTTCGATCACCTTGTAGCGGCACGCCTCCAAAGTCTCTTTGAGAAGTGCCCGCACCATCTCTTCATCCTCAACGAGAAGTATCGTCTCCGGCCCAACGGCTAACGGTACCACTTCTTTTCGAGGGATGGATTCGACACCGGCGCTCTCGATAACCCTCGGCAAAACGATCTCGAATGTCGTGCCCGACCCGCCCTCACTCGCCACGCTAATGTGTCCGCCACTTTGCTTTACGATGCCGTAAACCGTTGCGAGACCGAGCCCGGTTCCCTTTCCAACTTTCTTGGTCGTAAAGAACGGTTCGAAAATATGCTTGAGATCTGCATCATCGATACCCGTTCCGTTGTCCGAGACGGAAAGTTTGACGTACTCCCCGGGAATCACTCCAGGATGAGCTTTTGCATACTCACTGTCGAAAAATGTGTTCTCGGTCCCGATCGAAAGTACGCCGCCGTCGGGCATAGCGTCGCGAGCATTGACCGAAAGATTCATGATGATCTGCGAAAGCTGACCCCGATCCACCTTAACTGATCCGACTCCTTCAGTCAGGTTGGTGACCAGTTGGACGTCTTCTCCGATGACCCTCCGCAGGATCTGGGTCGTGTCCGCCAGAACCTCGTTCAGGACTACGACCTCAGCCTGGAGAAGCTGTCTGCGGCTGAACGCAAGAAGTTGATTGGTGAGCTGTGCCGACCTTTCACCAGCCTTTCTTATCTCTTCAATGTTATGCCGAACTTTATGCTTTTCGGGAAGCTGCCTCAGAGTCAGATCGCTATAACCGTTTATCGCCGTCAGCATGTTATTGAAATCATGGGCGATCCCTCCCGCGAGGCGTCCAACGGATTCCAATTTTTGTGCCTGCATGAGCTGTTCTTCGAGATGCTTTCTCGAACTTACGTCACGCGCAATTCCCTGGATACCGACCGGTTCCCCGTCGTGCAGAATAAGCTTTGTGTTCACTTCGAGACAAATGCGGCTACCGTCCTTCGCTATGAGCTCGATGTCGTAGGCGGTGCTTTCCTCTCCTCTCAGTTTTGCCGTGATCATCGCTCGGGCAAGGTCCATGAATTCGGGAGCCACCGTATCTGACACGTTCATCCGGAGAGTCTCTTGCCGCGAATAGCCTGTTATGCGTTCGCCGGCCTCATTGATCGAGGTGTAGTTGCCTTGCAGATCATGCGAGTAAATTATGTCGTGAGCATTCTCGACCAAGTCGCGATATCGTTCCTCACTCTTTATGAGCTGTTGCTCGGCGAGTTTACGTTCGGTCACGTCGTTCATAGAAACGATCTTGCACGCACGGCCCTCGTACTGCAGGGCGTGGGAGATGACCTCAACATCGATCAGCTTTCCGTCTTTTTTCCGGTGCTGCCAGACGCCCTGACCCCCGGTGGTTTCATTCTTAATTCTCTCGAGCAGCGCCGGAACCTGGTCTGCGGGACGAATATCTTTGATCGTCATCGAGAGAAATTCATCGCGAGTGTAGCCGTACTGGTCGATCGCCTCGTCGTTCACCCGTAGTATCCGGAGCGTCTCGAGGTCATATACCCATATCGACTGCGGTATCGCGCTGAAAAGGGAACGAAATCGGGCCTCGCTTTCGCTTATCGTGATCTCAGCATGCTTTCGTTCCGTTATGTCTAGGTTGACGCCGCGCAGTCCAACCGGCTGTCCTTCGCGATCCTTTAGTACAACGATCTGAGATTCGACCCATACGATTCGGCCATCTTTCGCGATCCACCGGAACTCCATCCTCCAGTCGTCACCGCTTTGATAATTCCTATCGACGATCTGCTTTATCCGGTCGCGGTCCTCGTCGTGGATAATTGAGAGCCAAAAGCCCGGCTTCGCAAGCCATTCCTGGACGGTATATCCCAGCATCGCCTCGACATAATCACTGACGAAGTCGATAGCCAGCGGCGAACTTGAGTTGTCACCCCAAACTTCCCACACTACGCCGGGCACTGTTCCAACTATATTGCGGAGCCGTTCGCGCTCGCGGTTGAGTTCTAGGTCCAGCCGCTTCTGTTCTTCCTCTGCAAGCCGGCGCGCACGGCGGTTCTCAGCGTCCTGCATCTCGCGGGTAATTGCCGGCACGAGCCTGGCGAGATTGTTCTTCATCAGGTAGTCGCTTGCACCGGCTTTCAACGCGTGGACAGCTTCCTCTTCTCCGACCGTACCGGAAATAATTATGAAGGGGATATCAAGGCCGATTCGCCTCAAGGTTTCCAATGCCTCCGGCGCGCTAAATTGAGGCATTGAATAATCGCAAATTATGACGTCCCACTCGCTAAGCCCAAGCGCGTGCTCCATCGCGGTAACCGTATCGACACGCTCCGCAACAAGATCGATGCCGTTGGCAATAAGGTGGCGCCGGAACAAAGCGTGGTCCCGTTCGGAATCTTCAATGTGTAAGGCCCGCACGGGTTTCATGCAGACTCCCCGACCGTCGACGGACCTTCGTTCAACATCAGCCAGTACATACCTAACTGGCTTGTCGCAGCGACGAACTGTTCGAAATCGACGGGCTTTCGAACATAGCTGTTCGCACCCAAACCAAAACTCTTGATGATGTCTTCCTGCTCATTCGATGATGTAAAGACTACGATCGGGAGCAGGCGTGTGCGTTCGGTCTCGCGCACCTTTCGGAGGACTTCAAGCCCATCCACTCGAGGAAGTTTCAGATCGAGGAGGATCAGTTGCGGCAATGGATTCGGCAAGCCGTCCGGTGATTCTCCGAATAGGTATTCCAGCGCTTCGACACCGTCGCGGGCGACAATGACCTCATTCGCAATATTGCATTTCGAAAGCGCGCGCTGTGTCAGAGCCTCGTCGCGTGCGTTGTCTTCAACCAGCAGTATTACGCTTTTATTCATGACTATTTGCTCGCCTCAGTATTCATCAGTGTAAAATAAAAAACCGCACCCTTTCTGTTTTCGCCTTCTGCCCAAACCTCGCCGCCATGGCGCGTCACGATCCTTTGAACCGTCGCCAATCCAATTCCAGTGCCTTCGAACTCAGACCCGCTGTGAAGTCTCTGGAACGCACCGAACAGTTTGTTGGCATAGGCCATATCGAAACCGGCACCGTTGTCTCGTACAAAAAAATGCTGACCGCCACGCACGTCTGCCTGCCCAAATTCGATCCGGGTAGCGTCCACTTTTGCGGTGAACTTCCACGAGTTCCCGATCAAGTTCATAAGGACGATCCTCGCCAGCCTCCGATCGCAAACGGCGAACAGATCGGACTGGACTTCAAAATCGATCACACGATCAGGTTCCATTTTTCTGAGCTCGCCGATCACTTCCCACGCCAACGAACTAAGATCGACTTCTTCGGGATCCATCTCGCTGCGAGTAACACGGGCCAGCATGAGAAGGTCATCGATCAACTCTGCCATTTCGCGGCTTGCTCCGCGGACTTCGTCTAGGAAGCCTTTGCCGATGTCATCAAGCTTGTCGGAATAATCTTCCAAAAGGGCTTGGCTAAAGCCGTTGATATGTCTCAGCGGCGCACGCAGATCGTGAGAAACCGAATAGGAGAAACTTTCAAGTTCGGAGTTCGCGGCCTCGAGTTGTGCGGTCCGGTCGGCGACCCGCAATTCGAGGTCGTCATTTAGACGGCGGTTCCTTTCTTCAGCAAGCGCACGCTCGGTCACATCGCGAAGTATAACGGTATAGATCTTCTTTCCGTCGGCCTCGATCTGCGAGATCGAAGCTTCGATCGGAAACTCTTCGCCATTCGATCGGAGACCGTAAAGAGCGTCGAGATCTCCCCGCGAACGTGGTGTTGATTGAGTGGTCCCCGAGCTTTCAATGTGTCCTTTGTAATCGCCGCGAAAACGTTGCGGGATAAATCTATCGATGTGCTGTCCGATCGCCTCTTCCCGCGGAGCGAGGAACATTCGTTCGGCGGCGGAATTGAAGAGAATGATCGCTTGTTCCTCATCGACCGTAATGACTGCATCCATCGCCGATTCGATGATCCCGCTCAGCTTAGCCTCGCTTTCTCGGAGTGCTCTTTCGGCGAACTTTCTCTGACTGCAATCTCGGATGATGCCGGCAAAATTTCGTTTACCGTTGCTAGTAAATTCACCAAAGGATACTTCCAGAGGCAATTCCCGTCCAGACTTGTGCAGGCCGGGAAGGTCAAGACTTCGCCAGTTGAGCTGTCGGACCCCGGTTCGCTCGTAATTCTCGAGACCAGCGATGTGCCGGTCGCGAAATGCTTCAGGCATAAGCATTGTTAACTTTTGCCCATTAAGTTCCCCCGGTGAATAGCCAAACACATTCTCAGTCGCGTTGTTTGCGTAGAGAATCTTGGAATCCGTATCGACTATCAAGATCGAATCGGACGCGGATTCTGTCACGGCACGGAACCTAGACTCGCGTTGGCTGATATCTTCAACAGCGCGATGCCGTTCGCGGAGCAGTAGTTCGCAGACTATGCTGATAAACGCCCCAACCACGGCTACCGTACTCATTCGCACGAGGTTCGTGAAATCTGGGAGAGCCAAAGAGTAGTACGGTTCGATAAACAAGAAACCAGTGATGAGAAAAGAAGAAGCGAGAGCTAGAATGCCGGGTCCCCAACCTCCGAACCAAGCGCTGACTACGACGGCGATCAGAAATAGTGAGAAGGGGTTTCCCTCGAACAGAGGCCAGGACGCCGCCATCACAGCCGCGATGAGCCCTGGTGTTAGCAAAGCCATTAGATAGGCCGCTGCTCTGGAGCGTTCCGATAGTAACTTCATGTAAATCGAAGAAAGATCCTTAACCGCAAGACTATTGGCAGGCAGATTGGGGGGTACGTCCTTTGTGTACGCGCGAACTATATATCATTGGCTGGCAAAGGCAAAGACATTTCGATTTGACCCCCGTTCGTTTGAGATCTAACCTGTGCGCCCGTTTCGGCAGGTTGAGTGCTCGTTCCTCCGGCTTTCCGCTCCGATAGGAGCGAAATGTTTTTAGAAATGAATGAGAAGAGCACCTCGCTCCAGCGGAGCGAAACCGACATGCCGCTCCTAAGGAGCGGGCGGCATTGCAACGTATCGATAACTACAAACTTTTTGCTCCTGCCGGAGCATAATTCGTCCAACCCACTCTCTCGCTCCCGTAGGAGCGAAATGTTTGTAGAACTGATCGAGAAGAGGACTTCGTTCCAGCGGAGCGAAACCGAAATGCTGCTCCCAGAGGAGCGGGAAGCAATTCGACGTTGGGCGTCTGCAAACATTTCGCTCCTCCCAACCTGGAAAACTGTCGCTGGCGGCGGAGCGAAAACAACGTACCGATACGGTGCGATTTCGAAACCGCATCTTAAACGGCGACTAACAGCTCGGGAGCCTCGAACGGAATCCCCGTTCCCGGGACCCTGTCGATTGCCACTCCCCCGCAGAACGCATCGACGATCGCTGGATCGAACCGTCGACCCGAAGCTGCACGCAACTCCGCCAGCGCCTCCGCTTCCGATCGTCCAACAGAGTCCGAATCGGAAACGGTCATCTCGTCATACGCTTTGGCGATCGCGATGATTTGCGAGCTGATAGGTATCTGCATTCCAACTAAGCCATGCGGCCACCCGGTCCCGTCATGATGCTCGGGAATATGACGGATCGCCAGCAATATTTCTTCCGAGTCCGTAAGATCTTTCAGCATTGCCAACCCCTGCTCCCGGGTCGAGATCACATACGCTTTCTCGTTCTCAGTAAACTGCCCCTTCCGAAAAGCAAGCTCGCGCGGCACGAACACATCCGCCATCCCGTGCAGGTAGGCCGCCCGGGAAAGTGCGGAAAGCGACGCGCTGCTAAGCTCGAGTGCCTTCCCTACCGTGACTGTAAGATCGCGAACCCGGGGAGCCCGCTCGCGCCATTGTTCGTTCCTGAGTCCGACCAGGGCGGTACATGCCTTTACGAGACTTTCCTCGAGCCCGGTCAGCCGACCCCGAATACGTTCGTTCTCGAGGTTGAGCCGGTGCTGTGCTTTGATCGTTTCGTAGTGTGACAAACTACGCTTCACGGTCTGCAAAAGGTCGCCGTTAACCCACGGTTTGGTAACGAACTTATAGACAACTCCAGAATTAAGAGCTTCGACGAGGTCGGCTGCGTCCGTATAACCGGTGAGGATGAGCCGCACGCAATGCGGCCGGACCTCGGCAGACCGTTTTAGGAATTCGACCCCCGTCATGCCGGGCATACGCTGGTCCGAAATTATAAGAGCAACGTCGTACAGGTTGAGGAGCTCGAGAGCTTCAGCACCCGACTGGGCGGAAACGACATCGTAATGCTCCTTGAACATCCGCTCGAGCGTACGTGTGTTTGAGGGTTCGTCGTCAACAATTAGAATCTTATAGTTCATGTGTACCTTCCTTAAATTCTATTTCTGCAGGAGCGTCATGAATTCATTGCTCGGTCCATCGGATCGCGTCCCTTTACCGGCAACACAACCTTAAACGTCGTTCCCTTACCAACCTGGGTCTCAACTCCTATCCTGCCCGAGTGCCTCTCCACGATGCTGAACGATATCGATAGCCCGAGACCCGTTCCATCGCCAACGGGTTTGGTCGTGTAAAAGGGGTCGAAAATATGCTCGAGATGCTCCGAGGCAATCCCCGAACCCGTGTCGCTTATTGAAACCTCGACCATCTCGCCGTGCACCCGCGTTGTTATCTTGATCTCGCCCCGGGTCGTACCGACGGCCTGCGCCGCGTTCGCAAGCAAGTTCATCCAGACCTGATTGAGCTGTCCGGAATAGCCCTCAATGCTTGGAATCTCACCGTATTCGCGGACAAGCTCAATGTTGCCACCTGTGAAGTAACGGGACAGAAGCCGTACCGTGGAATCGATGCCCTCGTGGATATTAATTACCTTGAATTCTGCTTCGCCCAGTCGTGAGAAGGTACGCAGATTCTGGACTATGTCGCGGATCCGTTCCGCACCGTCGCGGCAATCGGTGATCAACGAATCCAGTTCGTCAAGCATCGTTTCGTAACGGATCTCGGATTTGATCGTGGCCGCCGCTGTCGCGATGGCATCCGGCAGCTCAGCAGCGTCATAAAATCGGATCAGCTGGAGCAACTTGCCCATATCGTCACCGAGCATTTCGAGATTACAGAGTACGAAGCCGACAGGATTGTTTAGCTCGTGAGCGACACCGGCCGCGAGTCGTCCGAGCGATGCCATTTTCGCATTTTGTACGATCTGAGCCTGCAGCAGCTCGAGTTGTGCTTTACCGTCGGCGAGCTCGGTGTTTCGCTCCTCGAGATCGGTCTTGTATCGTTCCGTTCTTCTCACCAACGCTAGGCGCTCAACTGCCCGGTCGACGGTCAGGTCAAGAAGATACGGATCGCAAGGCTTGATCAGATAGTCGAAGGCGCCTTCGCGCATCGTGTCTAAGACCACTTGCGGCCGACTGACTCCCGAGACCATGATCACAGCAGTGTCCGGATATTTCTCGACGATTTTGCGAAGCAGTTCGACGCCCGATATACCCGGCATTTGAATGTCCAGTACGACGACCGCGAACTCGTTTTCGCGCAGCCGCTCGAGGGCGTCCATGAAAGAACTGGCTTGAGAGCAGTTATAGCGACCCGAAAGCTGACGCTCGAATGCGAGCCTGACGGTCGGCGAATCATCGACGATCAGCACGTGTTCGCGTGCGGCGTCTATGCCCAGCGGCACTCCCGGGCGTAGTTCCAATACTGATGCGTACGAGAGGGACATGGGAATCATTAAATCTATCAAAAAAGGGACGCGTCGCAGGTCTTCCATTCCTACGGCGCGTCCCTTTCTGTTTTGGAAAGAACAAAATGCGTCCTTCCCGGCCAGTGTGTCTTGATTTACTACTTCAACCTTTTTATCTGATTTGGCAAATCAAGACACTGGACTCTAGAGCCGCGAATTTTTGCCGGAAGTGGCTCGAAATCTTACGTAGTCGAACCGGCGTGAAATGAAACTGGTGTTTCCCGTCAACCGGTCATTATTCGATTCGGCGGTGTAACGATTGGAGGTGCCGATGGCGAGGTTCGTCGCAACCGCGGCGACGAGCACGCCGTCGATATAAAACAAAGCTTCCGAGCCCGCGGCGTTCACGGAGATCTTCAGCCGGTACCACGTATCGATATTCGGAGCGATACCCGTGTCGACCAGCGTCTCAACTCCCTCCGACGCCCGCACGACTACCTGGAATTTTCCGTCGTTAATGTTATCCGAGTAGCGGAATAGTATGCCTCGGTAGAAAGTCGGGTCCACCGTATCCGAATCGAAGAAACCGTCAAACGCAATGTATCGGTTCGTTTCGCTGGAGAGATTGGCGATATTAAATCGTACCTGGTATTCGTAAGCTGTACCGATTCCGAGAGCCACGCCATACATGTTGTTGGTCTTGCCGACGAGATCGAGCCTCGAGTAGGTTCCCGTTCCATGATTTGCCTGGATCACGCCCCAGGCGTCTTCATAGACAGGTCCGGGATGCCATCCCTGTCCGGTGCCGCCGCCGGCCGAAGCGAGTTGGTTGATTTTTTCAAGCGGTGTGTACCCGCTTCCGTTCACAAAATCTTCGAAGATCTCGTGGTTGAGTGTCGGATCGGCTTCGACTGGCTCAGACGGAACACGAATGACCCGCACGTTCGTAGAATTTTCGCTTATTCCGGTAGTCAGATTTTGAGCCGGTTCTGCGGTCGCGGATTCGTTCGGAGTTGCAGTCGGTCGAGGAGCAGCTCGTTTTAGAACGGCCGTTTTCGTTTCCGCGGCTGGCAGGGCCACGGTCTGTGCGTTTGCGGAGGCGACTCCCCAGATGAGAACCGCGATGCTTGCGAGAGAAATTAGTCTTTGGGATTTTTGCATATACGTTTTCGGTGAGTTTTTTTTTAGCCGGTAGTAAGGCCTGAGACTTGAACTTAGGCGAGAGCGGAGTGACACCCCGCATCTGCTACAGCGAGTTTGGCAACGCGCATGCCACGAGAACGGACGCTCCCAATACCATAAAGGACGCAGAGAAACGCTGGTCCCCGAGATATGTAGAACGGTTTGACAGAGCGATGTGAGAAGTGTGCTGGGTATTACTTGTGCGGTGAAATTCCCCGCCGTGCGACAGAATTCAACATTGTTGTACGTGCAGTTCGATCCGCGGATTTAGATGAACATGTCAGGGTCGACCAGGTACATCAATAAGACCGAACCTCTGGGGACTCCCGCCCCACCGTCGGAGAGAAAAGGGACATTTAATATAACGGATTACTGATCAGGGCTTTGACATGGAAAGTCTCGCCGCTTTGAAACCCGCCCTACATTACGTTTACCGGGATGTTCAAGTCAGCCCGAGGCGCGCAAGTGACTGGCATGAGTCGTGCAATAGAAGATGTGGCAAAGCTTGAAGCTGTTGATCAAGATCCCGCCGCCACTCTTCATAGAGCATCGTTAGCCACTGTGCTTTTTTACCTACCGAGCGTTCCTGCAGTTTACCTAACCGTATCGGGCCCGATCTTCGTAGATCGGACCCAACTTCTTTTTAAACCCAATAGTTTCGATCGAGCGACCGGTAATTGATCGCCTCGCTGATGTGGCCCGGCTGGATGTGCTCGCTATTACCGAGATCGGCGATCGTTCGCGAGACTTTTAGGATCCGGTCGTGTGCACGAGCTGATAAACCTTGCCGCGTCATCGCCTTCTCGAGCAGCCCTTCGCACGCATCGTCGAGCGCGCAGTGGACGCGTATCTGTCTTGGCGACATTGCCGAATTGGAATACACACCGTCGCCGTCAAATCGCGCAAGTTGTCTCTCTCGTGCTTTGATGACGCGCTGCCGGATCTGCTCCGACGGTTCGCTCGGCTCGACGTTCTTACCTCGCAGCTCGTTGAATTTTACGGCCGGAACATCGATATGAATGTCGATTCGGTCCATCAGCGGACCGGAGATCTTACCTACGTAACGCTGGATCTGGATCGCCGAGCAAGTGCACTGACGGGTCGATCCGAAATATCCGCACGGGCATGGATTCATCGATGCGACCAAAGTGAAATTCGCAGGAAAAGTAAGCGAGGACGCCGCACGAGATATCGTCACCTGCTTATCTTCCATCGGCTGTCGGAGGACCTCGAGCACGCTGCGATCGAATTCGGGAAGTTCGTCGAGGAAGAGAACGCCGAGATGTGCGAGAGATACCTGGCCAGGCCGCGGAATCGATCCGCCACCTATTAGTCCGGCTTGAGATACGGTGTGATGCGGCGACTCGAATGGACGTGCGGTTATTAGACCTGAACGGCCGGTTAGTCCGGCGACAGAGTGAACCTTCGTGATCTCGAGTGCTTCTTCGAATTCGAGCGGAGGCAGAACCGTTGGAAGACGTTTTGCGAGCATCGTCTTTCCGGATCCGGGTGGGCCGATAAAAAGAATATTGTGCCCACCCGCACTCGCGACTTCGAGCGCCCGCTTCGCGGTCGCCTGACCACATACTTCAGAGAAATCTATACGGTAGTTATACGCGTCTGCTCTGAGCTCCTCGATGTCGAGTTTGAGAGGAGGAACCCGCGTCGTATCACCTGAGCCGATCTCCTGCACGAGCAACGCCGCCTCCCGGAGATCGCGAACCGGATAAACATCGATTCCCCGGACGACGGCCGCTTCGCCGGCGTTCTCCTCGGGAAGGAGAAGATACTTGATCCCCGCATTGCGCGCGGTCAGTGCGATCGACAATGCCCCACGTACCGGGCGAACGCGCCCGTCGAGCGACAGTTCTCCTATGCTGAGTACATTCGAAAGATCGAGGAGGCTGCCTAAGTCGCCGTTCGCACCGAGGATTCCCAGTGCGATCGGGAGATCGAAACTCGCACCTTCCTTTCGGACATCGGCTGGTGCGAGATTTATCGTAGTTTTATGAAACGGGAAAAAGTAACGGCTGTTTGTGATCGCGGCGCGTATACGTTCACGCGACTCGCGGATCGCCGTGTCGGGGAGGCCGACTATCGTGACCGCCGGCAAATTGTCAGTCTCCTTTGGAACAGGTTGAAGATTGACCTCGATATCGACGATCAGAGCGTCGATTCCATACACGGCCGCTGACTGGGAGAGGAACAGCATAGTAATATTTGAATTTGCGAGATTGTATATCAACTCAGGGAAAAATGGGAAATGAAAATGGAATTTGAGGCGGCGAACGCCGATTTTGAGAGTCGCGTGCGCGAGAGTTTCGCCCGCCAGCGGGTGATGCATACGATCGGAGCGGATCTTGTACTTGTCGAAGCGGGCGTCGTCGAGATCCAGCTTCCGGTTCGGGAAGATCTGACGCAACAGGACGGCTACATGCATGCCGGTATCGTCACGACACTTCTGGATAGCGCATGCGGCTATGCGGCCTACAGCCTCATGCCGGCCGGGTCGTCAGTGCTGAGTGTCGAGTTCAAGGTCAATCTCCTCGCTCCGGCAAAAGGCACAACGATAAAGGCTCGGGCCCAAGTAAAACGCGCCGGCCGGACCTTAACCGTATGCACGGCCGATGCTCATGTCGATGGGACGATCTGCGCCACCATGCTCGCGACAATGATCTGCCTCAAGAACTCTTGATCTAGATCGTTTGGCTCAGAGTGAGGGGTCTGTCCATACCTCTGGCTGTTGATTGTCGGCAACTGATTTCAAAAGACATGCGTGACACAAGTCCGAGGTGGGTCGGAGGGTAAAGAACTCGTCTCGGACCTCGAGTCTGCAGTCTAAAATCGGAACGTCGATCATGATCGGATCAAACACTCCCGCACAAATCGCGCACCTTTTCATTTTTCTCCAGAAGAGATTGGATTAAATTTTGACAATTGCGGGGGACTTGTTGGGAAGGTGAAGTATACCTTATCGAAATCGGTGAAACCATCATCGATAACAACTCGACACCGGTCCATATAGCCGGACGACCAACATTCGACGTCCAGAGAACCCGTTGAGTAGCCAAACAGATACGACACTAAAGCTTAAGGATAGCCCGAGTATTTAAACGAATGCTTTCCCGTAACCCCTTGTAATTAAATGTTTACAGGTGCTGCAGGGCGCGCTAGGATGCAGAGGCAGAGGGCATTTGTATGGACACCAGCACAATAAAATTTGAAATACCGGAATCGCAACTTCGACCATTGGTGTCGGAGCTCCGGGAATCAATAAAAGACGACTGCGGCACTGAATACACCGAATCGGCTATCCGGAGTTCGGTCATTACCTGGCTGAGTTCCCGGTTGGATACTCTTTTTGAGGATGCCGTAGAACGGTTAACCACTCCGAGCTACGAGGACGCAAGAGACTTTGCGCAACTGCTGGACAACGCTCCAGACATGAAGCTCGAGCAAGCCGCTACCGCCACGGTTCCCTCACTCACTATCGCAAACGCGTTTAACGGTAACCGGGCTTTTTCGCAAGACAAGATGGCTGCTTTGGTTTCGTATATCGCGGGCCGCAGCTCGGAGCTCTATAAGACAAAGCTCAACAAGCTTTTGTTTTATGCCGATTTCGTTAGTTACTACCTACACGGGCATTCGATAACGGGTTCGCGCTACGTTCACCTTCCGTATGGCCCCGTACCGGACGCATATGAGGACACGCTCGAAACGTTAAACCACTATGGGATCATTGAGATCTCGAAGCTGGGTTCGGCTGACGTGATAGAAGCCGGTGATTCTCGTGCCGATGCGCTTTTAACTGGCCCGGAACAGGTAGCGGTCGACTGGGTTTTGGCTACGTACGGGACGATGTCTGCCGGCGAGATCAGCGAAGTTTCACACAGGGAAAAGGCGTACCGAGACACTCGAATGGGCGAGGAGATAGCGTTCGAATACGCAAAATTCTTCGTAAAATTGCCGCCGAAAACGACTTAGCGTACGACCGGATCTAGTACCGAAAAAGTTATTGACTTTGACGGGATTGCTCAGGTACTATTGTCGAACTAAGAACGTTTTTTAGTAGCCAAAAAAGGGAACGGTTTGCCCCGTTTCCGTGCCTATTAGTCGCCTTAAGGTCAAATCCGGCTCGGAAAGTATCCTTGAGAATAACGGTTGGTAGGAACACTCGTGAGGGTCATGTCGGCGCAATGCTCTTGACTCGAAATAGGGTAGAAATAAGATGAAACAGGCCTGTCACCTTAGCCGGAGCAGGCCTTTTCATTTTAAATGCGAGAACCGACTATGAAACAAGTATTGATATCGATTGTATTTGCATCTTTGACCGTCTCGGCCGTGTGGGCTCAAGGCTCTGCGCGCGATAACGACCTCACCCGTTTGCTCAACGACTTTCTGATCGGAGCCGGACGCAATGACGCTGACATGCACGATCGATTCTGGGCGGACGACCTGATCTATACGCGTGCGATCGGCCAACGGATCGGCAAAGCCGAACTGATGAAGGGTGTTCGCTCGGCAAAACCCCCAACGCCGGGGGAGCCGGTAACCGTTTATTCGGCCGAAGACGTCCGCGTTCAGCAATATGGCAATGCCGCCGTCGTTGCTTTCAGGCTCGTGGGTACTACGGTCAAAGACGGCAAGACTCAAGTTTCGAGATTCCTCAACACCGGAACTTTTGTGAGACGGAATCGGAAATGGCGAGCAGTCGCGTGGCAGGCTACCGCAATTCCCAGTTCGTAAGTCGATCCATCCAATAATTTTTTTGCCGACACCTGCAAGATTCGAGCGGGGCGACGTTCTTGCGCGGTGATCAGTTCGTATGGATGGCGATTCCGAGCGTAAATCGTTCAATGCCTGAACTGCGTACTGTTATCACCTGGAAGAATGTGCGGGGTTGGGCAAAGGCTGCGTCCAACAGAAAGAACCGCTGGTCCGCAGTCGTTTGGTCACGCCTCGGAAAAGAGGCTGACAAGGAAAACAAATGAATATAAATACATTGAGAAGATCAGTCCTGCTGGTGGTTTTTGCATCCGGAATCGTAGCATTAGGCGCGTGCAGTAGCACGCCTGAAGTAAAACCGGCTGCATCGCCGACGCCCGTTCCGGCCGCGTCGACAAGTCCCGTCGGATCGTCCGCTGCCTCTCCTGCCACGAGTCCCGTGACAAGCCCTGGTGCTAGCAAAGTCGACGCCCTTGTCGGCCGTTGGCCCGGAGTGGAAGGAACATATGTCAACATAGGTAAGAAGGGAGATAAATATTCGATCGAAATAGCAAATCTGGACGGCCCGAAAACTTTTGAGGGCACGGCCAAAGGCGACGTGATCGAGTTCCTCCGTAACCGCAAGACCGAGACGATCAAGGCGGCCTCCGGTGCTGAGACCGGCATGAAGGGATTCGAAAAGGAAACCAACTGCGTCGTCGTAACAAAGGGTAGCGAAGGATTCTGTAAGAAATAGGACCTGTACGTACCTTTTTATCCTGGAGGACGGCCATATCCTGGCCGTCCTTTTCTTTGCTCACATTTAACTACGACGGCGCCGACCGGTGGTAGAGTAAGGTCCCCACATAAGTCTCGGCACCAAACGGAGCACCGCCGCAAACTCGTTAGCCATTTGTCTTTACCTTTTCAAGGTTTCGGCATAAAATTCTGGTGTTCATGCAACTTGTCTCTGGAGGTAGCTCATCATAGACGCGGACAAAGTATTACAATGCGGTAGTTTTCCAGGAGTAACTATGGACTCAAGCACGGCGGTCATCGAACCGGAAACCGCATTTGCTTTTGAGGATGCAGCTGAGCTTCCTCTACTTCAGGCACCCGCTTCACAGGTTGCACCTGTAACGGCCGCTGTCGTTGTCGACCCGAGCCTATCGGACTTCGCCCTATGTCAGCTTGCCTCGGGTGGTAACCTTGCCGCTTTTGAGATCATCTACCAGCGATACCACCGCCGAACGTTCAGTCTCACTATGAGGATGACGAACAACACCTCGGAGGCGGAAGATCTGACACAGGAAGTCTTTATTCAGTTATTTCGCAAGTCCGGCAGCTTTCGAGGTGATTCGGCCTTCTCGACCTGGCTTCACCGTTTAACGGTCAATCAGGTATTAATGCATTTTCGGCGAAGGAGCGTTAAAAACGAGAAAGTTTCAGATGATGGCGAAATGCCCGAGCAGACCGTGCATGGCACCGCCAACCCGAACAAGATGCCGGTGGTAGATCGGATAGCGCTGAAGAAAGCTATCGGTGAACTGCCCAACGGTTATCGGAGTGTATTCATTCTCCATGACATCGAAGGCTACGAACACGAAGAGGTCGCTCGGATGATGGGCATCTCGGTTGGCACTTCGAAGTCGCAACTGCATAAGGCGCGGCTCAAGCTTCGCGGATTGCTGATCAAGCAAAAAGATTAACCTAGTCAAGAGAATGCGTCGGCGGGTTGTGACTTAAAGAACAACCTGGGCTGTTTGTGTGTCGGCCTTTGGCTGAGTACAAATTAGCTCGCAAAGGCAACCCTTTCAACGACGAACTAATCTATCTAGATTGAAAAGCGAACAAGGTGGTAGCGAGCGTGAAGGGGCCGGGCTCCTATTGATCCAAATGAATTGCGAGGAATGTCAGGAAAATATTAGCGTGTTTCTGGATGGCGAGCTGGACGAGGCCGTGGCCATCGCCATGCGTTCCCATCTGGTCTTGTGTTCCGCGTGCGCTAAGCTTTGCGAGGATTTCTCCGTTATTCTCGAATCCTGTCGCGAAGGCGTTCCCTCGGAAATAGTCCCGCCCAACTCTCAAGCCCTTTGGTGTCGCATAAACAATCTGATCGAGAGCGAGATCAAACCCGAGCCGCTGCCCGAGGAACCCAGACGAGGATTTCTATCCAGAGGGTGGAGCCTTACTTTTTCGCAGGCAAGTGCCGGCGTCCTGGCGGTCGCGTTGATCAGTTCCCTTCTTACCGTCGTCGGCATTCGTAATTATTTTGAGCCGACTGGCGAGGATTTCACGTCGCGTTCCGATGCTTCGCAAACAACTTTGGAAAAGCTGCTGAGCAAGATCGGTGTCGTCGAAACTCCGCAGGAAGCACGCGGACGGCGGATGAAAGAGCAGCAAGCGACAATCGCGTATTGGACACAGCGGGTCCAGGAGCGCCGTGATCGATGGGATGCTAGGATGCGTGATGCTTTCGATCGTAATCTTAACCTCATTGATGAATCGCTAAACGAGTACACGATCATGCTGCAGGCAAATCCGGATGACGATCTCACCGGAGAAATGATGGATGCAGTTCTGAATGATAAGATGGACCTGCTTCGCGAGTTTTCTGATCTCTAGTTTAGTTTCGATGGCCCTTGTTTTGAAAAATCGCTTTTGCTCCTTCACTGCAAAAACTACGATTCTTCTGTTGAGCGTAGTTTTTTTATTTGCGCCCTACGAAGCGGCGGCACAGAAGCGATTCTCTAAAACGTATCCGGCCGGACGCGAGGTCAGGCTCAAATTGTATAACCGATCCGGTACCGTGACCGTCGAAGGTTGGGACCGGTCGGAAGTGCAGGTCCAGGCATATTTGGAAGCGCCGGCCGCCGCGATCAACCCGCAGGTTCTGGATGGAGTCATCCTGATCAACATGGTGAAAGACAATTACGACCGCGGTGAGGTCGGTAATGTTAATTTCACTATCCGCGTTCCGCACGATGCGTCCGTGGATATCGAGACCAAGATCGGAAACCTTAATGTCTCTAGTGTTCGGGGCACTTTCGTTCGCGCAAAGATCTCAAGCGATGGCGACATCACTCTTACAAATATCAATGCCCGCATGGTAACCGCTGAAAATGGCATCGGCAACATCTTTTTCGATGGCAATATCCAGACGAATGGAGCTTACAGATTCACCTCGATGCGCGGCGATATCAATCTGCGTGTTCCTTTCAACTCTTCCTTCAAACTGATCGCTACGGCCCCATCCACACGGAGCATAAACCTCGGATCATTCGCGAGCAGCAACATGCGCTCCTTTGGCGACGGCCGACGCGTAACTGGACAATTCGGTGACGGAAGTTCGTCGATCACTGTAACGAACCAGCGCGGCTCGATCGCCTTCCTCCGTCGTTGAGCTCAAATAAACGTTGACTGCGACTGATGCTCGTGCCTAAGATAAGGACGGCCTTTCCCAACGCTCCGACCTATCTAAACAAACCCATGAAACTCTTCAAAGTTCTCTTTTTTTCGTTGCTTATTACTTCCTTTTCGATCGCATCTTTTGCGCAGAGCCATCCGCTTCACAAGCGCACAACGACAAAGACCGACAGGTTCGATTTCGGGGTCGGCGGTACAATCACCATCGCCGGGGCCCCGGTTGGTTCGATCCGTATAGAAGGGTGGAAGAATCGCGAGGTCGAGATCACCGCGGAGATCGAGGTTCAAGCCAATACCGAAGCGGACCTTGCGAGACTCGGGAACATCACGAGTTTCGTTCTCGAAGAGGGATTAGGGCGGACCTCGATAACAAGCGTCGGCACCCACGACAAGAAGTATATGAAAAAGCTTGGGAAGAAATTTCCCAAAGAGCTTTTGACGATGCCGTTCCGTATCGACTATGTCATTAAAGTACCGATGTACTGCGACATTCAGGTAGACGGCGGTCGCGGCGATCTGACGATCAGTGGTGTCGAAGGCGCTTTCAAACTCAATTACCTCGAGACGAATGCAAAACTTGATCTTGTCGGCGGCAGCACGGTCGCAGTCTTTGGAAAAGGATCGGTTCAACTTGCGATACCAAAACCCAGCTGGCGCGGTCGGTCCGCAGACATCTCGTTGGCGACAGGCGATATGAACGTCTTTTTGCCGGGTGGAATGAATGCCGAGCTCGACGCGACAATACTTAGAACCGGAAAGATAGAAAACGGGTACACGGGATTGAAGCCACGGGTTCGGAAGGATGAGTTTACGGACAAACTAATAATCGCGAAATCAGGTATTGGCGGTATTCCGCTGAAGTTCACGGTCGGCGATGGGACACTGAAGCTTAGCCTGGTCGGCGGTTAAGAACGGCCGATTTTGGAAATGAGTTTCTAAGGTGATAAGTTATTTTCGCTTATCACCTTTCTTATTTTATGACGATCAAATCAGATCTTTGGCTTCGGCGCATGGCCGAAGAGCGGCAGATGATCGACCCGTTTCTACCGGAACTTCTCCGCGAGGTAAACGGCAACCGAATCATTTCGGCAGGGGCTTCGAGCTACGGCTATGACATGCGCCTGGCCGACGACGGATTTCGCATATTCTCCTCGGTCTCTGGCGATGAGATAGATCCGAAGCGGTTCGACGAAGCGTCGTCGCTTATCGAGCCGCCTCTTCGCACGGCCGATGACGGAGCCAAATATTATCTGCTCCCGGGCCACCACTATGGTCTCGGTGTGACTGTCGAGACTTTCCGCATGCCCCGTAACGTTACCGGCATTGCGGTCGGGAAATCTACTTACGCTCGTGCCGGCCTGCTTGTAAATACGACTCCGCTCGAGGCCGGGTGGACCGGACGACTCGTTGTAGAGATCGCGAATCTGGCAAACCTGCCGCTCCGTGTCTACGTCAACGAAGGCATCGGTCAGATCCTATTCTTTGAGTCCGACGAGGACTGCGGCGTCAGCTACGACGATCGCGGCGGAAAGTATCAGGGACAGACCGGGCTGACTTACGCGAAGGTCTAACTAAAAACTCTTCTTGAATAGATACGACGCCTTTATGAAGAAAGTGCGTCCGTTGCTCCGCAATCCGAGCTCCTGTTGTGGCGGACCGATATACGGGTTGTATCCGTTATAGTTTATGTCGTCGTTATAGCCGGCATAGATCGCAGTTCCCGGGCTCGGTGTCCAGCCCAGCACGAACTGCGGACGTACACGCCGCTGAAGCGTAGAGTAATCAACTCGCAGACGGGCAAAGATGTCGCGCGTAAATTGGTAGGTCGAACGCGAACTGAAAAGATTGTCATCGAACGCGAGCAATCCCGTATCGTTCCGGACCATTCGACGCTTCGTGTAATTGAGCTGAGTTTGAAACGCGGTCGTTGGCTGATAGCGTACAGTCGATTCGATCAAGAGTTGATTTCCCGGTCCCGGGTCCTGGGCAGCTCCCTGACCAAAATCAACTGCTGCACGGCTGACCCGCGGAAAGTCAGGCCCCGCTCCGAAATCATATTCCATTAATCCCCACGTGTAGTCCATAAATAAAAACAGGAACCATTGCTTGCTAGGGGTTGTTTCGATAAAAGCTTGAACCGCCTTGAATCTCGCACCGCGTTCGGAGCTCGGACCAAAAAATTGTCCCTGGGTTGGGCTCAACAGAGTACGGATAGGACCGAACTCATCCTCGTAGACCCGCTCGAATCCGAATTGACCGTTCACGCCAATGTAAGTCTGCTTCTGCAGAGCGATCTGACCTTGCGTGTTGGTTATGAAATATTGGCTCCTTCCGCGCCAATCCATACTAACGTTCGTCTCGTTCCAAACACGCTTTGAAACAATTGCCTTCTTTGCGTCACGATCCGTCTCGTAGCGGATGAAGGATCCGAAATAGTTCGTGTCGTAGCGGTTGGTAAAGCCGACATCCGCACGGTAATCGCGCGAGCGGCCTTGCGCGAGGAAGTTCATGTACAGATTTCTATCGGACCTTTCGAGATAGGCACGATATCCCAGGCCGTTTCCGGTGCGGTACTGGAACTGGTCGAGCGCTGGATCGTAGAAATGCGCGCGAGTGTGTGTTCCGAGCACTTGGAATTCGCCGACTGTTTTCGGGTCGAGCTTGAACCTCCCGTCGAGCCCTGTCGTGTGATTATGGCGGTCGACGAAATTGTATGTCGTCGCGAACATGCCAAGGCTGTGTTCGCGCCCGATGTCACGCTTGACTCGAAGAACACCGATATCTGCATTCTGCTCCAGCATCCGCTCGTTCGGGCAAAGTTCGAAAGGGTTGGAGCGCGTCGCAATGCAGTTGCGCAACTCTTCGCGATCGTCAGGAGAAAGGTTTCCCGGTGTACCGTTGTCGGATGCGTATAGAATCCCGAAAGTGTTTTTGCCGCGTCGGCCAGTGAGCTTTGCGGCTATGTCAGGATCGACGATCGCCCGAGTATTCACCACGCTAAGACCGCTTTCAAAAATGTCGATACGTTCAAGAAAGAATGGCCGCTTTTCCCGGAAGAATACTGGGAACCGCAGGTTCGCCGTGCTGATCGGGGCGTCGGCCTCGACCTGTGCGAAATCGGGATTGTACGCGAAGTCCAAAGTTATCGTGGGCGTAAGTCCAAACTTCGCCGTCAGCCCAAACTCTCCCTTGACACCGTCATTCACAAAACGTCCCGCCGGATTGTTGTCGAACGTGAACCTCGTACGCCGGCCCGATTCGCTGACGGTAAAGCTCGGGTTTATCTCTAGCTGCCGCGTCGTCTCGATACCTTCAAGACCGGTTATTTTTCCGGCTTGATTGAGCGATCCGTTGATGCTGCGATTATCGGGCATCCAGGAGTTGTACTCGTTGTTCTTGTATTTCACGCGTCGGAAAACATGCAGGCCCCATTTTTTGTCCTTCCCCGCCTCGTAACGCAAAGACTTGAACGGGATCGCAACCTCGATCGTGAAGCCATCGGGAGTCAAAACGCCCTTTGACTCCATCACAAGATCGACGCTGTAATCTTCACCGCGACCCTCGGTATAAGTCCCGTCTGCCTGTATCCCCAACGGATTGAAAAAGAGCACGTATGCCTGACGCTCATCGTTGAAGGTGTCGATATAGACCAGCACGTAGTCGTCGTTGAAAATATTGTCGCGACGGGCAACAGTGGCGCGAACCGTTGCCGGATCCTGTTTGATGTTGTAGGCCATGTACAGATTCTTTGAATCGTAGGCCATCATAAATTCTGTCGGGTGCGTCGGCGCGACGTTGTCACCAGGGCTCGTCTGCAGAAACTCACCGAAGACAGCTGCGCTTTTCCAGACCTCATCATTCAGAACGCCATCGATTACGGGCGGCGCGGTGAACTGGGGTATCTGGACCGGCTGCTTTTTGGACACATAACGGGGATTCTCCGCTACGGGTTTCGCGGTCGTAGCGCCGTCGCTCGCAGTCTGGGAGGACGGCGTGGGCAACTGAGAGTGGGCGGTGAACGCGAGCGTCAGCGTGATCACTAGAGCTTTAATGGCGTACTTCATAGATTGGCAAGGTATCAACCGGCGCAGTCTAGCGGCCCGGGATAATTACAAAGACTTTCAAATGAATTTGTGAGGACTTTTCTTTCTAATTAATAGAACACTGGCAGCGGCGAGTTTGTGACAAAATTTTTAAGCGGAGGATACATGCCGACATTCTAACGAATGCCTGCAGGGCTCCGAGCAAACGGACGACACAACGCTTCGTCTTCATGGAGCCGTCACTTATACTCTTCGCATTACGAGTTTGGGCTTGCAAGGATATAGACAAAGATATGATTCGAAGAGTTTATGTAAAGTCGCGCCCGCTTTTCATTTCTGCCGCCGCGTTCATTATTTTTGGCGGTGCTATTGACTCGCACTTCCGCGCACAGGCGATCGTTGATCCACCGCGCATTCGCGCTAGAGATATCGGATTAAAGATCGGCATTCTTCCGCCCGGGCCGATGAACGCGATCACCGATGTCACAGGCGTGTCCGTGGGCCAGACGACAATCGTACGCGGCGACAGCGTCCGAACCGGGGTTACGGCGATCATTCCACACGCCGGGAATCTATTTCAGGAAAAAGTTGCTGGTGCAGTCTTCGTCGGAAACGGCTTTGGCAAATTGATGGGATCGACGCAGGTCAATGAGCTTGGTGAGATAGAGACGCCAATACTTCTTACCTCCACTCTGAGTGTTCCGAAGACGGGTGATTTCCTTCTCGACTATATGCTCGCTTTACCGGGCAATGAGAATGTCCAATCCATAAACGCTCTAGTAGCGGAGACAAACGACGGCTTCCTTAACGACATCCGCGGTCGCCATATCGGACGAGACGATGTTTTCAATGCGCTAAAAAGTGCGAAAGGCGGTCCCGTCGAGGAAGGCTCGGTAGGAGCCGGCACAGGAACGATCGCATTTGGCTGGAAGGGCGGGATCGGAACTTCGTCGCGAAAACTTCCATCGGCGCTAGGCGGAAACACGGTCGGCGTTCTCGTGCAGTCAAATTACGGCGGTGTGCTGTCGATCGACGGCGTACCCATCGGCGTCGAGCTCGGAAAATATTATTTGAAGGATGCTGTTGCACAGAGCCGCGGCGGAGCAGATACACCCAATCCAAAATCCAAAATCGAAAATCTAAAATGGGCAGATGGTTCGATCATTATCGTCATCGCTACCGATGCGCCGCTCGATCACCGTCAGCTCAACCGTCTCGCCTCCCGGGCCATGTCCGGACTTGCGAGAACCGGCTCCTCTATGACAAACGGCAGCGGTGATTACGTGGTCGCGTTCTCGACGGCGAACAAGATCGTCGCATCGGACAAATTGCGGAGTATTCAGGTTCTAGGTAACGATGCGATGTCGCCTTTGTTTCAGGCGGTGATCGAGGCGACTGAGGAAGCGATCTACAATTCCATGTTGAAGGCGACTACTATGACCGGCAAGGAGAAGCGAACTATCGAAGCGTTGCCGATCGATCGCGTACGGGAAATCTTGAGAAAATACGGAAGGCTGAAATAGCTCCGAAAACGTCCGTCGTAAATTTCCGTGGGTACCCGATGACGAAATACACGGACACACAGAATAAGGACTTGTTCGAAGCGGCCGTGGAAATTAGTGTGATTTCGTGTGAGTTAGTGGTTCCAGACTGCCAGCCGGTTATCTGGAATCACTAACTCACACGAACAAAGAAAGAACACGAACCAATTTCCGGACGGCCCTGCTAACATTTCATTATTAATATGCTTTCAATTGAGAATTACATCGGCGGCGAGTTGGTCAAACCGGCGTCCGGCGAATACCTCGACAATGTCGAACCAGCGACGGGAGAAGTCTATTCGTTGATCCCGGATTCGGATGATCGCGATGTCAATCTTGCGGTCGATGCAGCGCGCGCGGCGTTTCCCGAGTGGTCTAAAAAGCCGCCTGAAGCCCGGTTCGAAATTTTGATGCGTCTCGTTTCTTTTATTGAACGCGATGCGGAGGAGCTCGCGCGGGCGGAGAGCATCGACAACGGAAAACCTGTGTCGCTTGCCCGCGCAATGGACATCCCCCGTGCCGCGGCAAACTTTCGCTTTTACGCCACAGCAGCGATGCACACTGCGAACGAGTCATACGAGACCGTTGGCCACGCGATCAACTACACTCTACGCCAGCCACTCGGAGTCGTCGGCTGTATCTCTCCGTGGAACTTGCCGCTCTATCTTTTCACGTGGAAGATCGCACCGGCGATCGCCTCCGGTTGCACGGTTGTAGCAAAGCCGAGCGAGGTCACGCCGATGACGGCGTATCTTTTATCGAAGTTGTGTATCGAAGCCGGGGTTCCCGCCGGCGTCTTAAATATCGTTCACGGTCTTGGGCCGAAGGTCGGCGCATCGATCGTCGCGCATCGTGATGTGAAAGCGATCTCATTCACTGGGGGAACAGCCACCGGCGAAGAGATCGCGCGAATCGCAGCACCGATGTTCAAGAAGCTATCGCTCGAGCTTGGCGGAAAGAATCCGAATATCATCTTCGCCGACTGCAACTACGACGAGATGCTCGAGACCACCGTGCGTTCTTCGTTCGCGAACCAGGGCCAGATATGTCTCTGCGGTTCCCGGATATTTGTCGAGCGGCCGATCTATGAACGATTCAAGAACGATCTGGTATCGCGAGCGATGGAGATGACCATCGGCGATCCACTGGACGAGAGCACACAAATGGGTGCTATCGTCTCGCGTCCGCACCTGGAAAAGATCCTGTCGTATGTCGAGTTGGCGAAAGAGGAAGGCGGGACGATCCTATGCGGCGGCAACCGGGTGGACCCGGACGGCCGATGTGCTCTCGGTTTCTTCATAGAGCCGACCGTGATCGAAGGTCTGCCGCACGACTGCCGAACGAACCAGGAAGAGATCTTCGGCCCGGTAGTCTCGATCGCGCCCTTCGATACTGAGGAGGAAGTCTTGAGTTACGCGAATTCTGTTCGCTACGGACTATCGGCGACGGTCTGGACGGAAAACCTCTCCCGCGCTCATCGTGTTGCTGCGTCGCTTGAGACGGGAGTTGTCTGGGTGAACTGCTGGCTCCTACGAGATCTGCGGACACCGTTCGGCGGCGCAAAAGACAGCGGCATCGGCCGCGAAGGCGGATTTGAGACGCTGAGATTCTTTACGGAAGAAAAGAACGTGTGTATAAAAATAGTTGGTTGAGGGGCGTATTTATGAAGAATAGCTTTGTTATACCGATCCTACTTTTAATATTTTCGGTATGTGGAATTGCTCAACACTCGAACGGCGAAACTGAGATATTACGAATTCATAAGGGTCTTGATGAGGCTCTCGTGAAAGGCAATATTGCCCCCTTTGAAGAGGTTTTCGCCGCTGACTATGTATATTCCAACAACTTTGGCATCGCATTTACTCGAGATGAAAACCTCGAGTATCTGAGGGATCTGTTCGCAGATAAAGATTTTAAGATCCGTGAAAATTTCTCGGAGAATATTAAAATAAGAATTAAAGGTGCGACCGCGCTGGTAACCTGTGATTGGCAGACAACATCTTTACAGGTCAACTACCCTCTGGCGGAACCGCATAAGGATACGGGACGTTATACGGGCTACTACGAAAAGCGCGATGGAAAGTGGTTGCTCGTGGCCGAACATAATTCGGAAAAAAAACATGATACGAAAATGATGGAACGACAGCTTGCCATTCTCGGTAGAAAATACACTGAGATGATAAAGCGAAACGATGAAGCGGCCATCCGGCAGGTACTAGCCGACGATTATTTGCTGGCTGACGAGGAAGGCAAAGTATTTACCAAGGAACAGGATCTCGCCACTTACAAGGACAGGGCAAAGGCAGTAAAGATCGAAAAGACCGAGTATCTTGATCAAAAGATCCAGGTAATCAGTAACACCTCCGCGATAGATCATTCAACGATCCGCTTCATTGGTGCGAGAAATGGTAAGCCTTTTGATGTTACAGAGCGATGCACAACCATTTGGACATTTAATAACGGCCGGTGGCAGATAGTCTCAGACCATTTTTCTTACGTAAAGCAATGACCCGAAAAGGAAGTTTTTATGAAAGTTATTTCACTAGGATTTTTTAGTCTCTTACTTTTTACATCGACGTTCGCACAGCAAATCGCGCCGAACGAATCGGCAATGTCCCGGTTTTTGCGTTACGTAAAAATCGACACACAGTCGGCTGAGGACGCGGGAAAATTTCCGAGTACGGAAAAGCAGCTTGTGCTCGCGAGGCTGCTGGAAAAAGAGTTAAAAGATCTCGGTGTACAGAATGTCCGGATTAGCGAGGAGGGGATCGTTTACGGGTTGGTTCGCGGCAATCTCGCCGACAGTGGCAAGGTGCCGACGATTGGTTTTATCGCCCACATGGATACTTCGCCGGCCGTGTCGGGTGCGAACGTAAACGCCATTATTCACAAAAATTATCAGGGCGGTGACATCGTGTTGCCGGGCGACAAGACACAGGTCATCACGGTCAAACAAAATCCTGATCTCAAAAATCTGATCGGCGACGACATCATTACGGCTGACGGCACAACGCTGCTCGGGTCGGACGATAAGTCTGGCATTGCCGAGTTAATGACGATGATCGACACCTTGAAACAAAACCCCTCGATCAAGCACGGTAACATCGCCATCGCATTTACTCCCGACGAAGAGGTGGGCGGGCCGATGGAAAAGTTTGACATCGTGGGATGGGGCGCAAAATTTGCTTACACCGTCGATGGTGAGCAGCTCGGCGATATTTCGAATGAGACGTGGTCAGCCCGCACCGCGACGGTTACGTTTCGTGGTAAATCCACACATCCCGGGACGGCGAAGGGAATAATGATCAATTCTTCGTACGCAGCTGGCGATTTCCTCTCGCGATTTCCGGCGATGATCCCGAATCGGCCTGAGACAACGGCGGGTCGGGTCGGGTTTATCCATCCATACTCGACGACGATGTCGGAGGAGACTTCGACCATCAAGATATTGTTGCGAAATTTTGATATCACCGGACTCGCCGGCCAAGAGGCCGCGGTCAAACGCGTAATAGCGGCAACTCAACGAAAATATCCAAACGTAAAGATCGAATACGGCAGCGTGCTCGGCTATCTCAATATGAAAGAGGTGCTGAAAGATTATCCGCAACTGACCGATTACGCGATCGAAGCGGCAAAACGTGCGGGAATTTCTGCCCAGCTTCGCCCGATACGGGGCGGCACCGATGGTTCGCGTCTTACAGCTCGCGGGCTTCCGACTCCAAATCTATTCACTGGCGGACATAATTTCCACGGCAAGCTCGAATTTAACTCACGAAAAGGATTGGAAAAATCCACCGAAACTCTCGTACATCTCGTCCAGATCTGGGCGGAGCGTTCAAAATAGCAGCATTATGAAATACATACTATCGATCCTCATTCTCTCATTGGCGTCGGTGACGGTAATAAACGCACAGACCACCTTTCCCGGGCTGAACGCGGAGACTAAAAAACAACTCACCGCAACCAAGCGTTCTGTCGCCTTTGCTCTTCCGACTTGGTTGCCAAAAGGGTTTAGCCTCACGCAAGTCCATTCGGTCGTGGGGCCAAAGGTTAAACTTGAGGATAAGCAACTCGTCATTGTCTATTCGCGCGAACTGGCGAACGGAAAATTGCAGCGGTTTGCTTTCGAAGCGGGATTCGACGGCATCGGCGATCTGATGTACGAGGGGCCGCGAACTCTCACGACGCCCATCGGCAAGGTCCATCTCTATTACCAACCTAAGGACGAGGATGGCAAAAAGATCATGGATTTTGCGATGACCGAGTGGTTCGATATCCGCGGAACGGGGTTCCATTACATGGACCGGTACGTTACCGAAGAGGAAGGCGGCGACCGTCTCACTATGATTAGCCTTGCCGATACGGAAAAGATATTAAGATCTCTAAAACGTTACTGATCAGTCTTTCCAAAGCTCGGGAAAACGCTTTTTCAGATCGGCGACCTTTGGCTTGTCGTTTATCACGATATACGGCTCGTCGGGGTGGTGTTTGAGATAATCCTGATGATAAGCCTCGGCATCATAAAACTTTACCAGCGGCACGACCTGTGTCACGACCGGCTTTGGAAAGCTCTTTGCAACGTCGATCGCTTTGATGAAATCCTCAGTTAGCTTTTTCTGCTCATCGTTTACATAAAAGACCGCAGAGCGATACTGCGTACCTGTGTCGGGGCCCTGACGGTTCAGTTCGGTCGGGTCGTGTGCAACTGAGAAAAAAACAGTCAAAAGCTGGGTATAAGTAACCTTTGTCGGGTCGAACGTGACCTGTGCCATGGGTCAGCCGGCACCGATCTGGATGTTGTCCCAATGCCACGTGTACGGGTGGTCCGACGCCGGGACGCCGCCGTCGCGGTCCTTGTCGGCGTTGTACGTGTCGTCCTCGAGGATG
>JANPJL010000303.1:0-2287 GCA_031425495.1 Acidobacteriota bacterium
CGGTCGCCTTCCCGATACCGATCGATTCGTTCAGCGCGACGCTCGTCGATTCGTGACACATGTTCGAGCAGTCGGGCAGATTGTTCGTGCCGAACTGACGGACAAAAAGCTGGTAAAGAAAAGCTGCTTCGTTTGACGTCCGGCCGGACGTGTAGAAGATCGCTTCGTCCGGTGACGCGAGCGAATTGAGTTCGGTCGCGATCATTTCGAATGCCTCGTCCCACGAGATCGGTTCGTAGTGTGTCGAGCCCTGACGCATCGCGACCGGTTCCGTGAGACGGCCCTGCGAGTTCAGCCAGTAATCATCTTTTTCGGAGAGATCGGCGACGGAATGCCTAGCGAAGAAATCGGCAGTTAGCAGTTGCGTTGTCGCTTCGTCAGCCAGAGCCTTCGCTCCGCTTTCGCAAAACTCGGTGAACGTCCTTTTCCTATCCGGATCGGGCCACGCACAAGATTGGCAATCGATGCCGCCCGTCTGATTTAGCTTTAGCAGTCCTCGCGTACCACGCACAACGCCCATCTTCCCAAAGACATTTTTTATCGACTGCGTTATCGCCGTCTTGCCCGCAGCAGTGTCGAGGGGTTTTGAGACATGAAGATCAGGTTTGGGATTTGAGTCTGACATCTTTTTCAGTAGCTCGGTCCTAGTCCGTATTTCTTTTTCCGTGTGTTCCGTGTATTCCGTGGTCCTGATTTAGCAAGAGAGCGAACCACGGAACACACGGAATACACGGAATGGGAACACGGAACACCGGAGCACTGACCAATGACCACTGACCGAACCAAAGCTAACAAGAAACATTCGGATTCGGAAAAGCATCGTCGCGATCCGGATCATTCGGCCGGTCGATGCATACGAAATCCTTTTCAACGAGGATCGACAGCGTCTCCCCATCTTCGAGCGCATGGTCCACACTGATTCCAACTTTATCGCTAGTCGTCCACTCTGTCGCGAGAGTCTCAGGTACGATGATCGAGATCTCGTCATCCTCAAATCGTGCGTGCACCATCTGAACATCTCGCGACGACTGCAACGAATATCGAAACGTATTCGCGCCAAATCTTATCTCCTCGACGACTCCGCCTTCGGTCGTAAAACGGTCAACCTCGCTGCGGAGAAGCCGCATGCGGATAGAATTACCTTTTATTCGAAGTTTCATGTTCAAGAACCAGTTGCCAGTATTCAGTACCCAGTTTCCAGGCTCACTCGAAACTGGCTACTGAATACTGGCGACTGCATTCATCCTATTCGTTGGGGACCTGAATAAACGTTGAAGGATTCGTCGCGGACGAATCCGATCAGCGTAATCCCAAATTCCTCGGCCAGCTCCACCGCCAGGCTCGACGGAGCCCCGACGGCTACCATGATCGGTATACCGGCCATCAGTGCTTTCTGCACCAGCTCGAAACTCGCCCGACCGCTTACCAACAGGATCTTATCCGAAAGCGGGAGTTCGCCGGCAAGGAATTTTACGCCGATTACCTTATCGAGTGCATTGTGACGCCCGACGTCCTCGCGGACGATGTCCAATTCACCCTGTGTCGTGAACAACGCCGACGCGTGAAGCCCACCCGTTTGATCGAACACGTCCTGCGACGCTCGCAATATCTCCGGGAGTGTATTGATGAGACCGGACTCGACTCGAGGGTGATCGAGGTCCGAGAGTTTCGTTGCGCCCGTATGAAGCGCTGCGATCGAACTCTTACCGCATACGCCACAGCTCGATGTCGTGTAGAAATGTCTTTCGAGTCGTTTGAAGTCTATGTCGACGCCGTCGTTGAGATCGACGCGGATGGTATTTGAGTTCAGTGCGTCGGCACGGTCGACGACGCTCTTTCCCTTTCCGATCTTCAATCCGCAGTGACGGATCTGCTTGATCTGATCCTGCGACGTAAGAATCCCTTCGGTAAAAAGAAAACCCGCGGCAAGCTCGGCGTCTTCGCCCGGTGTACGCATCGTGATCGAGATCGCGCGATGCTCGCTTTGTGAAATACCGATGCGGATTTCGAGAGGTTCTTCGACGGCGAGTACGTCAGGCGAATCTTCCGTAACAGCTCCTGCGACTACGCGTCTGACGGATGTTTGCGATAAAGCTGGTGCGGATTTCACAACTGCAGTCTAGCAAACCGAAGGATTAAACCGCAGAGACGCAGAGACGCTGAGAAAATCTTTTCCTGCTCTCTCTTTCTCTCTGCGTCTCAGCGTCTCGGCGGTGATATCAATCAGCCGGCAGGATGCGTCCGCGGCATTCACCGAGGCCGATGCGTCGAAAGCCCTCGCGTTCGC
>JANPJL010000304.1:0-28583 GCA_031425495.1 Acidobacteriota bacterium
ACGGCCATGCAGGCGACGAACCGGCCATTCTTATGCAGGGGAACGCATATCACCGCCTGTATCGCAGTTTGCTCATAGGCGGCCAGGTCGCTTTCAGTAACACGCTCGTCCGTGAGTACATTGTTCACTGCGTACGGCTGATTCGCACGCATTAATCGGAGCACCTCGGCACCGAACTGCGACATCGCATACTTTCCAACGATGCTGTGGACACCCTCTCGCGTGTAATCACCCGGTATAAAAAAATGGTTCTGGTCGGCTTCGACCTCAGCGTAAGCGCATCGGTCAGCGCCGAGGTGTTCACCCAAGAGTCGGGCGAGCGTCAGTGTAACCTCCTCGGGACTTTCGAGGGCGCGAACTGACTCGTCCAGTTCAAGAATGAAGCGGTTGCGCTGATCCAGACGACGCTGTACGTCGATATCAGTGTTGGTACCGAACCACCGAACTATCCGTCCGTCGGCGTCTCGCGCAGGATTCACCCGCGTGAGGAACCAACGGAAGTCACCCTCCTTCGCCCGAATCGGAAACTCCATTTCGAACGGCTCCCCAGTTGCGATCGACCCCGTCCACCGCTCCATTACGGACGGCAAGACGTCAGGATCGTGAACGGACTGCCATCCCCATCCCTCCATTTCTTCCGGCGTCGTTCCCGTATAGTCATACCAATTGCGGTTGTACCAGAATATCGAACCGTCCGGTTCGGCCATCCAGACGAGCTGCGGCACCGTCTCCGCTAGTGTCAAAAACTTCTGTTCGGATTCGCGGAGTGCATCTTCGGCCCGCTTCCGCTGGGAGATGTCACGCGCAATCCCGATAAAAACGTGCTTCCCGTCTTTTGTATACTCCCCAAACGATAGTTCGATCGGGAACTCATGCCCGTCGCGATGGAGGCCAGGCACCTCGACGTGGTCCCATTGAAGATGCTTTTCGCCGGTGTTGAGATAACGCTTCTGGCCGGCCACATGCAGCTCGCGCAAATTTTTCGGCATCAGCATCGTCAAACTTTTCCCGATCATTTGATCCTGCTCGTGACCGAATATTCTTGAAGCGGCGCGGTTGACGAAAAGTATCGTGCTGTGATGGTCGATGGTGATGATCGCGTCGTTGGCAGTCTCGGCGACAAGTCGGTACTGCTCCTCGCTTTGACTCAACGCATTCTCGATTCGTTTCCGCTGTATGCCATTCGCAATACCGTCCGCAACGGAGGCCATCGCGGAAAGTGTTCCGTCGTTGAGGGCATGTCGGGCGAAAATGCTCATCACACCCACTAGCTGATCGGCGACGATCAGGGGGTATCCCGCGAACGACTGCATGCCTTCCCGAATTGCCCACTCCCTATCGCCAATTCGGGGATCGTTTGGTACGTCGTTGGTTAAGTGGGGGCGGCGCTCTTTGGCAATCAGACCGATCTTGAACTTCCCGACAGGAACCCTCGAATGGGCTCCGTCAAGATGGGTATACATCCCGGCGCTCGCCTGAAGTTCCAGAACGTTCTGGTCTTCGTTAAACGTCCAAATCCGTGCGAACGCGGCATCCAAATTCTTGACCAAAAACTGTGCGCAGGTGTCGAGCAGTTCTCGCAGGGACTTGTTTTGAACAAGCGCGTTCGCGATGTCGCTATTGAGACGCTCCAAATTCCTGCGTTCGGTGCGGTCGTTGATGTTGTGAAAGTAAACGGATAGTCCGCCGTCGGCCGCGGGGTACGCCCGGACTTCAAACCACGTATCGAGCGGTGCGTAATAATCCTCTACGGTAACAGCAACCTGTTCGGCTATTGCTTTGAAATACTGTTGCTGAAATGTCGAACCGACGGCCTCTGGGAATTCCTCCCAAATACTTTTGCCGATCAAATCTTCGGTCGATCGCTTTAGCAGCGGTTCAGACTGCTTGTTCAAATATGTGAACCGCCAGTCTTTATCAAGGGCGAAGAAAGCATCCGTGAGACTTTCGAGAATCCCGGTGCAACGCTCGTCGGACACTGCTAGAGCGTCCTCCGTCAGCTTTCGCTGCGTGTCGTCCCGGCAGATCTTCGCGAAGCCGATCAAAGCGCCGGAGTCGTCTTTCAATGCAGTGGTTACGCCATTAGCAAAAACGCGCTCACCGCCCTGACGCTCATGCCAACGAACGTCGTCAGCACGACCAGTGGCTTTAGCCTTTTCGATTTCCTTTTCTGGGATTCCCGCTTCACGGTCGTCGGCGGTAAAGATAACTGAAAAAGGCCGACCGATGATCTCGGACTCTCCGAAGCCGAAGATCCGTTCAGCACCCTTATTCCAACTAAGCACGTTCGCCGCAGTGTCGAGGTGGATTATTGCGAAGTCGCTGATCCCTTTGACTAGCGCTTCGTACGGTCTTTCACCGAATAAATCCTCAAGACTACGGTTTGTATCCATCTGCAAACTGACTCCCTTGGTACGACGCGCCAATGGAACAAAACGTACGGTAAGCGTCTCGATGTATTTTATTCGATGACTCGCAAATCCGTAAACTTCCAAAGCAATAAGGAAGGTAACAATTGAGGAAAGTTGAGGGCACCCCGGACGGTGCCCCACATCTCAGTACCGCGAACTTTTAACGGCTTGCTTCAAGACCGACGGAGGGAAGCCGATCCAGTTGACGAATACGACTCTTTATTGCGCGGCTAAGCATCGTGACTTCCGATGGGCTGTAGTTTGCAGCCCGGAATGCATCGCGGATCTGCCGATCGGAAAGTCTTGAAAGCAGACTGCCGATCCAGCGTGCGTCCTCGACCGTGATTCCTTTCAAAAGTTCCTTGCCCTTGGCCTTGTAATAAAAATCTACCTCCCCGTTCGGTTCCACGCGATGGATGAACGTCGAGTTCACGAAATCAACGGGGTCGTTCACGCTGCGTCCGAATCGGTTCAATACCGCGGCGCTCGCGTAGGGAAGTTTTCCAAAAGACGAGCCTAGATCGCTGACGATGTACTGAGCCTCGCCGCGCGTACGCAGAATTTTATTGTTGTCGTCTTTAAGGTCCCAGTTGTTGATCAGCGCCATCAACACACGGAGTCCCTTGAACTCCTGCTTGCCTTGAAACGGATTTTCATCCCACTTCCAAATACCGTCACGTTTTATGCCGACCGGCCGCGCTTCGAGTCGTACGTTCGTATAGTTACCTTTTCCCGGGATCGTCAGCCGCGGTGCAAGATAGTCGATCTCGGTACGATAGCCTACGCCGTACAGAAGGCGATTCGCGGCGACTTCGGCTTGAGATTCATCGGCGATCTTGGCTATCCAGATGCGACCGCTTCCGTCGCGCACTCGATACTTTAAATTGTTGCCGCCTGTATCCTTCTCGATATACCGGATCCGTCGAAGGTTCGGTCGCATGACCGTGCCACCGGCACCGTTATACAGATTTCGCGCTTCGATATTCACCGGCGACCACATGACCGCGGTCTGGCTCTGAGGCAACGCAACCACGGTAGCCGCCGCCAAAATTAAGAGAGCAGAAAATATTGCCTTGATGGATCCGATAGACATACCCCCTCCTGTTACTTGTTCGCGACCGTCGTGCGGGTCGCCTTATCAAGCTCCGCAATGCGGGCCTTGAAAGAACTGGTTAGCGTTGCCACTTCTTCCGGCTTATAGTTCGCTGCACGGAATGCATCGGTGATCTGTTTGTCTGAGAGTTGGAGCAGCAGGTCGGCAAGCCAACGTCCGTGTTCCACGTTTAGACCCGTCAGCAAATCTGCGCGGGCAGCCGTATATGCAAAATGGATTGTTCCGCCGTCGACTGTTTTTATAAATGTCGAGCCCGCGAAATCCTCCGGCTTGTTAACACTCCGACCGGCGCGAGTTTCACTGTGTTTCGCAAGCTTTCCGAACGAAGATCCGAGATCGCTGATCGCATAATAATGCGTGTCGCCCTTCTGAAAGATGATGGTGTTCTCATCTTTGAGGTCCCAGTTGTTGAGCATCGCCATCATGATTCGCAGACCGGCAAACTCGGGCGACGCCTTAAACGGATTATTGTCCCAGCTCCAACGCTCGCCGCGCTTCACGCCTTCAGGTCGAGCTTCGAACCGCACGTTCTTGAACTGACCCCACCGGTCAATTGCAACTTTCGGTACGATGTAGTCGATCTCGGTCGGATATCCGATTGCCCACAGCAAACGCGTTGCGGCGACTTCTGGCTGTGACTCGTCCGCCGATTTCACGATCCACTCGCGCCCGGATTTTTCCTTCAACTTAAACTTCAGGTTGTTTCCACCGGGATGCTTTCCGACGAACGTCATCCCATCCATGACTGGGAACATTTCACGTCCACCCGGTCCCCAATAGAGATCGCGTTCCGCGATCGGTACATGCTGCCAAAGAACCGGCGTCCCTGTCGCAGCAGTCTTTTCCTGCGCCGTTACAACTGATAGACATGCGGCCAGTGTCATCGTCAAGATCAACAGCTTCCAACCTTTGCTCGTAAACATAATCGCCCCTTTTTAACCTTGGATTGCTAACAAACTATCGATTTGTTGAGCAACATGCGTGCCGCCACTGAGCAACCAAAAAATACGCGGGCCGTCGAAAGGCACAATGCTTGCGCAGGAGACACGATGGGAGAAAACAAGTCATGAAGTTTGTAGTTAATCCATACACTCTAGTTTTTATTCTGGCGTCTCCGGTCTTTATCGTGACAGCACAGACCGACAGTACCGGTACTCAGGCGCAGGATGTGCGTACAGACAAAATCGCCGCAACCGCGTTCGAAAATCGCGTCAAGGAATATACCGACCGTCGCGAAGCTATCGAGGCAGGCCTACCAGCGTTGCCTAAACAAGCGACTGCAAAACAGATCGACGCGCACAAGAAAGCGCTTTTGAGAAAGGTTCGTGCGTCCAGAAAACGCGCGCGCCGCGGTCAGATATTTACGCCCGAAGCCGAGGCTTTAATACGCAAGATCGTCATCGACCAATATCCAGCTCGCGACCGCATGGAGCTAAAGAAAGAGCTCGCTGAGGCCGAAAACAAAAGCGTCGCCGTAAAGGTCAATGGAGTATATCCGGAAGCGGCTGAGCTTTTAGAAATGCCGCCGACGCTGCTGGTCGCGCTGCCGCAGTTGCCCAAGCAGGTCCGGTACCGCTTTGTGAGTACGAGTCTGCTGATCGTCGACCGAGAGAGTCATCTGATCGTTGACTTCATGACAAAGGCTCTTCCTTAAAACTTATTCAGGGGAAAGATTTATGAAACGCACTCATACATTTTTATTTGTTTTGTACTTCGCGCTGGTGAGTCTGGCGGCGCAATCTGACGTTATTGGACAAGGGCTTGATTCGGCTGCACTAGCGAAGGCGAAATCGCCGTCGGTCACGCTTCCGATGCGCGAGGGCTCTCTGCGTCTCGCCGTGTTTGGGGACGCCGGGCGTGGAAGCAAGGAGCAGTATGATCTCGGTCGGGTGATGGCGGACTATCGTCAGACAGTTTTATTCGATTGGGTACTGCTTACCGGAGACAATATTTACGGCCCGGATTCTCCTGCCGATATGAAGAACAAGTTCGAGCTGCCGTACAAATCCATGCTCGACGCCGGTGTAAAATTTTACGGTTCGCTGGGAAATCACGACACCTCGAATCAGCGTTTCTACGCTCCGTTCAATATGAACGGTGAAGAGTATTATCGAGTTGAACGCAGCGGAGTTTCCTTCTACGCTCTGAATTCCAACTATCTCGACAAGAAGCAATTGGACTGGTTTGCAGCGGAACTCGCCAAAGATCGTAACGCCTGGCGGATAGCATTCTTCCATCACCCACCCTATTCATCAGGCGGGCGTCACGGGTCCGATGACGAAGTTCGTAAGATCCTTCATCCGCTCTTCGTCAAAAGCGGGATCGACGTTGTATTCACGGGTCACGATCACTTTTACGAACGCGTCAAACCACAAGACGGAATCACGTATTTCGTTGCAGGTGCGGCAGGCAAGATCCGCAAAGGCGATCTTAAGGACAGGTCGCCTATCACCGCTGCCGGTTTCGATTCGGACCTTTCTTTCATGATCATTGAATTCGTCGGCGACGACATGCATTTTCAGGCGATCTCGAAGGCTGGGAATACCGTGGACTCAGGTGCGATCAAGCGCCGCGATTAGTCGAACAAAAAAGAGGACGTCTGGAAAGTATATTCCAGCGTCCTCTTTTTTTAAGCGGGGCCGGGTCCCGACTCGGTACTTGCACCTTTAGTGTTGTCTCCCACTTCAGAGGGCCATCTCTACGAATTGCCTCCGGCTTCAGCCGGAGGTCAGATTGCGACAAGTCGAAGGCTTTCAGCCGAAATACAATAAAAAGCCGCTTTGATCAAAAAGCTTCAGCTAAAGCGCTGCGGAATCCTGCAAAATTCGTTTTCGGCTAAAGCCTTCCTTGTGGCGCAATGTCCCTCCGTCTGAAGACGGAGGGAATTCATAAGACGGGGCAATCCTGAGAGGAAAAGAAGCCTCATATGTGCATTCACTGCTTCACAAAAAGCTCATCGCTATTCCAAAGCGAGTACGGGAAGATCACGCTCGGTACGTAGTTGCCAACCCGTGTGTTCGCAGCGGAAACAATGTGACGCGAGACTATCGGGATAGCTGGTGTCTCATCCGCCATCACACGCTGGATCTCATTAAAGATCCCGGCCCGCTTTTGCGGATCGCCCTCGCGTGCCTGATCGGCGAAGAGTTTGTCGATGCGCGCTTCCCACTCGGTCGCAGGAGTCTTCTGTGCAGGCTGCCACTGGTGTGTGTCAGCGGCGCTGAGCAAAAAGTTTGCGTATGTCGTCGGTTCAATTCCTGAAACGGTCAAACCGAAGAGCATCGCTTCGTACGCGTAGGTCTCGCCCGCAGCCGCTCCCACAGCATTGGCCTCGGCCGGTACGACGTTCATCTTTATCCCGAGCTTCGCGAGATCTTCCTGGACGACGGCGGCCATCAACTTGCGCGGTTCGTTTTCGGCCGGGAACATCAACGAGAACTCGACGCGGTTTCCTTTCGCGTCGAATAGCTCAGGTGCGTCGGCGGTTCCGCGTTTGACGAATCCCGCTTCTGTCAGTAGCTGCTCGGATCGCTTTAGATCACGCTCGATCTTCGGTAAATTCGGATCAATCCAGGCACGATTCGCCGGCGAGACAAACCCGTATAGTGGCGTAGCGAGACCTTGCAGAGTCGTCGTCGCGATCGACTTTCGATCGACCGCCGCCGCGATCGCCTGGCGAAATCGCTTGTCTGAGAACCATGCTTGCTTGATCGGATCACCGACCGCCGCACCGCTCTTATTCGTCTTATTCATGTTGAAAAAGATGTGATCGACACCGAGACCGGGACCGAGGTCGTACGCCTTTACGCTGCCACCTGCATTCAGGAGCGAAGCATAATCCGCTGGGCGAATGCGATCGACGACATCGAGCGAGTTCTGATTTAACCGCACCAGCGCCTGGTTAGCATCGCTCACGATCTCGAACGATATCTCGTCCAGGTAAGGCAGCTGCGTACCCTTCTCGTCCTTTTTCCAAAAGTGCGCGTTACGTTTCAGCACGATACGATCGCCGGCCGCCGCCGATCCGATAGCGAACGGCCCGCTCGTAACGATGGTTTCCGGAGCCGCCGTCATCTTGTAAGCATCGGCCAGCTTTCCCCCCTCGAAATCGGCATTGAGCAAATGCTTGGGCAGTACTCCGAGATTGTCGAGATAATTTTCGATCGCAGCGACTGGCTCGGGAAAGATGAACTGCATGTTGCGCTCGTCCATGATCCGAGTCGCGATCGGCTTACCGTTTATGCTCATCGAATCCTTCCACGCCGCGGCTTTGGTTCGCTCGTCGTACATTGCCGCGAGCGAGAACGCCAGGTCTGCGGTAGTAATCGGTGTTCCGTCTGAGAACTTGATGCCTTCGCGCAATTTTAGGTCGACGGTCTGTCTGTCGGTAGCCGTCGTCCAGCTTTCGGCAAGGGCGCCGCGATACTTTAGTGTGCCGTGATCGAACTCGATCGGGCGGCTGCTCATGAGATAGAACGAGATGAGTATCGACGGCTCATTGCTGGCGACTAAAAAGTTGAACGTACTCGGCGGCGCGGTGATGCGGTACGCGAGCGTCCCGCCACGCGTGCCTGCGGTTTTTTGAGCGACCTGGTTTGCAGGACCCGTGTTAACGTTCGTCACGGGCGGCTGTCCGCACGCAAGCAAAACCAATGAAAACGATAGGAGAACGAAAAGGCGTCTCGCCATTGAGAAGGACGGCATATTATTGTCTCCGAAGAAAGAAGTAAGCAGATACGCGAAGGAGTTCGAACGAGTGTGAGTCTAAAAGTTTTTATTTTGCAAATCAATTGAGGATGGTGAAGAATAGCGGCAGCCGTTTTGAGTCCCTCCTTGATTCGGCTAACCGGTTCAACCGGTACTTCAAACCTTTCCATGCTCAAACTCATCGCGAGAAAAATCGTCCAGGGATCGATGATGATATTGATCGTTTCGGCGGTGACGTTTGTTCTACTCAACCTGGCAGGCGGCGATGCGTTGACGGCACTACGCGACAATCCGCAGATATCGGAAGAGGCGATCGAAAACTTGAGGCGTGTCTACGGACTGGATAAGCCGCTGCCCGTGCGCTACTTCACATGGCTGGGTGGAGCTATTACTGGGAACCTCGGTGACTCGATCTATTTTCGCGTGCCGGTCTCGAATCTGATACGCGCACGATTTTCGAGTACGTTCATCCTTGGCGTGGCCGCGCTCGGCATCGCGATCCTGGTGTCATTTGGATTGAGCGTCGCCGCGGCGCGTTACCGCAGCCGTGCTCTGGGTCGCGTGATCGACATGATCGTCTTTGCGACGGCGTCAATGCCGCGGATCGTGATCGCGCTTGTCGCGCTGGCGATCATTGCGCAGGTCACGGCGGCCGGCGAGTCGTCGTCGATCGTCTCCTTCTGGTTCGCCGCGTTCGCTCTTTCGGCTCCGATCCTGTCGATATTCCTGGCACAGTTTCACGGCGAGTTGAGCCAGACAATGAACGAAGATTTTATCCAGCTGGCACGAGCAAAGGGTCTGAGCGAGCGAGTGATCGTCGCACGCCACGCTGTCCGTCCGGCACTTGGCCCGGTGCTGACAGTTTTTGGACTCTCCCTCGGTGGTGTTCTCGGCGGCTCCGTTATCGTCGAATCGGTTCTCGGCCGCGACGGTCTCGGTACATTGATGGTGGCGGCGGTACGCAGTCGCGACATCCCGCTTGTAATGGGAATCGCCCTTGTCACAAGCGCCGCAGTCTGGCTTGGCAATACCTTGGCGGAGATTCTCCAGGCGATGAACGATAAGCGACTGCGGAGGTAGGGGGCCGTAGGCGGTAGACGGTAGGGGAATGGATGGTGGACAGTGTTAAGCCAGTGGCGAGCATCGAGAACTGGACCTGTCTTGTTTCGTGTCCGTTTCGTGTAATTCGTGGTTATCTTTTCTTTAAATCCAACCACGAAATACACGAAAAAGAACACGAACAAGAAATAGCCCAAATTCAGAAGTGACTCGGGTAATTGCTGGCCGCTGCACGAACCAAATGCGCTTACTATGGCGGCTGCCTACCAACTACCGACTACCGTCTACTACTCTCCAGAGTCCATGAAACAGTTGACCCGATATAAAAGTGCGTCGCGAGTTGCGGGGTGGTTGATCGTTGCCGCATTCGTTGCGGTCGCGATCTTTGCTGACTTTTTCGCCCCGTACGATTACAGGCAGCAGTCGAGAGGCGAGCCTTCTTCGCCGGCAACGACGATAACGTTCCGTGATCCCGCGGGAGCCGTGCGATTGCGTCCCGCTGTTTACGCGCGAAACCTCACCGATCCGCTCCGGCTTATCTATAACGACGATACTTCACGCAGCTTCCCGATCGAGTTTTTTGTTCGCGGAGCTTCGTATGATTTGCTCGGTATTTTTACGACCGATATTCACCTCTTCGGGGTCGTCGGCGAAGACGCCCCGCGGCTTAATCTTCTCGGGACGGATAATCTCGGACGCGACCGGTTCTCGCGCTTGCTGCATGCGGTCAGGTTCTCACTGATCGTCTGCACGCTCGGTGTTTTTCTCGCGTGTATGATCGGAATTCTCATCGGCATCGTCAGCGGTTATTCCGGCCGTGTTGTCGATACGGCGTTGATGGGCGTCAGCGACGCGATGCTCGCGTTGCCGACATTGATCCTCATCCTTGCGGCACGGGCCGCATTCCCGCTCGAGTTGCCGCCGTTCCGCGCCGCGTTACTTCTGTTGTTGATATTCGCACTTACCGGATGGGCCGAGATGGCACGTCTGACACGGGGACTAGTCGTAGCGGCACGTGAGCGCGAGTTTGTGTTAGCGGCGATCTCGTCAGGCCTTACGAACGCGCGAATTCTTTTCCGCCACATACTTCCAAACATTCTGCCTCCACTTGTCACGCAGGCTCTGCTCATGCTTCCGGCGTTTCTCCTGGCGGAGATCGCGCTGTCATATCTCGGAGTGGGTGTGCAGGAACCGGAGGCAAGCCTTGGAAATATGCTTACCGCCGCCAGCGACCTGAGTCTGCTCCGTTCGCAACCGTTTGCCGTGCTCTCACCGGCGATCGTGATCTTCGTTTTTGTTCTGGCGATCCGGCTGCTGAGTGAGAAAAAAACTCGATCAGCGTCGGACGGCATCTTGCCATTGTGATGCGCCCGAGTATCCATGTTATCTTTTTCGCGATTCACCAGATCATCACACGCACCTAAACTGGAGAACCCCTATGGCCATTAACGACACTGCGAGTCGACGCGTATTCGAGCGCAGCTTTTTCCTCGCGATCGCGATCCTGTTCCCGCTTACGATTCTTATCGGCTTTGGGCCGACCTATTATCTCAAGAGCGTCTTCACGGCGCCGCCGGTACCAAGGATGATCGTGCATGTTCACGGGTTGGTAATGACCCTGTGGGTTATTCTGTTCGCACTTCAAGTATATTTTATCCGCTCGATCCGAATAAAAACCCATCAGCAGTTAGGTCAGGTAGGTGTAGTGCTTGCTTTGGCGATAATCGTGACAGGCCTGATGACGGCCGTCGCCGCCGCAAAATACGGATCCACGTCTACTCCACCCGGGGTGGAGCCGCTCCAGTTTCTGATCGTTCCGTTTGTTGATGTGCTAGTGTTCGCGGTGCTGTTCGCGGCAGCCCTCTACTATCGACGGAACGGGCCAAACCACAAACGTCTGATGCTGCTCACTGTTTTGAACTTTATCCCGCCTGCTATTGCTCGCTTTCCGTTCGGACTAACCGACACATATGGACCGTTATGGTTCTTCGGCGTTCCCGACGCGCTCACAATAATCTTCGTCGTTGGAGATACCTGGAGAAATAAAAAGCTAAACAAGGTATTCCTTGCGAGCGCGATCTTTCTGATCGCCTCGCATTGGTTGCGACTCGCGCTGTCGTCGACACAGGCGTGGATGAATTTTGCGACGTGGCTGACCGGCGGAACTACTTGATCGTCAGGGGTTTTTGGTGTTGAAGTCTCTAATAAAAGCGGCGGTCAGGTCGACACCGGGATTCACGAGCAGAAGTCCTTCGGGAAACTTAGCCATGTCGAGAATAATGTCGAGCCCGCGAGCCTTTGAGAATGCAACCAACGCATCCCCGATCGTTTTTTGAATCGGGGCCGTTAACTGCGTAAACCGTTTTGCATAGGCAGCACGCGCGTCTTCTTGCTTACGAGTAATGTCTCTCTGGAGAGTTTCGGCTTGCTCCCGTCTCGCCTGGAGTTGCGGCGGCGTCATGCTGGGCGTCGTATTCTGCAGCTCGTCGAAACGTGCCGCAAGTTGCACTATCTCATCACGTCGCGGCTTGAATTCAGCTTCCAGAACTCTCATCGCAGCAACGTAACGGGTAATGCCGCCGGTGGTGTTCGAGAACGTGGCGGAATTAACGACGCCTATCTTGGCCGGAGCGGGCTGAACGGGCACTTGGGCATCTACCGCGAACGTCGCGCACGTTAATAATGCCGCGATCATAAAGACGGTTCTGGAAAATCTCATAAAGTCTCTCTCCGATAATTTAAAACTCGACAACTGTTTAGATGCCCCTCAACCCGAGATCTATTGCCTGACTAAGATCCGACGCTAATCCCTCCGAGACCGTCGTCTCCGCGCCGTCGCGCGCCCGCCACCAAAATATGCGCCGATCGCGACGATCAGATGTGCGACGAACCAGACATTCTCGTAACCCAAATTCTGGTAGATATAGATCAGGATCAGGACGCGCGGCATGAATGCACCAAGCAGGATATCGCCTAACTGAGGCACCGCGTTCGCCGGGTATGCCGCCGGGAAAAGGAAAAGATAAACAAGCAGAACGACCCGCGGGAAAAACAAAGAAAAGATCAAAAAATATACGTCCATTCGGTCAACCTCGCTTGCCCATGATTATACACCCAACTGCTTGACTTGATATTTCATAGGGGGCAAACTCTAGCTAATTTTCGGTTCGAAAGCTCACACACCTTGCTACATACTAGTCGGGCTTAATGACACAATCGAAAGCAGAAGTTTGACCGGAGGTACAACTGGGCCAAATGGCATCGAACCTGGTTCAAATCACACGTCGCGGTTTTGGCGAGACCACTCGAAAAGACCTTTGGTGGTTGCCGTCGCTGGCGACCTTTCTGGGCTTTTCGGCGTTCATCGCCTATTCGACATGGGCCGCCTTCCAAGGTGCTCACTACACATTCGGTCCTTATCTTTCGCCGATGTACTCGCCCCTGATCTGGGAAGCGGCGGGCCAACCTCTGTCCAGCCACGCGTTGTTGGGTCCATGGCCAGCCTGGATGCCGAGTATGATCTTGCCGATCACCCCCGCGTTCCTGATACTCTGGGCTCCCGGCGGATTTCGTTTCACCTGTTACTACTACCGCGGTGCATACTACAAAGCGTTCTGGGCAGACCCGCCCGGATGTGCGGTCGGCGAACCGCGCCACAAATATCGAGGCGAGAAAAAGTTTCCGTTGATCTTTCAAAACATCCATCGATACTTTCTCTATGTCGCGCTCCTGTTCATCCTCGTCCTCAGTTACGACGCAATAGTCGCGACCCAGTTCGACGACGGGTTCGGGATCGGAGTTGGGACGCTTGTGCTGGCGATGAATGTGATCCTGCTGGGAAGCTACACGCTCGGATGTCACAGCTTGCGACATCTTGTCGGCGGACGGAGCGACACGCTCTCGGACAAGCCCGTTCAGCACGCTCTTTGGAGATGGGTGACCAAGCTCAACGCCCGCCACATGATGTTCGCGTGGTTCAGTTTGTTCTGGGTTGGATTCAGCGACTTCTACGTGCGAATGTGCTCGATGGGAATCTTTACCGACTATCGTCTGTTGTAGGAAGTTGCGTGAGCTTCAAAAGCATACTTCTGAAATTCATTCTAGCCTTGCCAGGAGTCATATTTGGGTTTTGGTATTTCGCTCCACCGCCGGCAGACGGCGGAAAAGACTGGTTTAAGTTCGGTGTCTTTTTGCTCATGACCCCACTGAGCGCCATTGCCGGTGTAGTCTCGCTCATCGTGGCGATCAAGGAAAGAAGGAACATCGCGTGGTGGCTTATTGCTGCTTGAATTTCTCCGTGGCGGTGATGTTCTTTGGTAGCTAAGTTGTCGAATTTTCCGATTAGTTGATGAGCGACTCGCGGCGAGCAACTGGATTTTGTTCAACTTTCTTTTCGTGTGTTTCGTGTGTTTCGTGGTTTGCTTTTGTGCGTTACTTAAGCGCCGCCACGAGTGACATCCAAAACGGAACCACGAAACACACGAAACGCACGAAACAAGAAGAAATCGATTCCTGATTTTTAATGACAGAGTACACAACATACGAACACGACGTTATCGTCATCGGCGCCGGTGGTGCTGGGTTGCGTGCGGCGATCGAGGCGTCGGCTGCGGGTGTTAGCGTTGGGCTGATATGCAAGTCGCTGCTTGGCAAGGCACACACTGTGATGGCCGAGGGTGGAATGGCGGCGGCGATGGGCAATGTCGACGATCGTGATAACTGGAAGGTTCATTTCTCCGACACGATGCGCGGTGGTCAGTACATAAACAACTGGCGAATGGCCGAGCTGCATGCAAAGGAAGCTCCCGATCGTGTCCGCGAGCTCGAAGCCTGGGGTGCGGTTTTCGATCGAACAAAAGACGGCAAGATCCTACAACGCAACTTCGGCGGTCATCGTTATCCGAGGCTCGCACACGTAGGAGATCGAACCGGTCTCGAACTGATCCGCACGCTTCAAGATCACGGCATCCACCAGGGAATTCAGGTTTACATGGAAGTGACGGTGATCTCGCTTCTGAAAGACAGCGACGGGCGTGTTATCGGCTGCTTTGCATACGAGCGCGAGCACGGACGTTTCCGCGTTTTCAAGGCGAAGGCCGTGATACTCGCGACAGGTGGCGTCGGTCGAGCTTACAAGATCACATCGAATTCATGGGAAGGGACGGGGGATGGTCACGCACTTGCATATCATGCGGGTGCGGAGCTGATCGACATGGAGTTCATCCAATTCCATCCAACCGGAATGGTATGGCCGCCAAGCGTCCGCGGAATACTCGTGACCGAAGGTGTTCGAGGCGAGGGCGGGATCCTGAAGAACAGCGAAGGCAAACGGTTCATGTTCGATGACATCCCCGACAATTACAAAGATCAGACGGCCGACTCGCCAGAGGAAGGTTGGAAGTATACGCAGGGCGATAAAAATTCCCGTCGCCCGCCCGAGTTACTCACGCGCGATCACGTCGCCCGATGTATCAACCGGGAAGTGAAGGCCGGCCGCGGCTCGCCACACGGTGGAGTCTATCTCGACATCGCGTGGATCAAAGAGAAACTTCCAAACGCGGCCGAGCATATCAAGAAGAAATTGCCGTCGATGTATCACCAGTTCATACAGCTCGCGAATCTTGATATCACGACGACGCCGATGGAGGTGGGGCCCACAACGCACTACATCATGGGCGGCATCCGCGTCGATGCGGATACGCAGGCTTCGACCGTTCCCGGGCTCTTTGCTGCAGGCGAATGCGCCGCTGGCATCAACGGTGCCAATAGACTAGGCGGAAACTCGCTGTCGGATTTGATCGTGTTTGGAAAACGCGCGGGTGAGTATGCCGCGCAGTTTGCGAAAGAGAACGGACACGGCTCGATCGACGAGGCACAGATTGGTATCGAAGCTCGGGCCGCGCTAGATCCATTCGAACGCGAAGCGGGTGAGAACGCATTCAACATCCAAAACGATCTGCAGGACATGATGCAGAAGCTCGTCGGGATAGTTCGTCTCGAAGACGAGATGAAAGAGGCGGTCGACGGCCTGCAAAAACTCAAGGCCCGTGCGGCGAGATGTGCAGTTACCGGCAACATAGACTTCAATCCCGGCTGGCACACAGCGCTCGATCTCAAGAACCTCCTGACGGTTTCCGAAGCGATCGCACTTGCTGCGCTCGAGCGCAAAGAAAGCCGAGGTGGACACTTTCGCGACGACTATGCCGACAAGGATCCGGAGTTCGCGAAGTTCAATTTGTCACTAAAGCAAGACGCCGACGGCCAGATGCAAATATCCCGCGTCCCGATCGCAGAAATGCCAGAAGAATTAAGGACAGTCATCGAAGAGATGAGTTAATCTTCTCGTGTTTTCTCTTTTCGTGTGTTTCGTGTGTTTCGTGGTTCGGTTTTCCTTTCTCCCATGCCCGAACTGATCTTGAAAGAAGAGGTGTATTCCATTGCCGGCGCGGCGATGGAAGTTTATTACACTTTGGGCGTGGGCTTTCTGGAACCGGTTTATCAAGCTGCACTGGCGGTGGAGTTCAACAATCGACGAGTTCCGTACTCTCGGGAGCCACAACTAGAGATTTCGTACAAAGGCGTGTTACTCGATAAAATTTATCGGCCGGATTTCGTTTGCTACGGTCAGATAATCGTCGAATTGAAATCGCAAGTAGGCCTAAGTGGAATTGAGGAAGCGCAGATCATCAATTACTTGAAAATTACAGGCATGCACGTCGGACTTTTAATGAACTTTGGTGCTCGCCCTAAACTTGAGTGGAAACGTTACGTGATTTAAATCAAACCACGAAATACACGAAAAAGAAAAGACACGAAACAGGAAAGGATGGCTACAGCAACATTTAGCATAAGACGGGGCGGGGCGACGGGTGGTGAGATGGTCGATTATCAGACCGACGTTACCGAGGGGATGGTCGTGCTCGATGCGGTGCATCAGATCCAAGCCGAGTCGGCGCCGGATCTTGCGTGCCGCTGGAACTGCAAAGCAGGCAAGTGCGGATCGTGCTCGGCCGAGATCAATGGGAAGCCGAAACTGATGTGCATGACGCGGCTCGATACGATCCCGCTCGATGAGCCGATCACGATCGAACCGATGCGTGCGTTCCCGATGATCAAAGATCTGATCCCGGATGTGTCGTGGAACTTCGAGGTCAAGAAACGCATCAAGAAATTCAAACCGCGTCCGCCCGATGCCGAGGACGGGACGTGGCGGATGCAGCAATCCGACATCGATCGTGTGCAGGAATTTCGAAAATGCATCGAGTGCTTTCTTTGCCAGGATGTCTGCCACGTACTCCGCGATCACGAAAAACATAACGAGTTCATCGGACCCCGATTTCTCGTCTACGCCGCGGCGCTCGAGATGCATCCGCTCGATACCGAAGATCGCGTGTCCGAATTGAAGAACGAGTTCGGCATCGGCTACTGCAACATCACGAAATGTTGTACGAAGGTTTGCCCGGAACATATTACAATTACCGACAACGCGATCATCCCGCTGAAGGAGCGTGTCGTGGATGAGTTTTACGATCCGCTAGCTCGGCTAGTGAAGATATTCAGGAAGAAAAAGTAGGACGGACTGTTAGTCCGTCCCGGCGGACTAACAGTCCGCCATACCTGTATGTACGAACTCAAACCCCTCCATCATGAAGCCATTCCCGCGGCGCTTGAGAAAGCGAACCGGTATCGGCTCCTTAACGAGCCTGGGGCGGCCGAGAGTATCTATCTCGACATACTCGCTGTCGAACCCGAGAATCAGGAAGCCCTGGTTAACATCGTACTCGCGATGAGCGATCGCTTTGCAAAAGATTACGCGGTCGGCGAAGGCCGCATCCAGGATTTTCTTTCGAGGATCGAAGGTGAATACGAACGACATTATTACACCGCGATCGTATACGAGCGCCGAGCCAAGGCCGTACTCGAAAAAGGCGGGATCAACGCCTACGAACTCTTCGAACAAGCGATGGAGTGGTTCGAACGAGCCGAAGCAGTCCGCCCCGCAGGAAACGACGATCCGATACTTCGCTGGAATGGATGTGCACGGATAATTAAGCGAAATAATCTTGCCCCCCGCGAAGTTTCTGCGAACGATTTTATTGAATGAGGCTTTCGAATAGATTCTAGATTCGAGATACCAGATAAAAGATCGTTCGCATCTCGAATCTCGAATCTATTCGGAGGATCTACTCCAAGCCCAAGCTAACGCTTGGGCTTTCGAATTGATACACATGAATACTCGAACACGACTCGGCGTCGAGGCTTTACTCGACGAGAAACTCCATCTCATCCGTGGACAGCGCATCGGACTGGTCGGCAATCAGGCGTCCGTCTTGCCCGACTTCCGTCACGTCGTCGACGTCTTTGCGGAGCGCGACGAATTTAAACTGACGACACTGTTCGGCCCACAGCATGGTATTCGCGGCGACGTTCAGGACAACATGATCGAGACCGAGCACTCGACAGATCAGCGAACGGGGTTGCCGGTATTCTCGCTCTACAGCGAAACTCGCGAGCCGACGGAAGCGATGCTCGAAAATCTCGACACGATCGTTTTCGATATGCAGGACGTCGGTTGCCGCATCTACACGTTCGCGTACACGATGGCGAACTGTATGCGCGCCGCAAAGAAATATGGCAAACGCGTCGTTGTGTGCGATCGACCGAACCCGATCACGGGGATTGGTGTGGAAGGAAATGTTACTGAAAAGGAATTCACGTCGTTTGTCGGACAGTTCGAGATTCCGACTAGACACGGGATGACTCTCGGCGAATTAGCACGACTATTCAATGACCATTTCGGTATCGGCTGCGACCTAGAGATCGTAAAGATGGAGGGCTGGCAGCGCGAGATGTGGTTTGAAGAAACAGGGCTTCCCTGGATCCTTCCTTCGCCGAATATTCCGACCGTCGATACATGCGTCGTCTTCCCAGCGACCGTCTACCTTGAGGGAACCGAGTTGAGCGAAGGCCGCGGCTCGACGAAAGTGTTCGAGATAAACGGAGCTCCGTTTATCGATCCGTACAAATGGGCGGCCGCGTTACGGGATTACAATTTTGCAGGCGTCGCGTTTCGCGAATGTTATTTCCAACCCACATTCCAGAAGTGGGCAAAGGAAACCTGCGGCGGCGTTCAGATTCACGTGACAGACAGAAATGCATTCACGCCCGTGATAGTCGGCGTGGCGATGGTTAAGACGGCGTACGATCTTTACCCCGGCCAGTTCGAATGGAAGCGCGACGCGTATGAATACGAGTTCGACAAGAACCCGTTTGATGTCGTCAGCGGAACAGATACGATCAGGAAAGCGATCGAGGCGGGCGAGTCGTTGAACGACATAGAGAATGCGTGGATGCCGCGAGCGAAGGAATTCGCGGAAGTAAGGAAACAGTTTTTGTTGTATTGATTCCGGGCTTTTAGTTTCTAGTTTCTAGTTTCCGGATTCTAGTCCGGCATTCAAAGGTCCGGAGGACCGGAATGTTTGTAGAATGCTGGTTGGTATCGATCGAGAGCTCCGTAGGAGCGGCAGCTGTGTCGCTCCTATGGAGCCCGATTTATTAAACTAGGATTCTACAAACATGCCACGCCTCTGGCGTTAAGAAGACATGCCATGCCTCCGGCGTTGCGACTGGCAATGATGTATGTCGGACACTCCTCTCTACTCACGCTTTCTGGTAACTAATGATATTTCCCGCCATCCCCTGAAACACAAAGTAGTGAAACGGCAAAACGGAATACCAGTAGAGTCGGCCGAGTAGACCTTTCGGGCGAAACGTTGCCGTCTGTTTTAGATAGTCCGCCCCGTCCTTTCGAATGATCGCAAACTCTAGCCACGCTTCGCCCGGTAGCTTCATTTCCGCGTAAAGTAACAAGCGCTTGTTCGGTTTATCCGCGACCAAAACCCGCCAAAAATCGAGCGTGTCGCCGGCATTGATCGTATTTACATTCGTCCGGCCGCGCCGCAGCCCTACGCCGCCGAACATCTTGTCCATCACGCCGCGTATCGACCACAGCCAGTTTGTGTAATACCAACCGCGGCTGCCGCCGATCGACCAGATATTGTCGACCACTTGGTCGACATCGGTGTTGATCGCCACCACTCTTTCGTCGACGAGGCATCCGTTGACCGGCACTTCCATGTGCTCGCGGAGAGAATTGTTCTTAAAGCTCGAAACAAGCGAATCTTTCCAACTGGAAACCACGCTGTTCTGCCCGATCTTCTGAAATGCCAATCGCACTGCATCCTTGTAATTCATTGGCTGGATACCAAGGCGTTCGGCAAGATCGTCCGGCTTAGCGACTACCTCGACCTTCATGCTGTTCACGAGATTCACGGCGAGCCGATACGACGTGCTCGTAACGAAATAGAGCCAGTACGACGACAACTTCGGCGTCATTACAGGGACGGTGAAGATGTAGCGTTTCAGCCCGCGCACTTCGGCAAACTGCAGCAGCATTTCTTTGTACGTCATCACATCCGGGCCACCCATATCGTGCGACTGGCCGTATGTGTCCTCGCGAAGAAGAACGCCGGTGAGATACTCCAGCACATTCCGTATAGCGATCGGTTGCGTGCGTGTATCCAGCCATCTAGGTGTGATCATTATCGGTAGTTTTTCGACAAGATCTCGGATTATCTCGAACGATGAACTACCGGAACCTACGATTATCGCAGCCTTAAGCGAAGTGACCGGAACCTTGCTTGTGCGAAGCAGCTCGTCGACTTTTTTTCTGGACGCCAGATGCTTCGAAAGCTTGTGCTCGTTCGTGATCCCGCCGAGATAAATGATCTGCTTCGCCGATGTCTGGTCTATCAGCTTCACAAAATTCAAGGCCGCAGTCTTTTCGAGCTTGTCGAAATTAGTGGAGTCGTCGTCGCTCATCGAATGGATCAGATAGTACGCAGCATCAAGGTCCGCCAGCTCATCGCCCATGGAGACGTCAGTCAAAAAGTCTATCTCGAGAGCGGATACGTTCGGATGTTTGTATAAACCTTCGGTAGGAAATCTGTTCTTGTCCCTGACGGCACAAATGATCTCGCAGCCCCGCTCGATAAGAAGCGGCAAGAGACGCTTTCCGATGTAGCCACTGGCACCGGTTAGAAGGACTTTCATTGAACTTAGTTTACTCTCTTCGCTGGAATTGCGAGGTCGAAGTCCTACCGGTCGGGTTTCTGCCTGAGCGCGTCCAATACTTTCTCACCACGCGGCGATAGTTTGTAGCCAGGATGGAGGCTCTCGGTGAGACCCAACGTCTTCAGCTTTCTCACCCATGGTTTGAATTCGGGAATGGAGAGCCCGAGGTAGTCGGCAAGAAGACCGGAGTGGGTGTTCGGCATGTCTTGAATGAGCTGGAGATATTGCTGTGTCCAAGGGTCACGTTTACTATTGCGGTCGAGCTTCTCGAGTTTCGCAATGACATCTTCTAACTCAGTGTTGCCCAACTCGGCGTTCTCACGAAGCGCGATCCGGGGATCCGCGCCGGCGAAGTGGACACGTATCTTGTAGATGGGGTCGTCGCGATAACTCAATCCGGAGAGAAGCTTGTCTCGCGACGGATAGCCGGCGTTGCGTGCATCGTCTTCCGTGATCTCACTTTCGGGAACGACATCAACTGCGTCGATCCCGATCACGCCACCCTGCGTCATCTGACTACCACCGGCCTTCACGCCAACCTTTTTCCACCGGCGAAACAATGTTGTGATCTCGCCGGATTTGATCTTATCGATGACTTCGTCTTTGATGAGCATTTGGCACGCCGGCATCGTGCCGGCAATGAACGTCGTAGAAGTTCAATAGTGATTTAGATTGCTTCTCGCCGGCAGGATGCCGGCGTTCCGTCAACCACCGCTTACCGCGTTGAAGATGTGGATCTCTTTATTCTTGACGGCGGTCCGTAATCCGTCTTTTCGCTTCACGTCGTCGCTGCCGAGAAAAATATTAACGTGTTGGCGGATCTCGCCCTGCTCATTCAGGATGCGATCGCGAAGCGCAGGATGTCGTTTCCAGACTGAACTAAGAGCATCGCCGACGGAAACAATATCTCCGTCAAGCGCAATTTCGGTGTCCCCACCCGTGAAGGTTTTGAGATGTCCGCTTACGTAAACAGTTATTGCCATCAGAGTTCCTTTGCGTCCTTAGCGAGCTTTGCGTGAGCCGGTTTTATTTCACGCAAAGCTCGCTAAGGACGCAAAGGCTAGTCGCCGATCTATTTTAGAGTGTAAGCCTTAACACAAGTGATCTCGGGCAGCGAGCCTTCGATCAACTTCCACGAATCCCCGTCGTCGGATGACGCGAAAAGTTTTCCATTCTTTGTTCCAAAGAAAATGTTGTCACCGCTCGACGCTACCGAGTCACGAAGAATGACTTCGTAAGCATTTTTCTGCGGCAGACCTTTCGTAAGCGGCTGCCAGGATGCTCCATCATCGCGACTCCGGTAAACCCGAACCTTCCCGTCGACCGTGTAACGCTTCCCGTCGGAATCAAGCGGGACGATAAACACCGAGCCGGAATCGCTGACCGTCAACCCGAAACCAAAGTTCGACGGCAGGCCGTCCTCGATCTCTTCCCACGTTGAAGCTCCGTCGCGACTGCGATAGACACCGTGATGATTTTGTAAAAAGTATGTGTTCTTCTTTTTAGAATGCCGCGCGATCTTGTGCACGCACTGGCCGAATTCCGGAAATTGATTTGGTAGGAAGTACGCCTTCACGCCGGTGTTCGTCACTTGCCAATTCTCGCCGCCGTCGGCTGACTGATAAACGCCGCCCGTCGAAATTGCGATCTTGATGTCTTTAGGATCCTTCTTGTCGGTGAGGATGGTGTGAACAGCGAGTCCACCAAATCCCGGAGTCCATTTTTTTCGATGAGGATGGCTCCAGAGACCTTTGTTCAATTTCCATGTCGTGCCACGGTCATGAGATTCAAAGATCGCTGCGGGAGCGACACCCACGTAAAGCGAGTCATCACTCCCGCCCGCTGCGATCTGCCAGATGTTCTCGAGCGAATTCTTCGTCGTCTTCGGCATCTTGATGCGTCGCTCTTCCGGCTCGTCCCAGGTCTTGCCCATGTCGGTGCTTTTCGACAATTCTGCACCGAAGTGCCAGCTCACCGGCCCGGCCCACATTTCATTGCGACCTTTTCGCTGATCGAGAAAAGCAGAATAAACCGCGCGCCCGGCGAAGTGCGGGCCATCGATCGACCATTTGCCGTTGTCACCGCGAAGGATGAAGAGACCTTTCGCGGTGCCGATCATTAATAAAAGTTCATCGCCTTTTGCCATCAGTTTTACATCAGCGAGTTACGAAAAAGTGCAAAAGCCCACGCGTAAGCAAGGGCGATATGCTCAACCTGGGGCACCTCGACCGGCGTAAGCGACCCACTCAACATTGAGCATGTCGCCCTTGCTTACGCGCGGGCTTTTGCACCGTGTGACACCGCACCTCGGGTTCCGCCTTTCCTAGAACCAACTCGACTTTGACTTCGACTTCCCACCAAAGATGCTACCGAGAACACCTCGGACGATCTGGGTTCCGATCGAACGTCCGATACTGCTGCTAGCCGATCGGACGACGCTTTTTGTGATCGATTCCGTGAGGGTGTCGGGGGCTCGCGCTGCGGCACGTTCGGCTTTTGCCTCTTTCTCCGCGGCCTTCTCGGCATCGACTTCGGCTTTAGCTTCAGCTGCCAACGCCGCACGTTCTTCGGCCCGTTTTGACAAGATCTCAAAAGCCGATTCGCGATCCATCACCTGCTCGTATTGACCGGCCACGAGAGAGGAACTTATAAGCTGTGCTCGAACGTCTGCAGTCACCGGCCCGATCTGGCTGACGGGGGGAACAACAAAGGCTCGATCGACAATGGTCGGAACGCCCTTCGCGTCAAGCGTGGAAATCAGCACCTCACCGACTCCGAGCTCGGTGATCGCTTTCACAGTATCGACCGCCGGATTTTCTCGAAAACTTTTCGCTGCAACGCTCACGGCCTCCTGTTCCTTCGGTGTGTATGCACGGAGGGCGTGCTGGACGCGATTTCCGAGCTGTGCGAGAACCTTGTCGGGAATGTCCGCCGGGCTCTGCGTGACAAAATAAACACCGACGCCTTTCGAGCGGATCAGTCGCACGACCTGCTCGATCTTTTCAACCAGTGACGCCGGAGCGTCGTTAAAGAGGAGATGCGCCTCATCAAAAAAGAAGACGAGCTTCGGCTTGTCGAGATCGCCGGCTTCCGGAAGCATCTCGAAAAGCTCGGATAGCAGCCAGAGCAGGAACGTTGAATATAGTTTCGGCGAATTGATAAGATCGTCCGCCGCAAGAATGTTCAGGACACCTTTTCCGCCAAGCGTTTGGATAAAATCTTCGAGTCGTACGGCTGGCTCACCAAAAAATTGCGCCGCACCCTGCTGCTCCAATTGCAGCAGCCCGCGCTGTATGGCGCCGATCGAAGCTTTCGACACATTGCCGTACTTCAGGGTAAATTCCTCGGCATTCTCGCCGACAAAATTGAGCAAAGATTGCAGGTCTTTCAGATCGAGCAGCAACCACCCGTTCTCATCCGCGACCTTGAACGCTATCGTTAGCACGCCTTCCTGCGTGTCATTCAATTGGAGAATCCGGCCGACAAGGAGTGGCCCCATTTCTGACACGGTCGCGCGAAGCGGGTGACCCTGCTTTCCGAAAACATCCCAGAGCGTTACCGGGGATCCTTCAAACTTTGCATCGGTAATACCGAGCATCGTCATCCGCTCGCCGATCTTGCCAGTCATCGAACCCGGTTGGCTGATGCCGGTCAGGTCGCCTTTGATATCGGCCATAAAGACCGGCACGCCGCGCGAACTGAAGCCTTCGGCTATACGCTGTAGCGTAACGGTCTTACCGGTACCGGTCGCACCAGTGATAACGCCGTGACGATTCGACATTTGAGGCAGGAGAAAAAATTCCGCCGCGTCTTTTTTTGCTATTAAAATTTGATCTGCCATATTTGGGTTGTTAGTAGTCAGTAGTCAGTAGTCAGTAGTCGGTAGTCGGTAGTCGGTAGTCAGAATTCAGAATTCAGAATAAGAAGTCAGCGGCGTTCCTTCTGGCAGGCCGGCTTCTGACTTCTGACTTCCGACTTCTGAATTCTCTCGTAGAACTAACATTTTTCGTATTTCCAATTCTTGCTTTTGCCTTCGGTCAGCCATTCAATTGTTGTCGCGAGGCGCTTGTTTCGAGTCGGTTCGGTCTTCGCCTCTTCGATCCACTGCACATACTCTTTCTTGTGGCTGTAGCTGAATTGTTCGAATGCCGTCTGTGCCACCTTGTACTTCGAAAGCGCTTTGATCAAGTCGTCAGGCACAACAAGTTCTGTTTTCGCCGCCAGTTTCTTCGCGACTTTGATTCCTTTCTCATTTAACTCGACCGCTTGCTGGATCAACCCGATCATCACTTTGTCGGGCGGCAGATCTTTGATCGATGCGATCCGGCCAAAGCTTCCCATCGCTGTCTTCTCGGCCGGGAACGCGTCCTGCTCCAGAAGCGATTGCTTCCAAAAACCTAATGCACAATGCTCCTTGAACGAGCCCATGTTGCAGACCGTCCCCTTGTGATCGAAGTGCGGCATGCTCCATTTCATCGTCTCTTGAATGTTTGGAAAGGCTTTGTGAACGAGCTTTCGGATGTGGGTGAGAATCGGTTTTGCGAAGTCTGCAGACTTCTCGATATAGGCGTCTATTCGCGGATCGACAGTAGGCATGAGCGAAACTCCTTTGGATTGCGTGTCGGAATTATACTCGATTTTAATTAACTCAGGTAGTTTCAGCTCCGTAGGAGCGACATAAGTGCCGCTCCTACGGAGCTCGGTTATCCCCGGCAGTCGATAACCCTACAAACATGACGCTCCTCTGGAGCTAGAAAACAGCGTTCGACCGTTATTTCCGATTCTCTTTCCGGATGACCAACTTCAACCCCGACCAGTTATCATCGACCGCGCAGACTTTTACATCGACCAGGCCTAATGGAAGTGCGGCTTCGCGGACGGTATCTTCGGTGATCTCTGACGGTAGTTTGGCAGACCGCTTGTACCACGACACCCAGATCGCACCGTCCTGTTTAATCAAATTCTTGAATTCGGCGACACGACGGAAGAGATCGTCCCGGCTGTTGGTAAACAGGTGAATAATGTCCGCGGGGCCGCTCGAACTCTTTGCCCGTGTAGACGTCCGAGTATCGCCATCTATGATCAGCACATCTTCCGGAAGCGCCGTAAGCAAATCTCGGTAGTTCTCCGGCGCACCAACAGTGAGAACGATCATCCCCGATTCTATTCCCAGCTTTCGTGACAATGGCTTTCCCGAATATCCAGCCGTCATATAAATTTCACCAGCACCTTCCGCTCTCGCGGTCCGTCGAACTCGCAGAGATAAATACCTTGCCATCGACCCAGTAGAAGCTTGTCGTTCTCGAATGGGACTGTGACGCTCGATCCTACGAGCGAGGATTTTATGTGAGAGTCGGAGTTGTGCTCGAAGTGTTTGAAGTTGGCTTCATACTGCGGGATCAGCCGGTGCAGAAATCCGAGCATGTCTGACTTAACATCAGGGTCGGCATTTTCGTTGATCGTCAGACCGCATGTCGTATGCTGGATGAAAAGAACGCAGACGCCGTCCTCGGATCTCGGCATGAGTTTCTCCACCTCCGCGGTTATGTCGATCATCTCTTCACGCTGGTTCGATTTCACAGTGACCGTTTGCACGTCGATATTTTACCGCACATCTGGAAAGATCAGGACGGCAGTTCATTTTTCATGAATAGACTCCTGCTTCAGCCAGAGAATTCTCAACATGAATTGCCTCCGGCTTGAGCCGGAGGTGTGATGTCTCCCTCTGCCGGCTTTAGCCCCGCTCTTGAAAGAGAATTGAGCCAAGGGCACAGGTGTCTTTGGCTAAAGCCGGATCAAATGCTGACGAGACCTCCGGCTGAAGCCGGAGGCAATTCATGCAGGAGGTCAGGACTTCGGGTTTAAGCCGCAAGCAATTCATTCATGGGAGAACATGGACCTCCGGCTGAAACCGAATACAACTCGTGCATGCCTGCGCATGTCTGCCCGTTCGGTGGAGAAGATTACATACTGCACTGCGTATTTGTTAAATACTTGTCATTTGTCGATAATCTGTAACTTTGGATATTTCAGTCGACTTTTTCAGTTTCCGCCGCGGAGACGATATTTAGAAACACTATGAACGAATACGTAATTTATTCAGTGCCCGCTCTCGGGATCCTGGGATTGGTCGTGATGGCCATTAAGTCTGCTTGGGTGACCAAGCAAGATGCCGGCGATGAGAAAATGCAGGAACTCGCGGGCTATATCGCCGACGGTGCAATGGCTTTCTTAAAGGCCGAGTGGAAGGTGCTTAGCATATTCGTTTTGTTTACGGCGGCGTTACTTGCTTATTCGGGGACGATCCACGAGGTGAACGGCCGCGAGATCCACTCGAGCTGGGTTATCGCGATCGCATTTATCGTCGGCGCCGTATTTTCAGCAACAGCCGGTTATATCGGCATGAAGGTCGCGACCAAAGCTAACGTTCGCACTACTCAAGCGGCTCGTACGAGTCTCAAGCAAGCATTGAAAGTATCTTTCACCGGCGGAACCGTGATGGGACTCGGTGTGGCGGGATTGGCGGTCCTGGGTCTGGGCGGACTGTTCATTGTCTTTCTTGCGATGTTCGCCGACCTTGGTGCTAATCAGGTCAGAACCGCGATCGAAGTCCTCACGGGCTTCTCGTTGGGAGCAGAGTCTATCGCCCTGTTCTCACGTGTCGGTGGCGGTATCTATACAAAAGCGGCTGACGTCGGAGCGGATCTGGTCGGGAAGGTTGAAGCCGGCATTCCTGAAGATGATGTTCGCAATCCCGCCACGATAGCTGACAACGTCGGTGACAACGTGGGTGACGTGGCCGGTATGGGTGCCGATCTTTTCGGTTCGTACGTTGCGACGATCCTGGCGACGATGGTGCTTGGTCAAGAGATCAAGGTGAACGATGCCTTTGGCGGCTTGTCTCCGATCTTGTTGCCGATGGTTATCTGTGGTTTGGGAATAGTCTTCTCGATCGTCGGAACATTGTTCGTCCGGATCAAAGACGACAAAGCGAGCGTGCAGAACGCCCTCAACATAGGTAACTGGGCGTCGATGCTTCTGACGGTTGTCGCTTCGTACTTTGTTGTGATGTGGATGCTGCCCGAAGGACAGATCGCACTTCGTACGACCAGCTTTAATAAGATGGGCGTTTTCATGGCGATCGTCGTCGGAACGGTCGTCGGCGCGATTATGAGCTTCGTCACCGAATATTACACCGCAATGGGTAAAACACCGGTGCTCTCGATCATTCGACAGTCATCCACAGGTCATGCGACCAACATCATCGCGGGGTTGGCTGTAGGAATGAAGTCCACTGTTATCCCCATCCTGACATTGGCCGGCGGCATCATGGCTTCGTACTATTTTGCCGGATTGTACGGTGTCGCGATCGCAGCCGCTGGAATGATGGCGACCACGGCTATGCAGTTGGCGATCGACGCATTCGGCCCGATCGCGGATAACGCAGGCGGTATCGCCGAGATGAGCCAACTACCTGCCGAGGTTCGCGAGCGTACAGATAATTTAGACGCGGTCGGTAACACTACTGCTGCGACTGGAAAGGGTTTCGCGATCGCTTCGGCAGCATTGACCGCGCTGGCATTGTTTGCGGCATTCGTGGGAATCGCGGGTATCGACCGGATCGACATTTACAAAGCGAATGTCCTCGCCGGTTTATTTGTGGGCGGAATGATCCCGTTCATTTTCTCTGCATTGTGTATTCAGGCGGTGGGTAGAGCCGCAATGGATATGGTGGAGGAGGTCCGGCGTCAGTTCCGTGAGATCCCGGGAATCATGGAATACAAAGCGAAGCCGGAATACGAAAAGTGCGTCGCTATTTCGACCAAAGCTTCGCTTCGCGAAATGATGATGCCGGGTGCGATCGCTTTGATCACTCCGGTTCTCGTCGGCTTTACGTTCGGCCCCGAAGTGCTCGGCGGTTTACTGGCCGGTGTCACCGTGTGCGGAGTATTGATGGGAATCTTCCAGTCGAATGCCGGCGGCGCTTGGGACAACGCAAAGAAATCTTTCGAAAAGGGCGTCTTGATCAACGGCGAGATGGTCTACAAAGGATCGGAGGCTCACAAGGCATCCGTGACAGGTGATACGGTGGGCGATCCGTTCAAGGATACGTCGGGTCCGTCGATGAACATTTTGATCAAGCTAATGTCGATCGTGTC
>JANPJL010000305.1:0-2300 GCA_031425495.1 Acidobacteriota bacterium
ATCGATGATCGTGCCCAGCTCGGATTCCTGATTGAAGCGGCGAGCAAGAAAGCCGTCGACCCCATCAGTAACACCCGCAACGACAAACACGACCAACGCCCAAGTGCCGTACCCGTAATAGAGCAGGCTGGCAAAGACTGGAATCAACGCCATCCGCAAAAAGGTGAGCAGGTTTGGGATCGTGAGGATGTTGTTCATCTTCGATTTGCGATTTGCGATTTGCGATCGTCGATCGGCCACGGGAACCGGAAACAGCGGGTAGCAAAAGGATGCTCGTCGATCACGTCGATCTCAATTCGAGAAAACTGATCTCCGGCGGGCACTGATATCTGATCGGGAGGACGACCGTCCCGATACCCCGCGTGATATAGATCTGCGAATCCTTGCGACGGTGCAGGCCGCTCGTTAGTTTGCGCTTTGGCAGCAAACGCTTTTCCGGATCGCGAACCTTGATCTGTCCGCCGTGTGTGTGACCGCTCAACGTAAGGTCGACGCCGAAGCGTGTGGCCTGGCGGAAAATTATCGGGTTGTGCGCCAGTAGCAACTTCATTTCATCCGGAAACGATCCCTTCAAAGTCGCGGCCAAGTCCGTTTTTCCGACCATGTGATCATCCACGCCTCCGAGCCAAAATGAAGCCCCACGCGCTTCGAAACGAAAGCCCTCGTTAACGAGCATTCGGATCCCGGCATCCTGAAACTTCTTCACTACGAGCGCCGGATCGGTCCAGTGATCGTGATTGCCGAGGCACGCGTATGTTCCGTACTTCGACTTCAGACTTCCCAAAGTCTTTGCCACCGGGGCGATATATTTATTCTCGTGCGAAACATAGTCGCCCGTAAGAATGAACATGTCCGGCTTGAGGCGGTTAGCTATCTTCACCGCACGCTCGATGTGCGCGAGGTTTGTGAACGGGCTGTGATGAGTGTCGGAAAGGTGGATGATCTTTAGACCATCAAGTTTTTTCGGCAGGCGAGGTAGAGTGATCTCCACTCGTTCCAGAGACAGGCTGTTTGCCTCATCGATCGCGTACTTTGCGATCTTCGAGACATTCCCCGCGAAGGTGCGTAATGGCTTGTCTGCCAGGGCGAGCGTATTGATGCGCTCCGATATCCGGGTTCGTCTTTGTCGTACAAGTTTCATCGGCAGTAACCAGTATAACTTTTTACTTTACAATTTCTATTTTTCGGTAGAGAATACGGCTCTCAAGTTCTACAAAATACAATTTAGGAGCTACTAAAATGAGGATTCTCTCCCACGGACTCGTTTTTTCGTTGCTGTTTTTCTCTGCATCCCTTCCCCTGTTTTCCCAGGACCTGGATGACGTCACGATCGCCGGAAAGGTGATCGATCCCAACAACATGCCGATTGCCGGTGCTTCCGTAACCGCAACCCATATCGAATCGGGTACCGGTCGGACCGTGACTTCCAACGAGGAGGGCCGCTACCGGTTCATCGAGCTAAAGCCCGGTGTCTACAAACTAAACGCATCGGCACCCGGTTTCGGGCCGATCGAAACGGCCGATCTATCTACTGCCTCCGGACAGAACGTCCAGCTTGATCTACCGCTCGCTCCGGCCGGCGTCAGCGCCTCGACTACGGTCACAGTCAGTGATGCCAACGTGCCGATAGTTGATATAACGCGAACGATCGTCGGCGGTACGGTCACGCAGCGCGAGATCGAAGAGTTGCCGAACAACACTCGTAACGCTCTCGATCTTGTCTTTACGCTCGGCGGCGTTGCCGAGGAGGCGCTTTCGGTACGCGACGCGGCGGAAGATCGCGCCCGTCCGTCGGGCGATAGTAATAACGACCCGCGTCCCGCGCCTCTGGAGTCGGGTATATTTTCGCTCTCCGGCGGAACCGCTTACTCGAATAACATCACCATCGACGGACTCGACAACAACGACGACCGTCTTGCTCAAGATCGTTTTCAGCCGTCCATCGACTCGGTCGCCGAGGTCCAGGTGATCACGAATCAATTCTCAGCCGAGTATGGCCGGGCTTCGGGCGGCAGGGTGAATCTCCGGACGCGCGGCGGTACGAACGGATTTCGCGGGCGAGCGTTTCTCTACTTTCGCGATGATGATCTGAACGCGAACACTTACAACAACAACCGTCGCGGACTCTCACGTCTACCGTTTACCGAATACACTCCCGGATTTACATTCGGCGGTCCGGTGCCCGCCGGATATTTCAAGGCGCGAACCTTTTTCTTTACGTCCTATGAGAACAGTGAGCTCAAGGACACCACGCTCATCGACACGGTCGTGCCGGTTCAATCAAATTCGAATTTCTCGCT
>JANPJL010000306.1:0-5848 GCA_031425495.1 Acidobacteriota bacterium
GTTTCGTCCGCGTTGAGACCGTCAAGGATCTGATAACTGTCTCCTTCTTCTGGACCGAGCTGCAGCACACGCAGCCTTGCTACGCCTTCTACGATGACGAATGCCCGGAAAGACTGTGTACTTTGATCCGTGTAGACAGCCGATTTCGTAACGAACACGCCCGTGCCGCCGCCGTCTTTTGTAATTCGTGCCGAACCGAACATTCCCGATCGAAGCGAGTTGTCGGGGTTCTCGATCGACGCCTCTACGATCGCGGACCGCGAAGCCGGATCAACTGCCGGATTCACCGCGGTCACTACTCCGGCAAAGTTTCGTTCGGCGTAGGCATCGACTTTTACTGATACGCCACGGCCAAGGACGATCGCCGGCAGGTCCGCTTCAGCCACTTGCATTTGGATCTTTATCGGATTTGAACGCAGCAGCGTCGCGATGATCGACGCCGTAGAGACAAACTCGCCGACCGCGACGGGGCGGGCGCTGATGAATCCCGAGAACGGAGCTCGGATCACTGTGTCCGTCAGCGCCTGCTGCGCGGTTCCGACTTCGGTCCGTGCAGCTTCGACTGCCGCCTGCGCACTTGCGATCGCCTGATTGTTCTGCCGGGCTGTGTTGACCTGAGCATCGAGCAACTGTCGAGCGCTATTCGCACGTGAACGAGCTGTATCGCGGGTCGTTCGAAATTGTTCGTACGTGATCATCGGGACATCGCCGGTCTCCACTAAATCTCGATATCTTTTCTCATTCGCTTCGGCCTGCCGCAATTCAGCCTGCGCCTGTTCATAGAGCGCACCGGCCGACCGCACTTCCGGAATTGCGGACGCATTAAAGCGACCATTCGGTTCAAGCCCCAGTTTGGCTTCCGCCTGCCTTACGCCCGCGACTGCCTGTTTAACTCCGGCTTGTGCCGAAGCTACTTGACGTCGAGCATCGCTATCATCGATCCTCGCGATCACTGAACCTTGCGAGACAAAGTCCCCTACGTCCGCTGACACATTTGCGACTTTTCCTGCCACCTTTGGCGCGATGTCCGATGTCTCGTCAGCGATCAAGCTGCCTGTCGCTTGAATATACGCGGGCACATTTCGGACTTCGGTTTTCCCGACCGCAATCGATATCGGTGGAGTCTCGTTCGCGTTCGCATCGCCGCCTCGTTCACTCCCGCCGTTACTGGAGCCGCACGATGCACCGGTCACCACCACGAAGGAGTAAAGAACGAGAGTCCTGATCTGGACACGCGATAGCCAAAGTAAAGGCCAAAGTAAAGGTCGAACCATATGAATCACTTAGGATGTCAATTTTAGCCTACTTGGTTTCACTGACTGAATCTCGGCGTGTAAAATTTTGTAAATACAACACTTTAGACTCTCTGGAAATTCAGCACCGACTTCCGTTTCCCGCCGCTCTTGCACTAACTAACAGATGTTTATAAAGTCTAGACAAGCATTATTTACAGGAGACTTTGATGATCGAAGAAATTTCGGCAGTGGACCTTAAACGCCGGATGGATGCGGGGGACGATATACAGCTTATAGACGTGCGTCAGCCCGACGAATGGGCATTCGCAAAGATCGAGGGCGCTAAGTTGATTCCGCTTGGTGAGATTTTGAATCGGATGAGCGAGATCGACGAGGATCGCGAGACGGTGCTGCAGTGCAAAACCGGGATGAGGAGTGCGAAGGCCGTCGAAATGCTTCAGCTCTCGGGGTTCAAAGGCAAACTGAAGAATTTAAAGGGCGGCATAACCGCGTGGTCGAACGACGTCGACCCGAAAATTCCGAAATATTGAACGCGCTGTTCGGTTCGTTACCGTTTCGGCAGGGTCATAGTCTCACCTTCGGAATTCGTCTGCAGGTGCCGCGTTGTCGAATCGGTAACACTATGCGGCGCGAGATCGCCGGTCTTGTACCGCGACTCCGGGGCGATGAAGTTTGTCTGAGGCGGCGGCAAAGATGCATTCGGCATCGAGCCCGAAAGCGAGTTCTGATCCGACGAAAAAGAACGTCCGTTATTCTGCCCGGCGGATCGCAGCTGAATGTATTGCGCGATCCCGCTGCCGATAAACATTAGTGCTGGAATCAACATCCAGAACCACCATCCCCGCCCCTTTCCGGAAACAGCGAGTACGATAGAGACGATGAGGAATGCGATCCCCATGAAACCTTTCGTGATCGCACTCTCGAGGGTGATCGGCTTCCCCTTGCTGTTTGTACAACTCTGAGCGAACTGCAGTTTGCCCGTCATAACATCCGAGACGTTCGCCAGATCGGTTCCGCAGCTTCTACAAAACTTTCCGTTTTCGGGATTTTGGATCCCGCATTTTGGGCAGAACATAATTTCTAGTCCTTTTTAGATCTTTGCCGTCTCGCTTCGAACAAGATAACGCCCGCCGCGACGGAAACGTTCAACGAATCTATTTTTCCATACATGGGAATTTTTACCAATAGGTCACAGTTCTCCGCAACCAAACGGTGCAGCCCGCTTCCCTCGGCCCCGAGCACGAGAGCCGTCGGACGGTTCCAGTCCCACTCGGTATAATCCGTCTCGGCATCACCCGACGTTCCGACGATCCAGACATCGCGTTTTTTGAGTTCCTCGATGACCTGATTCAAGTTACGCTCCTTTGCGACCTTTACATATTCGGTCGCGCCCGCCGATGCTTTTACCGCCGTTTCGGTAAGTCCGACCGCACGTCGCTCCGGGATCACGACGCCGTCGGCACCGGAGCATTCGACCGCGCGCAGAACAGCACCGAGGTTTCGCGGATCCTCAACACCGTCGAGCAGAACAAGCAACTTTGGCTGATCCCCCGAGACCGCAAGTATCTCGTCGAGCGAAACGTATTCCGCGGCGGCCGAGAACGCGACTACACCCTGATGCGTCACGCCGGGATCAACTAACTTTTCCAAAGCCTCTCGCCGAACGCGATCGACACGTATCCCGTTCGTACGAGCCAACTCAAAAATATCCTGGAGCCGGTTCTCGCGAACACCATCGGCGACGACGATCTTGTCGATCTTGCGCGCATTCGCGCGAAGGGCCTCGAGCACCGGCAGCACGCCATATATCGTGGCCCTGGGCCCGGTCTGCCGAGGGTCGTTAGAGTTCGGCGAACGCGGACGATCTGGCGATTGCGGAGACCGCGGACGATCTGGCGATTGCGGCGGACGCGCACGCTCCGTCGATTGCGGAGACCGCGGACGGTCTTGCGGCTTGTCGCGTGCGTTCCACTTTTTTTTCATAGAAGATACCATTGCAAACGTGAATACTTCGTGACCTGCAGCAGGTTGTCGCTGCTGAAGACACTGGACAAATTCTTTCGCGGAAATCCAAAACTCTTCGGACCGCTCTTATCCTTTCGATGTTCGCTCGGCCAACAATATTCGAGCAGCGAACGCACAGAAACGTAATCGTCGACCATTCGAGCGTCGGGGGAAAAATTACAGAGGCGTGAAAGCAACTTGCTCATATTCTCAAGAGCAAGCAGCGACTTGTCCGCACCGAGCGATGAAAAATCAAAACCACTGATCGGGATGCGCCACCCGACCGGATCCCGTCGCGTGTAAAGATCGAGTATCGGTTCGTCAGTCGATAACTGAGTTTCACTCACAGTCGTCGTCGAACGGCGTTTCGTTCGTTCGACCGCCTCTCGCCGTTCCTTGAAAACGGTGCACGAAACGATCAACGAAAGATCTTCACGAGGCAACACGGTCGGGTCGCCACCGCCAAAAGGCGTCAGAAGTATTGAGTCACCGTTAAAGTCGATCGCACGAAGACGAATAGGGGCTCCCGACAAAAGCATATCCTCGTCGGGAATCGTCACGCATTCCGCTCCAAACTCCGAAAGCATTTTCGTGATCGCCGCGGCCTGATCGGCAAATTCAACGCGTGCGACCGGGACGCGAGCACCAGATCCCAAGATCGTGTTTATAGTTTCGGGATCGGTGACCATGAATCCCGCCAGTTTTTCCGCCGCAGTGCGAACATTACTGTTCGTTAAACCGCCGGCGATTACATTCAAACCCTTCTCCCAACCTTCCAACTCGCGAACGTCGAGGCGTTCGCTCGAGGCTCCCTCGATCCGCGCACCGCAGTACAGACAGGATGCACGATTCGGACCATTCGGTTTGTCGCACGCTTTGCAGGCGATCATCTGGTCGGGCGAAAACCCGATCTCCTCGGCCCGGAGCGGGAGGTTACGGAGCCATTCCGGATCGGACGTCTTGTCAGTCTTCTCATCCATAATGCCGCAGTGATATTACCACCGGCCGCCGCATATTGCCTTGACCGCCCTCTGGTCTCGATGCACACTAGAGACGCGAACTTTTATAGAGCTGAATTTATCGGACCCGTTTTTTTAGACTATTTTTTTGATACTGTTTTTTTTCGATCAAGGGACTTAAAAGAATTTCATTGGGTAATTCGTCGATTTCTCTGCTCGTTAACCAGCCTCATAGAAGCCGCACAGATTTAAGCACGAGGTCATTGCATCATGCAGTTTGAAACGACTACCAGCTCGTCCTGGAAATTCGGACATCGGGGTCGCGTAGCGGTTTTTATTGACGGCAACAATCTCTTCCACGCGGCGCGTTTTCACACCATAGACATCGATTACAACAAGCTGTTGAGGATCCTGCTCGGCGACGGCCGATTGCTCCGTGCCTTCTTCTACACCGGCGTCGATGCCGGTGCGGAGCGGCAACAGGGATTTCTCCTATGGATGCGCCGCAACGGTTTTCGTGTCGTGCAGAAAGAGCTGAAGACATTTTACGACGGGACTCGTAAAGCAAATCTTGATGTTGAGATCGCAGTCGACATGCTAAGTCTGGCCGGACGCTACGATACCGCGGTGCTTGTCTCGGGTGACGAGGATTTTGTTTATGCGATAAACGCCGTCGCTTACAAAGGCTGTCGCGTCGAGGTCGCGGGATTTCGTTCGAATACAGCTCCGCGTCTGATCGATGTGGCAGACTTCTTTATCGATCTCGGTGACATTGCGGAGTTCATCCGCAAGGACAGTTCGCAAAGCGGCGAGTACGACGTGCCGTCGTTCATTCCACCGGGTGAAATGCCGGTGCCGGATCCGATGAAGCGCGATACTTCAGCCCGGTTACCGCGCGGTGGAAATAGAAATGATGTTGGCGACGACCAAAAGCATCCTCGCGGCCTTGTGCGCGTCAACGATGACCAATGAAGATTTTTACCCTCGCTGAGGCAAACATGTTACTTCCATCCGTCCGGGTTAAGCTCGAACGGATCCAGCGTCTGTATGCGAGGCTTGGCGATTTCCGTGAACACGCAAAGGCGGCAGCCGTCGCGTCCGAATTTGGTGGCGGGATGAAAGGCGGACCGGCTTACGTCAAAGCGCTTTACGAAGTCGGAAAGATAACGACTGAGCTGCACGAACTTGGAATTCAGCTCAAGGATTATTCACGCGGGTTGATCGATTTTCCGTCGATGAGAGACGATCGCATCGTTCTTCTCTGCTGGCAGATCGGTGACGGTGATGAGATCGAGTGGTGGCACGACATCGAGGCAGGATTTGCCGGACGCCAGCCGATCTAGTGCATAGCTCCGCTCAAACGAGCTTGGCCCACCCCCGAAATCTTCATACCAACTACCCCGCCTCCCCCGACCCGCCATTCCGGATGTAGTCACCGAGAAGTATAAATATTTCTACGTTTACTGTTGACGCCTTAAAGTAATCTCTGATATTATTTCTGCGATTTGCCTTAGCGCTCTGGCACTCACTCCAATCCGAGCTAAATAAACCTATGACGTGTCCCGTCTGCAAACGTGATCTTGCACCAACTTTATCCATTTGCCTGACATGCGGAGCGATGATCCACGA
>JANPJL010000307.1:0-23859 GCA_031425495.1 Acidobacteriota bacterium
CCGTCTCATACTCTTGTCTCCTGTCTCCTGTCTCCTGTCTCCTGTCTCCTGTCTCCTGTCTCCTGTCTCCTGTCTCCTGTCTCCTGTCTCCTGTCTCCTGTCTCCTGTCTCCTGTCTCCTGTCTCCTGTCACCTGTCTCCCGTCTCCCGTCTCCCGTCTCCCCGCTTTCCCAGCCCCCGCAAGTTTCGCTATCCTCTAGCGAGTGGAATCGCTTACCTATAAGCAGCTAATTCAGGGCAATCGCAATTTCCGCAATCTCCTAGCGGGACAGGTTATCTCTGAGCTTGGAAACTGGTTTAACTTCATAGCCGGACTCGGACTGATCCGCCTCGTCAGTGACGCTTCGCCTACCGCCGCCGGCATTTTTTTCGTTTGCAGGCTTGTACCCTTTGCTATCGCCTCGCCGATCGCGGGAACGTTCGTCGACCGGTTTTCCCGACGGCAGGTGATGATCATTACTGATCTCGCACGCGTCGCGGTTGCCCTGATGTTTGTGCTTGTAACCAGCCCGGAGGATCTCTGGATCGCGTACGTCGCAACGATCATGCTTTCAACGTTCGGTGCGTTTTTCGACGGAGCAAAGAATGCAGCGACACCCAATCTGACCGGGAAAGAAGGGCTACTTGCCGGGACAGCCTTGATGTTCTCGTCGCGCTTCTTGCTGATGGCAATCGGCTCCGCACTTGGTGGGTGGGCCGCGGCGATCTTTGGTTTTGAGGTCGCGTTTCTCATAAATGCGGCGTCGTTTCTAATCTCCGCCTGGACCGTCTGGCTGATACCCGAAGAAGCCACCAGAGACGCCGAAACCGGCGAGCGGATGACGCAAAAGCTGGACAAGCCTTCGTTCACCACCCAACTGAAAGAAGGGTTTAAATATACGCTCGTGAATCGCTTCGCCTTTACCATCATCGTAATGAACATGATCTGGGCCACAGGCGGCGGGGCGATCAATGTGATCTTCGAGCGGATGGGTGGTGTTTACTTTCCGTCGGTAGAGAACTGGAACCCGGATATTGGTGTCGCGTTGCTTTGGACATCAGCCGGACTCGGGCTCGCATTCGGAATGCTCATCTCGCATAGGACTTCGGTCTGGCTGGATCTCACGAAGAATCACAGTTCCTTCATCGGCTGGACTCTGATAATTCACGGGATCCTGTTTTCACTCGCGGGCTTCATGCCGACGCTGTTACTTTTCTCCGTCGTCTCTTTTGTTTCGCGGGCTATCATCGGGGTCGAATACGCGATCCAGGAAACCCTCTTTCAACGCAGCTTGCCCGATTATATTCGCGGCAGGATCTCGACACTTGAACGAGGCGCCGAGTTGACCGTCTTCGGCGTGTCGAGCTACCTTGCCAGCGAGGCGATGTATTACATATCGCCGCAGACGCTGACTGCGATCTCCGGCGTATTGTCTGCGGTATCAGGCGTGTTATGGTTCTTACGTCATCGGGGCGAGGATTTCACGTCTTCGACGTATGAACCGACGCCAAACAGTGAGGTGGCTTAGTTGAATACGAGGGTGCCTTCGGGTTTTATAAAAGTCAGTAAGCTGAGCGGGGCGTTAATCGCGGTTGGGGCGGTGGCGCTCGGCATAATCCTGCTCCTGCCTTTCCGGCAATATCTGAACACGACCGAGGTGGCACTGGGTCTACTGCTTATCGTTCTGCTCTCATCGACCCTGTTCGGCAGTCGGGCCGGTCTTGCGGCGGCCGTCGCCGGGATCTTGAGTTTCAACTTTTTCTTTCTGCCGCCGCTTCATACGCTCAGCATCTCAGGACCGGAAAACTGGACCGCGTTCGGCGCGTTTCTTATCACGGCCCTGATAGCCGGCCAGCTATCCGGTTACGCGCGGAGACGAGCCGAGGAGTCGGAAGCTCGTCAGAAAAAGATCGCGAGCCTCTACGAAGAGTTGAAGGGAGCGTTCGAACAGGCGAGTGAGGCCGAGGCCCTTCGGCGAAGCGAGAAGTTGAAGTCGGCTCTACTCGACGCTGTAACGCACGATCTCCGAACCCCTTTAACCTCGATAAAGGCGGCGGTCACTACTCTGCTCGCCGAACCGGAGACGGCGACGCTGAATGTCGAATCCCGTAAAGAGTTTCTGGAGATAATCGATGAAGAGACCGATCGACTTAACGAGTTCATCGAAGGTATGGTGGGCATCGCAAAGGTCGAGGCGGGGGCAGTCGATGTTCAAAAGAAGCTGTCTTCCGTCGAAGAGATCATAGGAAATGCGGTTCAGCGGGCGCGGCCTCTGCTCGTGGAGCATGCATTGGAAATAGTGATCGCCCCGGATCTCCCGACGATCATTATTGATGCCGCATCGGTTTCGCAGGTGACGTTTACGCTCCTGGATAATGCCGCCAAGTATTCACCGCCCGGGGGGAAGATCCGTCTGTCGGCCCATATGACATCCAAATCGAAAGTAAGGATCATCGTCGAGGATCAGGGTAAGGGAATACCGGACATGGACAGAGAGAACGTCTTCGACAAGTTTTTTCAGATAGGAGAACCCGAGACGCGAAAAACGGCAAGCGGTCTCGGACTTGGCCTGACGATCGCACGCGGTATGATCGAGTCACAGGGCGGGCGAATTTGGATCGAGGACGGAAGTAGTGACTTCATAACTCGGATCGTTTGCGAGATCCCGTCCAAATCGGCGGATGCCGAAAAGCGGGCTGCATCGAATTAGATTGGATATGACCGCAAAAAGGATCTTGGTCGTCGACGATGAGTTTCAGATAACGCGAGTACTGAGGCAGAGCCTAACAGCGCATCGATACGATGTCAGGACGGCTGCCGACGGGGTTTCGGGACTCGACACGTTTCGAGACTGGCACCCGGACCTTGTCATCACCGATCTTCAAATGCCCGAGATGGACGGCATTGAGTTTTGTCGTTCAATCCGAAAAGAATCGCAGCTCCCAATAATCGTTCTGTCCGTTCGTGGGGAAGAGCAGACAAAGGTCGCCGCGCTCGACGCTGGCGCTGACGACTACATCACAAAGCCGTTTGGAATTGAAGAGCTGCTCGCCCGCGTCAGGGCGGCACTCCGGCGCTCGCCTGCTGCGGAGGACGAATCCGGACCTTTGGAAGACGGAGATTTTGCTATCGACATCGGCAAACGCGAGGTGGTGGTGCGGGGGAATAGTGTGCACCTGACTCCTAAAGAGTTTGATCTCATGGTCTTCCTCTTTCGTAATCGAGGGAAAGTCGTTACGCACCGGGCGATCCTGGCTGCGATCTGGGGTGGCAACTTCACGGAGCAGACAGAGTATTTGCGCGTTTTTGTAGGCCAGCTTAGAAAAAAGCTCGAGCTCGATCCGTCTACGCCGACCTACATCTCGACCGAGCCGTGGGTCGGCTATCGCTTCAATCCCTCTTAACCACCGACATGAACACTCGGACGCAGTTCTGGATCGGGCTCAGCTTGTCGCAAGATCTCACGCGTGACGGGGGCCGTGTCACCCTCGCCAAATAATATGTACCGGATCAGGTACTGGATCGGATTCCCCTCGCTCCAGCCAAAGTAAACGTGCGGGATCTTTCCCGTCTTATCGCGCAAGTGGAGCAGCAACGCCGCGATCGCGTTCGGCACGGCCGGAGCCTTGGTCCGAAGTATCTTGTAGCCGCCTACATCAATGCCGGATATCTGGAGGTCGCCTGTAAATTCAGAAGCGTCACCGATATCGATCTCGTAGAAAAGTACGGGGTCGCTCGTCGGGATATGATTGTCGACACGTTTTTCGTGCTCTTTAAATCGATACTCGGCAACGTCGCCCTCTTCGCGGCGGTTGGTCACGATCCGGATCTCGCCCTCGGCGAGTTCGCTGATAAAATCCGCTGCCGTCTTGTCGAGAGCGATCTTCTGAACGCGGATCTCGGTTGTTCTTAGCGCTCGCGATACGAACGACGCAACAACGATCCCGAGGATAAATAGCGAAGCGATCTTGATACCGTCGGGTCGTTCGACGATGTTCGTGATAGTCGTGTAGACAAAGACGACGGAGATAAACACGAAGACCCAGCGCATGCCCTCCTGTCTTCGCCATGCCGATATACTGACCGCGATCGCCGCCGAAGTCATCAGCACTAAAACGCCGGTGGCATACGCTCCGCCCTGAGCCTCCACATTTGCGTTAAAAATGTAAGTGATCGTAAAGCAGATCGCCGTGAAGATTAGCACAAGCGGTCGCGACGCACGCGCCCAGTTCGGTGCCATCCCGTAGCGCGGCAGGTATCGCGGAACGATATTCAGCAGCCCGGCCATCGCCGATGCGCCGGCAAACCAAAGTATAAGGATGGTGCTGATGTCGTAGGCCGTGCCGAACACTTCGCCGAGATGCTGGTGCGCGAGGAATGCCAGGGCACGACCCTGTGCCTTCCCACCTTCGGCGAACTCGGATGCAGGAATAAGGACGCTTGTTATGAAACTGCTGCAGATCAGGAAGAAGCTCATGATCAGGGCAGCAGTTCGAAGCAGTCTTCGGGTTTTCGCGATACGATTTGGATCATCTACAAGCGGCATTACGGCGACGCCGGTCTCGAAACCGGACAGACCGAGTGCGAGCTTTGGAAATACCAGTAGCGATAGTCCGGCGATGGCAAGAAAACTCCCCACTCCGCCGCCACTTCCGCCTTTCGCCCACACCGCCGTTTGCCAATTGCTGATGACCGACGGGTCGCCCGCAATGGCGAGGAATGACGTTGTGATCACGACCAAATTCAACAGCAAATAGACGGCGACGAGAATAACCGCGATGCCGATAGCTTCCTTAAAACCTTTCAGAAAGACAGCCGATAGGAGACCGATCAGTACGAGTGTCACGGCGATCGGGTGATCCATCTGCGGGAAGTGCTCCTCTATGAAAGAGTTATGGATTATGTGCTCGGTGGCGTCGGCAGCGGACAGAGTGATCGTTATAACGAAATCGGTCGCAACGAAACCCAGCAGCGCCAGAACGAACAGCTTGCTTTTCCAGCGTGACAGCAGATGCTCCAGCATCGAGATCGAGCCTTGCCCATGCGGGCTCTCGGCCGCAACGCGGTTATAGATGGGAAGCGCACCGAACAAAGTAAGTAGGACGAGGATGAGCGTCGCGATAGGTGAAAGAACGCCGGCCGCGGCAAACGCGATTCCAGGCTGGTATCCAAGCGTCGAAAAATAATCGACACCGGTGAGGCACATAACCTTCCACCAAGGGTGCTTGTGATGGGTCTTCTCTTTAGCGAAGGGCGCCTCCGCATGGGCGACGCCTTTCATCATCCAACCTTGCAATCCACTGTTCGTAATTTGTTTAACTGTCACAATCTCGACCTGACTTTAATCAAAGTTTCTAAAACGCGATTGAGGCACGACCAGTTCTCTGATCGCGCCTCTATTTGTGCCCGGTAACAGACACGAAATTCAAGTCCCTAGCTTATTCCCGAGTTCATAAGGAAACCGTAAAGAAGGCGTAAAAACATTGTAAGTAGCGACCGGGCATACTCCGACTCTCGAGGCCTCAAATTCTTCAGGAAAGAATTTATGGAATCCTTACGAATGGCTTACTCAATTCTTACGTGGCCCGAGGTAATTTGTTGATGGAGCCGTTGACCCTCGGATCGACGCCTCATCGGAGATGAAAAAATGACAGCCGCACTAGTTTCTGAAATCAATCGTCGAGTAATCGACATAAGCACGCATTCAATGCAGCAAGGTCTTCGTCTTTGGGCGAGCGGTCTACTCGCGTCCGCCATTGCAGGCGGGGCCGCAGGTCTCGGCGGCCTTGCCATCGGCATTCTGTCGATCACAGGTTTCATCCAGTCCGGTGCCGAACTATCCGCGCCAGGTTCGGTGCTGGTGGCGATCTCGTTTCCGTTACTTATTCTGGCCGCCCACTGCATCGACAGAGTCGCGGCGGCGGATAAGGCGATCAGATTAGAATACTGCCGCCAAAACGGCCTGAATGATGACATTGATCCATACAGACTTGAACGCGAAATCGAATTAAATGCTTGACGCATTTCTGAAACGTCACGCGACAACCGAGGATCGGGGACCGACCGGTTCGCTGGATGAAGTCAAGGACGTTGCGGTTAAGGTTGCCGCTCGATGGAATGGTGACGCGTGAGGATCAACTATGCCGTGATGATGACGGCTTTCGTGCCGGTGAGCTCGGAGAAGTCTTTGGTGTAGATCGTATCGACGCGACGGATGCGTCCCACGACCTCGACAATGTCCTGGGTCGATATAAACCCGCTTTCGACATGAGCGATCGCCCAGCTTTTTATGTGGGAGGCTGTTCGGAGCGTATCTTCGAGCAGTTGCAGGTATTGCGATTTGGTTTCGACCGGCATGCCCAGCTTACCGTTGCGGACCGTTTCGACATCGGTCCAAAAATCGTCACCACCCCTGAGCCATTCTTCTCGCCACAATACACGGTCCGAAAAACCGCGTTGCGTTCCTGCACCTGACGCAGGCAGACGGAGGAACATAAGATCGGCAAAGCCTGTTTCGGCGATGAACTCGTTGGGGCCCTTGTTCTGGCAGCTATTGTTCTGACCGTTGTTCACCGGGTCAGGGAGAATGGTCCAGAGGCGTCGATAGACGGTCGAAAGCGGTTGACGGAGCTCAAGAGTGTCGGGCGAGAATGACATGACATAATCGCCGACCGCCATCGCGAGACTTGCTCCAACGGCGAAAGCGAAGGGCGACGCGAGCCGGTCCAAACTTTGCCGGACGTTGTCGAACCACCAGGAGTCTGTCTCAGTGAACCAATTCCGCAAGGCGGGATTATGTAGTTTGTGTCGAGGAACATAAACGTCCTCGAGAACGAGATTCACATCCTCATCCGACAGCTTTTCGCTGTTGTTCTGAATCGACGCTACGCCCTTCGTCCAGGACGATTGAAGCAGGTCGTTCGCCAGAACGCGAATGTCACGACGCTTGAGATATGCCCCGAGGGTCGGCTCGCCGGTGAAAGGCAGGGCTATCGATTTAAACTCGATCCGCCGGAGAATATTCAATTCGAAAGCGAGCCAGCTGGCAGGTGTCGCCTTTGGTGCGTGCGTCATACTACGAAAATCTGTACTTAGGTGCCGGGTCGCTTTCAGGTTCCGGGCCGGTCACATATGTGGATGTATCGATCGACAAAAATGCCTTCACAACTTTTGGATCGAACTCAAGGCCCGCCCATTCCGTCATGTAATGCTTCGCCTCGACATCCTGCATCGCCTGCCGACGGGGCCGGTTATCGGTAAGCGCCGCGTAACTGTCAGAAACGCGCAATATGCGTGCGGCTAAGGGGATCTGCTCTCCTTCAAGAGCGTCGGGGTAGCCGCCTCCGTTCCACCATTCATGATGCCAGCGCACCAGTAGCTGGACGCCGCGCGACATTCCGCGCCGTGCTGTTTCCTGCTCTCCAATCACCGGGTGCCTCTGCATGTCGATAAATTCGTCGGGGGTAAGCACACGACTATCTTTGATGTAATCGCGTCCCATCACAACTTCGCCGACGTCATGGACGAGTGCGGCCTGCTGCATGAAAAAACGGTCGTGAGCTGCAAGATTGAACTGTTTGCCTACCGCGTCGGCGATAGTAGCGATGCGCAGGCCGTGCGCGTGCGTGTAGCCTTCGAACTCGTCCATCTCGGACGAGATCTCAAGCAGCTTCTCATCAAAACGCGATTCAGCCGCGAGCGTGCTCTGCATGGGGTATAGTGTCGCCTTTTACCGTTTGAAGTTTCAAGCGCGGAACGGATTTAAGGCTGCACGGCGGTGGTGTGTTGGATGTCGGCCAGCATCTTCGTCGCTTCCTTGTTTCCCGGTACCAACTCAAGAAAACGCTTCAGCTCGCCTTCAGCGCGTTTAGCCATCTTCATTTCTACAAAGAATTCGACCAGCATCATCCTGATCTTCGGGTTGGCCGGATCAAGCTTGACCGCTGTTAACAATTCAGTTTCCGCCCTGTGATGCTGCTTTTCAAGATACGAAAGGGCCTGTCCGAAAAACGCATGATATAGAGCATTTTGCGGGCTATAGTGGACGGCACGCGAAAGGTGTCCGGCAGCGGATGCGTATTCTTCTTCACCAATCGCTTCAAGCCCTTTTTCGAAGCTCTCAAGGCCTGTCTCCGTCTGACGATCCTCTGGCGTCAAGGCATTGGTCTTGCCCGCCGCCTTCCGCTTCCCACGAATTTCGAGCTCTTTCCGCATTTTGAAATCGTAGTTGTTGCGTCCCTCGTCGGTCTTTAGCGTTTCGTACGCATGGGCGATCTCGGTAAACGCAAGCTGAATGCGGCGCAGACTGACGGCATCTTCGCGGTGAAAACGATCCGGGTGAAACAGTCGCGCCATTGCGAAGTAAGAGTGCTTGATCTCCGCCGGCCCGGCATCATCGGCAATGCCTAGTACGTCGTATAGGGTCTCGGCATTCTCGACCCGGGCAAGATAATCTTCCACCGAAATATTTACTTCGGGTAGCTGGGTCGATGGGTCGGCAGCGGTCTCGGCGTCGGGTTCACTAGTCTTAATCTCGGGCCTGGCTGCCGGCACCGCCTGCTTCACGAGCGAAACCTTGGCCGTGCGAATCTCGCCGATCTTTGTCGCCGAGAACGCGGCGTTCCAATCGCGGCGAACAAGTAATCCGCCTAACCACAATACGTAAAGCGTCTGCAGCATCGCGCTTTCAGCAAGGCTGCAGTTCGGACGCAACTGCTCGATCGTAAGCTGATCCCGCTTAAAAAGGTCGAGAACATACGTTTCATGTGGCTGGAGGACGGCCGCAGTAAGAGGATTCTTCTCACGAAAGAATGCTTCCTGGACACTTCGAAATCGTTGGTACACGGTCTCGATCGGTAAGCACCGGGCATATTCGACCAGGGTTCTATAAACGTCGGTCTTGCAGATCAGGTCTTCGCGGAGTCGGGTCAGGGGGCTGAAGATCCAGTCGCCCGACGGCCACGTGAGTGCGTCGACTATGATCGATTCGATCTGAACCGCGACAAAATCGTCGATCTGCTCCTTGCTAAAGATCTTTTTTTCTTCCAGCGACGCGGCAAGCTCGATATCGTTGGCGAACTCAGTGACTCTCGCGAGCGTTTTCTCGTCAAGTTTGTGCCGGCTCAGCAGGATGCTGAAAAGCCGAAGATCACGGGAATTAGAGACGGCGTACACCACCAAACCGTCGCGAAAGTATACGATGGCTTTTTCCTTCTGCCGACTGAGTCTGAGGCTGCCGTTTAGTTTTGCCTGAACGATCTCAACGAGCAACTCCGCAAAAGGGTGCGATCGGAAATCTCCTCTTAGATCAAAGTTATTATGGGGTGTCATCGGATGCAGGCGGCCTCGGGATGGTGGGGAACGGCCTAGATAATAGTAACAAATACGGCGCGCCTATGTTAACTATTTATTTGCCGGAGCTAGGGTTTGACAGCTTGAAAGCAAACTGCGAAAGTTTTTCAGATAGCGATATCCTCATGTCTTTTGACGCAAAAACCGAGGTAGAAATACGCGAATGTACGACGCTCGAAGAACTGGCGGCGTGCGTCGATCTTCAGCGCGAGGTCTTTGCCTTGCCCGAGATAGAAATCTCTCCGGTCCGGCACTTTGTGGTGACTAGAAACGCCGGAGGATTCTCGCTCGGCGCATATGCGGGCGGTCACCTGGTGGGATTTGTGCTAAGCGTTCCGGCTTTTCTCCGCGGTGAAAAGGCGTTTTATTCGCACATGACGGCCGTTAAGTCGGGATACCAGGGCGCGGGGATCGGTGCTCGACTGAAGTGGTCGCAGCGTGAAAAGGCTCTCTCGATCGGCGTAAAGGTGATCAAGTGGACGTTCGAACCTGTTAAAGCGCGAAACGCTTTCTTCAATCTCGAAAAGCTGGGTGCGATCGTCACCGAGTACGAAGAGAATTTCTACGGTAAAGACTACGCGACGGCGGGCCCACAGATCGGAATGGCAAGCGACCGTCTTTTCGCCGAATGGCATCTCGAAAGCTCGCGCGTCTCTGGACTGGCCGAAGGCGGTAGCATATCCGATTCCGCGGAACCGGACGCCCGCATATCGATTCCGGCGCACTGGTCGAAGATCGTAATAGCCGATGCCTCCAAAGCGTTAGATGAACAGATCCGTATTCGCGGTGAGTTTCAGGCCGCGTTCGGCCGTGGTCTGGTCGCCCGTGGCTTCGTCCGCGATCAAATCGAGCCGCAATATCTGCTGTATAAAAAATGAGATGGCCGATTTTGTTGTAGACTTCGACATTCGCCGTGCGAAGACGCTGCCTTCCGCGTTCTATACGGACGAGGTGAACTTCGAACTTTCGAAAGAGAAGATATTTGCCCGGACGTGGCAGTTCGCCGGTCGGGTCGATGAATTTGAAAGCCTCAAACCACTTAATATCCTGCCCGATTTTCTCGACGAGCCCGTGCTTTTATCCAAGAGCACCGACGGGGTGAGGTGCATCTCAAACGTCTGCACGCATCGCGGCAAGATCTTGATCGAGGAGGCATGCAAAGCAAGCTTGATCCGGTGTGGATATCATGGGCGACGGTTCGATCTGGAAGGGAAGTTCCTCTCGATGCCCGAGTTCGAAGGCGTTGAGGGATTTCCGTCTCAGGACGACGATCTTCGCAGCATTCCCTCAGCAGTGAGAGGCGGCTTTGTATTCGTGTCGATCGATCCGTCGGAGACGTTTGACGCTTTTATCGACGGCGTTGGTCCGCATCTCGAACAGACCGCCCATCACATATTGAAGCCTGTCGCAATTCGGGAATACAAAGTGGATGCACACTGGGCTCTCTATTGCGAGAATTACCTCGAGGGATTTCATATCCCGTTCGTCCATCAGTCGCTGAATGAGATAGTCGACTACGGTACCTACTCGACAGAAACGTTTCGATTTTCGAGTTTACAGACTGGCTATGGTGCGAATGCCGAAGTTGCGGGGAGCTATCTTTTCATATTCCCAAACATGATGTTCAACTTCTATCCGTGGGGATTATCGGTGAATGTTGTTCGTCCCGTCACGCCCGCCCATTCTGTCGTCGAGTTTTATACATATGTTTCCGACGAATCGAAACTCGCGACCGGAGCGGGTGCGGATCTGGATCGTGTCGAACTCGAAGACGAAGCTGTGGTCGAGAGCGTACAGCGAGGAATCCGCTCGCGTTTTTATTCGCACGGCAGGTACTCACCGACCCGCGAACAAGGAACGCATCACTTTCACCGCCTGATCGCGGAGTTTATGAAGTAAGTGAGGAGACCTGGGTCTCTGTCGTGTATTTGTATGTTTGTAATTTCGCGCTTGTTCGTGTGTTTCGTGTATTTCGTGGTTTGGATTTGAAAAAAGAAAACCACGAATCACACGAAACACACGAAAAAGACCACGAACGAGGAAGGCCTCGATCCAGAGGTGAGGCCGTCGCCTTTGATTTTGAGAGAACCGCGAAACACACTAATTGCACGAATCATGCAAACCCATGCGTCCGCTTGGCAGTTCTATGACAACTAAAGCCACTACGAAAAAAGAAATCGAAAAGCTCCGTGCCGAGATCGACCGGCACAACGATCTCTATTACCAGCAGGCGACGCCCGAGATCTCCGATTTTGAATTCGATCGGTTATTAGAAAAGCTGACTGCTCTCGAATCGGAGCATCCCGAGCTGATCACACCGGACAGTCCGACGCAGCGGATCGGCGGCAAGGCCGTTAGTTTAATGCCGTTCGATCACACGGTACCGCTGATGTCGCTCGACAACTCTTACGACCTCGATGACCTGAAAGCATTTACAGAGCGATGCGAACGGCTAGCCGAAGGACGAAAGCTAGAATACGTTGCCGAGTTGAAGATCGATGGGCTGAGTGTCGCACTGCACTACGAGAAAGGATTTCTTACCGCCGGCGCGACGCGTGGTGACGGGGCGCGTGGCGACGACGTCACGCCAAACGTGAGAACGATCAAGAAAATTCCACTCAAATTGAAGAACGACGTGGCGGGTCATGCCGAGATCCGCGGCGAGGTATTTCTCTCCCGGACGCAGTTTCAGCGAATCAATTCAGAGCTCGAGATGCGGGGCGAAAAAACTTTTGCCAATCCACGCAACTGCGCATCGGGAACATTGCGGATGCTCGACTCGGCGATCGTCGCAGCACGCAAGCTCGATATGTTTCCGTACGACGTTCTGAGTGGCCCGCAGAAGATGTTCGCGACGCATTTCGAGAATTTTGCATGGCTCAAGGACAACGGCTTTCACGTTAATCCTCATGTCGAGCTCTGCCCGGACTACGATTCGTTGGTCGCATTCATCGAGAAAATGGAGCCCGAGCGCGACGGACTCGATTACGAGATAGACGGCGTGGTCGTAAAGGTGAACTCGACCACGCTCCAGGAAGAGTTTGGTGCGACCAGCAAAGCTCCGCGTTGGGCTATCGCTTACAAATATGCCGCACGTCAGTCGACGACGAAGCTTCTCGACATTCAGGTACAGGTCGGCCGCACCGGAGCGATGACTCCGGTTGCGTATCTCGAACCCGTGCTTCTCGCCGGAACGACCGTGGCTCGAGCGTCATTGCACAACGAGGATGAGATAAAGCGGCTTGATATAAAGCTCGGCGATACGGTGCTGATCGAAAAGAGCGGTGAGATCATTCCGCAAGTTCTCGGCATCGTCGAATCGAAACGTGACGGAACCGAGCGTGCGTACAAGTTTCCGACAAAATGTCCGGTGTGCGGTTGGGAGGCGGTGCGACCCGAGGACGAAGCAGTCCGACGCTGCACAAATCCAGACTGCCCGGCAAAAGTGAAAGCACGTATCGGGTATTTTGCGTCGCGAAAAGCGATGGATATCGAGGGGCTCGGCACCGTGCTCATCGACATGCTAGTGGATAGCGGGCGCGTCAAGAATGTCGCTGACATCTATACTTTGACGGTTGAGGACATCGCTAATCTCGAGCGTAAGGCGGAAAAATCTGCTAAGAAACTGATCGATCAGATCGACGCAAGCAAGACGCGCGGGTTGCAGCGATTGCTACTCGGAATCGACATTCGTCACGTCGGGGAACGAAACGCAAAGATACTCGCGAAACACTTTCGAAGTATCGACGCGCTGCAGGCCGCCGAGATCGACGAACTTGAAGCGATCCATGAGATCGGACCGACGGTGGCCGTTAGCACCCACGAATGGTTTCGCGATCCTCTGCACAAGGACATGATCGATCGGCTGAAAGCTGCCGGTGTGAAAGCAGAGACCGAGGGTGCCGGAACCGCCGAGCTCGACGAACGATTCGTGGGAAAAACCTTTGTTCTGACCGGAGCGCTCGAGGGGTTTACGCGGGACAAGGCCGCCAAGTTAATCGAAGATCGGGGCGGACGCGTGTCATCCTCGGTGAGTAAAAAGACAGACTATGTCGTCGCCGGGAGTGACGCAGGCTCGAAGCTGGCAAAGGCGGAGAGTTTGGGTGTTGCGGTTCTGGATGCGACCCAGTTTACGTCAATGCTAAACTAAGGAACCGATTAACAATTATGACTCAGGATGAAATGAATAGGTTGATCCAGGAACGATGGATGTCGATGCCGGAAGAGGAACGGTACCTTGCTTGCGGTGGCCTTTATAAGGCTGAGAAGGCAATTCTTGAGAGTCTTGCTCCATCTTCGTATTCGTCCGTAGAACGAAAAGAGTTTGTTTTTTATCACATGCACGGTTACCAAATGCCGAAGGGGGCACGGCGGATGCTCGAAGCTCGTGGCGAATATCTCGAAGAAGGGGCAAGATGAATAACTTTTTCACCGCAAACATTACAGAAGCAGACCCGATAATCAGCGAAGCGATCGATGACGAGGTTCGTCGTCAGACTAACGGACTCGAGCTTATCGCGTCGGAGAATTTTGTCTCCGAAGCCGTGCTGCAAACAATGGGCACGGTATTTACGAATAAGTACGCCGAAGGATATCCGGGCAAGCGATATTATGGCGGGTGCGAGTTCGCCGATGTCGTCGAGCAGGCGGCGATCGATCGTGCCAAAGAGATCTTCGGTGCTGAGCATGCGAACGTGCAGCCGCATTCTGGTGCGCAGGCCAACATGGCGGTTCTGATGACGGCTCTCGAGCATGGTGATCAGATACTCGGGATGAACCTGTCGCATGGCGGTCATCTCACGCACGGGCATCCCTTAAATTTCTCCGGGATCAATTACAAGGTCGCGGACTACGGCGTGAATCGCGAGACCGAGCAGATCGATTACGACGAGCTGCAAAGGTTAGCTGAAGAACATAAGCCGAGACTGCTCATCTGCGGGGCGTCGGCGTATCCGCGAACGATCGACTTCGCGCGGATCGGTGAGATCGCACGCGGTGTCGGTGCAAAAGTGATGGCGGATATCGCCCACATCGCCGGGCTAGTCGCGACGGGGCTGCATCCGTCACCCGTACCGCATTGCGAATTCGTTACTACGACAACGCATAAAACGCTTCGGGGCCCGCGCGGTGGTTTGATCTTATGTCGTGAAGAATTTGCAAAGGATCTCGATCGAAGCGTTTTCCCGGGCGTGCAAGGCGGGCCGCTCGTTCACATCATCGCTGCAAAAGCAGTTTCGTTCGCTGAAGCTCTGCGTCCCGACTTCAAAGTTTATCAACAGCAGATCATAGACAATGCGCGGGCACTCGCCGAGACGCTGTCCGCTGCGGGACTACGACTTGTGTCCGGCGGAACTGACAATCATCTTCTCCTGGTCGACGTATTTATGGATGGGAAGGGAATCACTGGAAAGGTTGCGGAGAAAGCTCTCGACGAAGTGCACATCACGGTTAACAAGAACACGATCCCTTTCGACACGAACAAGCCTTTCGTCGCGTCGGGGATTCGTCTGGGTACACCGGCGTTGACCACTCGCGGCATGAAAGAAGCAGAGATGAAAAGGATCGGCGAGATCATCGCGGCGATCATTCACGAGCCCGAGTCGGAGAGCGTAAAGGAAAGAGTCCGCGGGGAGGTAGCGGAGATCACATCTCGATTTCCGATGTATCCCGGAAGATTAAAAGAGAAGAAGAACGACGCAGTCGGGACGGCGTAGAGTTCTGGTGGTGCGATGAGGGCTACACGAGAATGCAGAACCCCGAAGCCGGTGAAGCAAACTAAGAGTTTGTTTGACCGGTTAGTCGTTTCTGATCTCGGTTTCCGAATCTAATTGGTCGAGCAGGTCGCGGGCTTCGGCGGAGTCATACTCGTAAGCCTTTTGCTCGAGTGCGTTCGCGGCGATATCCGAGTAAAGCGGATCCTCGAGAAGCGGAAGGATTGCCGGGACCGGCAGCAGAGCAAGGGTTTCGTACGCGATCGCGCGGATCTGTGGAACGTCCGTCTGTCTCACGACTTCCGCAATTTCACCTGAAGAGAACCTGTCGGCAAGACGATCGGCTAGCTTATCAAGCTTGTTATAGTCGTGCTTCTTTATCGCACGCTCAGCCAGCTGGATGAAAACCTCGGCCGAACCGCTTTGCGATTCGAGAACGCTCACACACGTTTCCGCAAGCTGCGAGATCTCATTCAGAATCTCCGTGTTCTTCTTTGAAAAGCTTTTAGACTGTTCGTCAAGCGCTGACAGCAAACGGCTAAGCTCCCAGTCGGCGTGAGCGTCGTAGGAAAATGTCTTAACTAAATTTACTGGTGGATTAGAGCCGTCCGATTGCATCGCACCGACCAGCATCTTTTTTGTAATCGGCCGCAAGCCTTCCCAAACAGTAACGACTCCGGCTCCGAGGTCTTTGATCATCATGTCAACCGTTTCAAGTTTGCAGTCGCGCGAAACGCTTGTCAAGCGAATGTTCTTTCGCGCATTTCTTCTTCGATCTCTGACAATGCACCTTCGCGTTCTTCGGTCGGCGCGTCGATTGATGTCGCCGTTATGAGAGCGAATGGCAGGGCCGACAAGCGGCGAAGTTCCCAGGCCTCGACCTCAGGTTTCGACGAACGGGAAAACCAGAGTGCGTCGAAGTCACTATCCAGTTGGTCAATATTCCGAAGCAGGTCAGCAAACGAAACCCTCGCTTCCGGAGAAACCAAAGCACGGCGGAGTGTCCAGCCGTGCTTTTGATATTGTGCAACGATCTCTGCGACCGATGACGCGTCGATCATTTTGTGTTCGACTGTGGTCGTTCCTTCGGAATGATGACCTTTACGTTCGAGTTGGTGTTCGCGTTCATGTTCACATTGGAGTTCGCAGGAACCCCGGGGACCATAGTGTTGGTCGTCGCATTCGCGGCTTCTTGTTCTTTGATCGCTCGGCCTTTACCGGGGGATTTGTACGAGCCACCAAACATTTCGCCGATCGCAAGTTTCCAAGATCCGTCTTCCATGACGAATCCGAGGTCTTCCCAACGTTTGTCTTTCGAATTCCAGACCTCAACGGCGGCAAACTCACCACTTACGCGTTCATCGCGGATCTCGGGGAGCGATTCGGCAAATGTGGTAGCGGTAAAACCGTTCTCATAAACTTTCTCGACCGGCTGATTTTGTCGGCCCGCGACCATCTCCGCAAACTCATGTGTCTTCTTCGAAAGGACGGCCTTTATCTTTTCCGTATCTTTTGATTTTACGGCCGCGAACAGTTGTTGATATGCGGCAGTGGGCGAGCCCTTCGCAGCTGGTGAACCGCCGGTGCCGGTAGGCTCACAGGCTAAGGTAAAACAGAGGAGAGCGGTCAGTGACAGAGTGAAAAGCAAACTTCGCATAATCTCAATAGAATTCCTGTAGTAGATTGGTAATCTTGAATGCGGTGAAATTATAAAAGACTCTTGCGGTTAAGTAAATTAACCACCGTTCAGCAAGTATGAAAGCTTTGCGCGTAAACAACCGGCTGGTCCGGGTAGAAGAGATCGGGTCTCCGGCAACTGAAGGAGAGGCCCTTGTCCGCGTAACTAAGTCAGGCATCTGCAACACGGATCTCGAGATCGTCCGCGGCTATGCAGGTTTTACGGGAACGATCGGGCATGAGTTTGTCGGTGTTGTCGAAGAACCGGGCGACCTGGCGGAGTTAAAGGGCAAGAGAGTTGTCGGCGAGATCAACGCGGGATGCGGAGAATGCGATCTCTGCGTGGGCGGCGATTCGCGACACTGCCCACGTCGCACGGTCCTGGGAATTCTGGGTCGTGACGGTGCTCACGCAGAGTTTTTGACGCTTCCGCCGCGAAATCTCATCTCCGTGCCCGATAATGTATCCGACGACTCCGCCGTGTTTGCCGAACCGCTCGCGGCGGCGTTCGGGATATTCGAGCGTGTTCCGATCGACCGCGAAACGCGGGTTGCGGTGATCGGCGACGGGAAGCTCGGGTTATTATGCGCGATGGTGATGCGGCTGCGGTCGGACTCCGTGATGGTGGTTGGAAAGCATGCCGAAAAGCTGGCGATCGCGGGGAAGCGTGATGTCGAGACCGTGAAACTAGAACGAGTAGAAAACCTGAGACGCTCGTTTGATGTCGTGGTCGAGGCGAGTGGATCAGAGTCGGGATTCGCAACCGCCTCCGATATGGTTAAAACCCGCGGGACGATCGTTCTCAAATCCACATTTCACGGCGCAACTGTTTGGGAAGCGTCGCGTTTTGTCGTCGACGAACTCTCGGTAGTCGGGTCAAGGTGCGGACGGCTTGCACCCGCTCTCGAACTTTTAGCATCCAACCAGATCAGGACGGATGATCTGGTTAGCGAGGAGTTTACGCTTGAAAACGGCGTCGACGCTCTCGATCACGCGACGAAAAGCGGCGTGCTAAAGGTTTTGCTGAAGCCGTAGGAATTCGTTCATCCATCAATTGTTTTGTTATAATCGGGCACTAAATTTCGTTTTGCTTACGAGGAATTATTCGAGGAGAAGCAATTATGTTTGATGTCGCGGCCGCGAGGTTTCAGTTACGATCCGTATCTTTGCTTACGATCCTGACGATTTCCGGAGTTTTCGCTTCGGCACAGACGGCCTCGCCTCAGCCGTCACCGCCTCCATCCTCTGTAAATTCGGAAACGCTTTCCGCGTCCTTTGCCGAAGTCGTCAAGCGTATGGGCTCGGCGGTGGTAAGTATCGACACCAAGGGAAAGACTCCCGAAGTGGCGGCACGCGCCGAAGCGGCGCCAGGCGCGTCGGACGACATAATGGAATTTTTCCGCCGTCAGATGCCGAGGCGACCCTCGTACTCGGTCGGCAGTGGATTCTTCGTCGATAAATCTGGGCACATATTGACCAATTACCATGTAATAGAGGACGCGGCAAAGATAACCGTCAAGCTCGACTCGGGTGAGGAATACACGGCAAAGGTCGTCGGCTTCGACGAGGAGACTGATGTCGCGGTCCTGAAGATAGATGCCGCCCGCGAGCTCCCGTACGTGAGGCTCGCCGATTCGAATAAAGCGCGAGTGGGCGACTGGGTGCTCGCGATCGGCTCGCCTTTCGGCCTGAATAGATCCGTGACCGCCGGCATTATTTCGCAGACCAACCGTGAGACGCCTTCGACGTCGGTCTTTCAAAAATTTATTCAAACAGACGCGGCGATCAATCGGGGAAATTCGGGTGGTCCGCTGGTCAACATGAGCGGCGATGTAATCGGGATAAACTCCCAGATCGCAACATCGACCGGCCATTACAACGGAGTAGGCTTTGCGTTGCCGTCCAACGAAGCGTCGTACGTATTTGAGCAGATCCTAAAGAACGGGAAAGTTCGTCGCGGCTTTCTCGGCGTCGGTCTCGAAACCGTCAAGGCGGAGTTCGCGTCGGTTTATGGACTGAAGGAGCCGAAGGGCGCGATCGTCGTGGAATTGAGGGATACGCAGAGTGCCGCTGGATTGGCGGGGTTGAAAGTTGGGGACGTTATCGTCGAGTTCAATGGCCATAAGGTAGACGGTGCGCAGGACCTGATCTCAAGAGTTTCGGCGACATCGCCCGAGAATTCGGTGAATGTTGCCTATCTTCGTGAGAACGCGACCGGGCTCGATCGCCGCACGACCGCGATTCGGCTGGGCGAACGCCCATTGCGTTCGAACCGAGCGGGCGAAGACGATCCACGCACCCGTCTGCCGCTTGAAAAGACGAAAGAAGAGATCAAGCCGTTTGGTCTGACCCTCGTAGACCTGACATCGACGCTCGCGGCGACCCACAAACTGGAAGGACAAAACGGCGTGCTTGTGAAAGAGATAAATCCTGAGAGTTTTATCGCGGACGTAAAGCTTTCGAATGGTGTCGAGGCTCTTGGTGAAGGCGACCTTATCCAGCGGATGAACCGGATACCTGTGACGGACGTCAAGACATTTAGCGCGGCGGTCGGCAAACTGAAAAAGGGTGACGCGGTCGTTCTCCACGTTGTCACATACGAGGTCCGCACCCGCAACCTTCAGTTGAAGGTGGTGCAGTTTACTGTGCAGTAGCTGTGAGTCCCAAGTGCCAAGTCCGAAGTCCCAAGTCCTAAGTCCTAAGTCCTAAGTCACAGAAGTCCCAAGTTTGCCGCGGCATACTTGGGACTTTGTATTTCGATAGCTAAGAAACTCCACGTGCTTATGGCGTTGGCATTCGATGGGTCAATTCAAATCCTCGCCCCGCCATCGCCATTCCTCTTGTTCCGTGTGTTCCGTGGTCTCGCATTAGATGAACCACGGAATACACGGAATTAAGCCGGATAAAGACGGTGATCATCTTCGAACAAACAAATTTCGCGCCCAGTTGCGTTGCGAGAGCGGGGACTTTAAACTTCGGATAAAGAAAATTCCACTCAAAGCAGAACTGAATCAGCTAAAAGGACCCGGGACGACAGACTTGGGACCAGAGACTCGGGACCAGAGACTTACATATGGCAAAGGCAAAAGTAGCGAAAATAAAAAATTCTTCGAAAACCCAAACTTATTTCAACTACATCGGCGGCGAATGGGTGAAGAGCTCATCTGGCGAGTGGTTCGATAATGTGAACCCGGCGGACACATCGGATATCGTCGGTCGTTTTCCGCAATCGAATGCGGATGACGTCAACAATGCAGTCGAGGCCGCGAAGAACGCGGCGACAAAATGGCGACGGACGCCGGCGCCGAAGCGAGCCGAACTCCTTTTCACGCTTGGTGAGATACTTCGCGAGCATAAGGATGAGTACACGCGCGACATGACCCGCGAGATGGGGAAGGTGCTAAAAGAAGCCGGCGGCGACGTTCAGGAAGCTATCGACTGTACTTACTACACCGCCGGTGAAGGACGCAGGCTGCACGGATTTACGACGCCTGCCGAGATGCCGAATAAGTTTGCGATGTGCGTGCGCCAGCCGGTGGGGATTTGCGGGTTGATCACGCCATTCAATTTTCCGATGGCGATCCCGTCGTGGAAGCTGATCCCGGCGCTCGTCTGCGGCAATACGGTGGTGATCAAGTCCGGCGAGGATGTGCCACTCTCTGCACTCAACCTCGTAAAAGCATGTGAGAAAGCTGGTATTCCGAAGGGCGTGGTCAACTTGATCAACGGTCACGGTGGGGAAGTGGGCCCGACTCTGGTGGGACATCCGGATGTACGATTGATCTCGTTTACGGGCTCGACCGATACAGGCCGGGTAATTGCCGAGCAATGCGCCCGCGACAACAAGATCGTCTCGCTCGAGATGGGCGGAAAGAACGCGATCATCGTCATGGACGACGCCGACATCGACAATGCAGTCGAGGGCTCACTGTGGGGAGCATTTGGCACGAGCGGACAACGCTGCACCGCTTCGTCACGATTGGTCGTACATAAAAAGATCTACAAAAAATTCGTCGCGAAGCTGGTCGAGCGGACGAAAGCTCTGCGTGTCGGGAACGGGCTGAATGCGAAAACCGAGGTCGGCCCAGTCATCCACGAGGATGCGATGCAGAAGATCCTTGGCTACATACACATCGGAAAGAACGTCGACAAAGCGACACTCGCATGCGGCGGAAGCCGGATCACGAAAGGCGATCTTAAAAATGGCTGGTTTATCGAACCGACAGTGTTCTCTGACGTCGCTCCGAACCACCGGATCGCGCAGGAAGAGATCTTCGGTCCGGTAACATCCGTCATACCGTTTTCGACTCTGGACGAAGCGATCGAGATCGTGAACGGTGTGAAGTACGGTCTGTCGTCGGCGATCTATACGCAAGATGTAAACAAGTCGTTCTACGCAATGCAGGAGCTGTACACCGGCATCTGCTATGTAAATTCAGCGACGATCGGTGCTGAAGTTCACCTGCCGTTCGGCGGCACAAAGGGAACGGGTAACGGCCACCGCGAAGCGGGAACTCAGGTGCTGGATATTTTCAGCGAATGGAAGTCGCTGTATATCGATTACTCGGGAAAGCTGCAAAAAGCCCAGATCGATGCAGTGGAAATATAACGGCTGAGAGTCGGGCGAAACCGATTACACGCAACGTCAGGTAAAACAGACAAGATAAAAACAAAGTCGCTGTTTCGCCGTCACGTCCATTGAATTGTTCGATGCGGGTTTGCTATCACCATGCTCTTTCGGACAATAAAAGATTGGAGCATAGCTACTTCTTAAAATTCCGGTCTAAAAAGTTCAATGTTTTTTCCCACGAATCTGCTCTGGCAAAGTCGTTGGCTTCCTTTGTGCCGCCAAAGTCTAGTTTATCAATCTGTGTGGAGGCAGAAGGGTTATTATTCGTCACAGCAGCGACGATGCTAGGCGGTCCTAAAACGGCGTGTCCGGCATTGTCGTAGCTTAAATGCTCATACTTAAACCGAAAATTGTTCTTCTTCAGCCTTTCTATTACCAGGTCAGACATCAAACGCGATACCCAGACTTTATCGTCGTTGCCCGACACGAGTAAGACTGCTCCCTTTATTTTCTCAACCGGAATAGTCGCCCGCATAACTGCCGCTTTGTTTTCCAAACTTTTAAGATACATAGCGGACATCGAAGTGAACGGCGGAGTAGTGTCATATGGTACAAACTGAATCGGCTTGTCGCCCAAAGTCCACGAGGATTTGACCGTCCGCTCCTTGAAATTGATTGATTGCCAAACAACATTGCTTGGCACGCCGGCAACTACTGCTTTGATTTCAGGATAAGTTGCCGCAATGAGCAACGCCGCCTCGCCACCTTTCGAGTTTCCGATGAAAGCAATGCGTTTTGAGTCAACAGCCGGATGTGCGCGGACAAAATCAATGGCTTTCTTAAAATACTCAAGCGGTATTTCCTCTAATTGTGCGGGCAACATTCCGATACCGAAATAAGCAAGTGATAAAACCGCATATCCGCGAGCGGCAAGCGGCTCACCCCAACGGTCAGCCAACCTGATACCGCCTTCCGAACCTCCTATAACAATAACGGCGGGATGTTTGCCCGAAACTTTCGGCAAGTAAAGATTTGCCGCGATGCCGTTGTCGGTGACGGCAGTAATAATCACCTCATACTTTGCATTTTTCTGTCCGAACGCTTCATCCGGGAAAAGACTAATGCTGATAACTGCTGCCAAGAAAACTAATAATTTAATTTTTGTCATTCGCTTCTCCCATTTAAAAGCTCACTTCATATCAAGAACTACTGCACTCGCTGAGTTAGTAGATTGCCGTTATTGCATATACCCTTTGCCTTCGTCCGAAAGCATGTTGTCTCTCGCGGTCACTCTTCATCCGGTAGCGGTCGTCGACTGAGCGACGAAGATCTTTCTTCGCCGGTCGATCTCACGAGAGTCTGACGCTTTCAACGCCAGCCCATCTAAAAGGCTCGACGCCTACAGTATTGTATCTGCGCTTTCATACACCATTAATGAATTTTAGAATAATGTTGCGGCGTCATTTTTGAATTCGACGCAGACCGGGTCCAAGCAGGTTGAAGTTTTTCAAAAGGTCCGCAACGGAGTGCTGAAGCTTTTGTACGTTGCTCCCGAACGGCTCTTGCAGAGCGGCGACCAGGTCAAAGATTTTCTTTCCTTCGGTAATTCAAGATTGCTTCTAAAGCCGTGTCGCGGTTCGCCCGATACGCTTCAAAGGTCGGCGGCAAGTAAATTTGCGGTGCGATCCAGATTCGTTCGTCTTGCGGAAACGCGCTCTGCCAATAAAGGTGCGAGACGTTTGCCGCAATTTTGCTGTATGGCAAAACGAACGGGTCTTCCTCCCCGACAAAATTAGGACTGGCACCGGTTGGCTCGCCGACGAACATTGCGTTTGTGTATCGCTCGAAAAACGTCGAAGCGTTTTGCGCAGCGGAGAACGTTCGGCGGCCGATGATGACAAACAGCTTGCCTCGTTTATTAATTTTCTCGTTTTTGATCAATCCCTGAACGAGCGGCGTGAGTAAGAACGTATTGCCGCCGTTGTTCCAGCGCAGATCGATCACCAGTTTCTCAACCACATTCTCGTCGACGAACTTAAAGAGTCGGGCTGCAAAAGCAGCAAGCGATTCTTTATCATCGTTGCGAACGCCGTTGAAGCCAAAGTAAACGGTCTTCTTGTCGGGTAGATATTCAAACCAATAATTCGCACTCGGATTTTTCAGATAGAGCGGCACCGGTGTGCCCAAGGTTTGCGGCAGATTGACCCATTCGGGCGGATTTGGTTTTGTGTTCCAGATGTTCGGCTGCGTCAGATCGGTAGCCAGTGAAACGGTCCGTTCGCTACCGTCCATCCCGCGCAGTTTAAGTTCGACTTTGTTCGCATCCGGGATCGCTCCGGCGGCGTGCAGCAAAGGCAAGTGCCGCATCCGGTACGGCGCGATCTGTTTGATCCAGATCTTATTGTCCTCGCTCGAAGTCGCGTGAATCGAACCAACGATCTCATCTACGGAGCGTCCCCCGAATTTCAAGACTTGAGAGCCGAGCAGATCTTTATGTTTCGGGTCGGAGGCTACGATGAAAAGCCCTTCCTCGAACATATAAAAAAGAACCGGAATGGTTTCCAGCCATTC
>JANPJL010000308.1:0-1836 GCA_031425495.1 Acidobacteriota bacterium
CAGCGCACCGACATTCTCGCGCTGGGTGAGGCCGGACAGTCGGCAATGAAACTTGCGCTCCACATGATGTCGCGCGGTGGTTTTATTTCGGATCACGATGCGTTGATCGGTAAGAAACTCGCCAACGTAATGAGCGGCGGCAGTCTGAATCATTCGAGTCATGTTTCGGAGCAGTATTTGATCGATCTCGAACGCGAAGCGTTTTTGAGCTTATGCGGTGAGCGGAAGACGCAAGAGCGAATTGCGGCGATGTTGAAGACAGGGAAACCGTTGAGGAACTAGATTTCCTTTGCGTCCTTCGCGAGCTTTGCGTGAAAATGAACGGCGTATTAATCGGCGCTTGTTCTCACGCAAAGCTCGCGAAGGACGCTAAGAAGAGGAGCAATGTATGGACGAACGAATAACTGGGATAACGTCGGCGCTGAAGCAAGTTGCCGATGATGCTCGTGCGACGTTCGGCAATCTCTCATCCGAACAGTTGAATTGGAAACCCGCTGAGAAAAGCTGGAGCGTCGGGCAGTGTTTCGAGCACATAATCAAGACTAATCACGAGTTCTATCCCGAGTTCGATAAGCTGGCGACCGGAACGCGAAAGAATTCCTTTTTCGAAAACTACTCGCCTTTGAGCGGATTCTTCGGACGCTTTTTGATCAAGGCCGTGTCGGAAGATTCGAAGAAGGCCAAAGCTCCGTCAAACAGGATCGTTCCACCGAGCGACATTGCTCCGGATATCATCGACCGGTTCGCCTCGCACATCGAAGAGGTGAATCGCAAAGTCGACGCGTGCAGCGGAGCCGATCGACAAAAGACGGTCGTAACGTCGCCGTTCCTGAAGGTGTTTACGTACAAGCTTGACGACGCATATACCGTTTTGGTCGAACATACGAAACGACATGTTCGCCAAGCTAAGCGGGTCGTCGGGGCGGACCGATTTCCGAAGTAGCTCGAAATCCTGTCGGACACTATGCCGGAGAGTTTTGAAAGTCGATTGGCGCGGTGGAAGTTCAATCTGTTTCCCGCGTATCGCGGTACCGGAGGCCGGGTCGCATATATCTCCGAGGATTTTCGCGAAGCCCAGGTCCGGATCCCGCTATCGTGGCGGACACGAAATTATGTCGGCACCATCTACGGCGGGAGCATGTACGGAGCGGTCGATCCGATCTACATGCTGATGCTAATCAAGATCCTAGGACCGGAATACATAGTTTGGGATAAGGCCGCAAAGATTCGATTCAAGAAACCCGGGAAGGAGACATTGTATGTCGAGTTCAAATTGTCGGGTGATGAGATCGATGAGATCAAGCGGCTGGCAGAAACGGAGCGATCCATTGATCGAGTTTATGATCTGGAGCTGAAAGACGGTGGTGGAAAGGTCCACGCCGTCGTTGAAAAGACCTTGTACATATCGAAGAAGCGCCAGGGCCAAGATGCAAAAGCCCACGCGTAAGCAAGGGCGATATGTTCAAGGTAGGGCAATAGTTTCAAGGTCGCGAAACGACAGCGTAGCGGACTGAGATCACGCTCGGTAGTCAGGGTGCGATTTGCTGCCTCCGTCGCAATCGAAGAACTCGATCGTCGCTACACGACGACACAATTCGTAGTGAGGTCCGTGGGTTTCACCCACGGCTAAATTCGAGAAGCCGCTTACGCGGCAGGGACGCGAAGCCGATGACGCGGTGAAGAAGAAATGAAGCGCTGTACCTGGCCAACCAATGATCTCGCGATTCGCTACCACGACGAAGAGTGGGGCGTACCGCTACATGACGATCAGCGGCTGTTCGAGTTTCTTATCTTGGAAGGCGCACAGGCGGGGCTGAGCTGGGACACTATCCTTCG
>JANPJL010000309.1:0-7816 GCA_031425495.1 Acidobacteriota bacterium
CAAGGGCTACGGTAATTTCAAAACCGAGCTTGCCGAAACTGTCGTAGAATTTCTACGGCCGTTCCAGGAGCGGGTAAAGGAATACGATGATGCGACGCTGGATTCGATACTTAAGCCTGGAGCGGAGAAAGCTCGGGCGATCGCTCGTGAAACCCTCGCGGATGTCTATCGAAAGATGGGAATCGCCTAGAAAACTCCCCTCCTTGTTAGGAGGGGTGGCGCTCTTAACTCCCCTCCTTGTTTAGGAGGGGTGGCAGCCGCTTCGGCTGACGGGGTGGTAGTTCTGCAAAAAAGCTCCCCTCCTTGTTTAGGAGAGCAGTCTCAGCTCCCCTCCTTGTTTAGGAGGGGTGGCAGCCGCTTCGGCTGACGGGGTGGTAGTTAAGTAAGAATCAGATTCTTCTGAACTACCACCCCGCCTCCGCAAAGCCTCCGGCACCCCTCCTAAACAAGGAGGCGAGTTAGGAGGTAAGAATCAGATTCTTCTTAACTACCACCCCGCCTCGCAAAGCCTCGGCACCCCTCCTAAACAAGGAGGGGAGTTTTGTATTGCAACCTAGTCGTGCGGTGCTACAATTAGGCCATTCCGAACAACCCAGCCGCGGACCTGCACCAACGGGTCCCACAACACAAGGAGATCATCATGGACGCAGTAAAAAAGTCTTTCGACATTCCTAAGTTCAAAGAACAATACGAAAATTTTATCGGCGGCGAGTGGGTCGCACCCAAAAGCGGTGAGTATTTCGACAACATCTCGCCAGTCGACGGTAAACCGTTCACCAAGATCGCGCGTTCGGGGGAAGCCGATATCGAACTGGCTCTCGACGCCGCACACAAAGCCGCTCCGGCGTGGGGACGCACTTCCCCGACCGAACGCAGTAGACTCCTCAACAAGATCGCCGACGTGATGGAGGCGAATCTTGAGCTGCTCGCACGCGCTGAAACCTGGGACAACGGTAAGCCGATCCGCGAAACGATGGCGGCCGACCTGCCGCTTGCGATCGATCATTTCCGATACTTCGCCAGCGTCATCCGCGCCGAAGAAGGCAGTGCGACCGAGCTCGACGAGAACACGCTTTCGATCATCGTTAAGGAGCCCCTTGGCGTGGTCGCGCAGATCATTCCGTGGAACTTCCCTCTTCTGATGGCGACGTGGAAGATCGCACCGGCCCTCGCCGCCGGCAACTGCACGATCGTAAAACCGGCTGAGCAGACGCCCGCGAGCATCATGATCCTGATGGAGTTGATCGGCGACATCCTGCCGCCCGGAGTATTGAATATCGTCAATGGTTTCGGTGTCGAAGCCGGAAAGCCGTTGGCGACATCGCCGCGCGTTGCGAAGGTCGCGTTCACCGGCGAGACAACGACCGGCCGCCTGATAATGCAGTACGCGTCGCAGAATCTTATCCCGGTCACGCTGGAGCTCGGAGGCAAATCGCCGAACATCTTCTTCAAGAGCGTGATGGACGCCGACGACGCATTCCTCGACAAATGTCTCGAGGGTGCGGCGATGTTCGCTTTGAATCAGGGCGAGATCTGCACGTGTCCGTCGCGAATTCTTGTCGAGGAGTCGATCGCCGATGAGTTCATAGCGAGGGTCGTCGAACGCACAAAGAACATCAAGACCGGCCACCCGCTCGATCCGTCGACGATGATCGGAGCACAGGCGAGCGAGGACCAGTTCGAGAAGATCCTGAATTACATCAGCATCGGAAAGGAGGAAGGCGCCGAGGTGCTCTGTGGCGGTGACGTGCACAAGAACGACAATGGTGCCGAGGGCGGATTTTATATTCAACCGACGCTGCTCAAAGGCCACAACAAGATGCGCGTCTTTCAGGAAGAGATCTTCGGCCCCGTCGCGTCCGTCACGACATTCAAGGACGAAGCCGAAGCCATCGAGATCGCCAACGATACGCTATACGGCCTCGGTGCCGGTGTCTGGACACGCGACGCGCACGAACTTTACCGAGTGCCGCGTGCGATCCAGGCCGGCCGAGTGTGGGTGAACAACTATCACAACTACCCGGCCCACGCTCCGTTCGGCGGCTATAAAAAGTCAGGCTTTGGCCGAGAGAATCACCTAATGATGCTCGATCATTATCGCCAGACGAAGAACATGCTGATCTCGTACGACAAGAACGCGATGGGATTCTTTTAAGAATTTTTGCCCGCGAATTACGCGAAAGGACGCGAATAAGAATTCTTTTATTCGCTCTCATTCGCGTGGTTCGCGGGCACAGTTTTCATCGTAGCTGCAGAGCAGCGAAATGTTTGTAGCCCCTGATGGAGCGAAGCGAAATCCGGGGTAAACGGTGCAGAAAGAAATGCACGCCCCGGAGGGGCGACAAGACCCCAACCGGCTGCCGACCAGATCATGAGGTATGACTAAACTAAGTATTGAGGCCGGAACTTGGTATTACTTTACGACCGATTTGGACTTTAAAGAATTTCTGCCGTTCCGTTTTTTCGTTTTCTAGATGTTAATGGTGACCGTAATGGTGCTGTGGTGGAATTCATAGCCGACTCCTTTTTCAAAACTAAAAAAGTTATCCTGTTGCCTTACACCAAAGAGCCGAACTACTTCAGTGTAGAAGAGCATGGGCTACTTCCCGTGTGGACCTTTGATGCATCGAATTCTGAGAATTTGCCTACGGTCGATCTCCAAACAGATTGGCCACGGAACATTCTAGATAAGGCGGCGATAACGCCCTCGCTCGAAAACGCTAAAAAATGGACCGCGAGCTAACGCGACACTAATTTATGCTAACGGAGAAAATAGAGCGTGTCAGAATCACCGCCGAAGCCGCCGCCGTCGTCGACCAGCTCCGCGACAAAAACGGTGACCTAATGTTCCACCAATCAGGTGGATGCTGCGACGGTTCGTCGCCGATGTGTTATCCGAAGGGCGAGTTCATGGTCGGCGGTTCGGACGTGTGGCTAGGCCAGATCGCGGGATGTGATTTTTTCATGGCAAAGGACCAGTTCGAGTTTTGGCAGCACACGGAGCTGACCATCGACGTCGTGCCCGGACGGGGAGCCAGTTTTTCACTCGAGATCCCGCTCGGTGTTAGGTTCGTCACCAAGTCGCGGGTGTTTACGTACGAAGAGTCTCAACATCTTATCGAGACGCGCTCGGGCGACGCGGGTGAAGCTAGAGCACAATCTCGTGCTTGAGTTGCAGTCTTTCCGTGTCTTCTTTTTCCGTGCATTCCGTGTGTTCTGTGGTCCGGCTTAGACCTGACCACGGAAACACGGAGAAGCACGGAAAAAGAAGACACGGAAAGCCGGGACGAAAGGAAGTTGACGACGCAGGCTTAATCCCCTAAAAGAAACAAATGACAGAAAAGATAACCGTCTACGAAAAACCCACCTGAACGACGTGCCGAAATCTGGCTACGCTGTTTCGTGAAAACGGCATCGACGCGGAAAGGGTCAATTACTTCAATGAACCATTTACTGAGCAGTCGCTCAAGAAACTGATCAAGAAGATGGGCGTGTCGCCTTTTGAGATCCTTAGAAAGGGCGAGGCTCAAGCGAAGGAACTCGCACTCAACGCAGAAACTCCAGCGGGCGATATCATCAAAGCGATCGTGGAATTTCCGTCGTTGCTTCAAAGACCTATCGTCGAGGTCGGCGATAAGGCGATAATGGCTAGGCCCGCGGAGAAGGCTCTCGAACTGGTTAAGTAGGACTATGAGAAATACGCTACTGGCTCTTGCGGTTTTATCGACCTCGATACTGGCATCGTGCGAGGTCCAAAGTGAGATCTCGAAGAAGAGCGTGGAAAAATACGCGGCCACTCCTACGCCTTCGATCTCGCCGACGCCAACCGAGGAACCTATCGATCCGGCGGATGCCATTCAAGCGGACACGACCGATCCCGGTCCGACGATCTCCATAAACAGGGCGGGTGACAAAATGAATGTCGTCTGCAACAAATACAACCGAGTGATGGTGAACGGTGCAGCGAAGGTGGTGACCGTAAAAGGTGTCTGCAGTCAGATCATGATAAATGGCGATCGAAACGAGGTGACCGCGGAGGCTGCGGCCGAGATCATTTATAACGGAACTGAGAATAAAGTGAGCTTCTCGCGATACGCTAACGGCAAGCGGCCGATCGTAACCGATAATACAGGTGGAAATACCAGTGAAAAAGTGGCCGGCTCTGCCAAGAAATGACTTTCGAGCAGTGGCCGCTCCCCGGACAATTTCATAGAATTCGCTCATGAGCATTACAAACGGAAACGGACACTACCCGAAACCCAAGAACGTCCTCGGCGGCGAGCTCAAGGTCTGCTGCACGGACCCGATGACCGGATTTTACCGCGACGGAATTTGCCGCACCGGGCCGGACGATAAAGGACGCCATACCGTGTGCATCGAAGCGACTGATGAGTTTCTTGCGTATTCGAAATCCGCCGGGAACGATCTATCGACACCGATGCCCCAGTATTCGTTTCCAGGTTTGGTCGAGGGTGATCGCTGGTGCCTTGTCGCGGTAAGATGGAAGCAGGCGCTGGATGCGGGCATGGCTCCGAAGGTCATACTCAAATCGACCCACGAGTCAGTACTCGAGATCGTCACGCTCGCCGACCTTGAAGCCTACGCCGCTTAAGTCCAGCAAACTTCAGTTTGCTGTTCGCCGGCCAAACGAAGACGCAGCAAACTGAAGTTTGCTGGACTTTATGCAGACGATCACGCATCTCGGGGATTTGTTTGAGTATGACGACTGGGCAAATCGCCGGACGATCGCGGCCCTGCGGGAAACGCCTTCGGACAGATCGCTGAGCATCTTCGCTCACCTCCTGATCACGAAACAGGAATACTTTGACCGGCTGGCCGGAAGAGATTCTACGGGTTTCGATTTCTGGCCGCCGCTCGCCATCGACGAATGCGAAGAGCTTTTCCGATCGGTTCAACAGCAATACTTACAACTGCTCGACGGAGCGAACGACGAGCTGCTCGATCGCACCGCGAGTTATAAAACTAGCGAAGGCATCCCGTATGAGAATTCCTATCGCGAACTCCTTACGCACGTCCTTTTTCATTCTTCGATCCACCGCGGCAACATCGTCCTGAAAATGCGCGAGGAAGGTTTGGAGCCTCCTAAGATCGATTACATCCTTTATCTCCGAGACCCTCACAAAGGATAATGCCTTGCTTTGCGAACTTCGCGAGCTTTGCGTGAAAGTTTTAAATTTCACGCAAAGCTCGCAGAGTTCGCAAAGTAGCACGTATAATGAATCAGACGTCGATGGAGCAGGAAGAACCAGAACAATACACGTTCGATTTCAACAAGGAGACGGCCGGGATCCGCACCGATTCCCGTGACGCGCTCGAGATCACGCTTGGTGAGTTTGCCGGGCCGTTGGATCTGTTGCTATTTCTAATTCGTCAGGAGCAGGCCAACATCTTCGATATTCCGATCGCCAAGATCACGGATGAATACGTCAAGTACATCCGCTTGATGAAGAGTCTGGACATCGCCGTCGCCGCGGACTTTCTGGTCATGGCTGCGACGCTGATCGAGATCAAGTCGAAGATGCTGCTGCCGCGCGATCCGACGATGACCGAAGAGGAAGAGTTCGAGGATCCTCGGAAGGAGTTGGTCGACCGTCTGCTCGAATACGAAACGTACAAGGCCGCGTCGCAGATGCTCTACGAACGGACGACCGTCGAGCACGCGGTATTTCAACGCGGCAAGATCGAATCCGACGATGTGAATGCCGAGATAAACGCGTCGGTCTTCGACATCGTGACGGTCTTTCAAAAGATCCTTGCCCGTCACCGCGACGAGGTCAAGATGGAGATCGCCCGCGAGGAAATTTCACTCTCGGACATGATCAGGAATCTCAAACGACGCATCTTCGAAGAGACGGAATTGAATGTCCTTTCATTCTTCGAGGAGATGCAATCCCGACGCGAACTCGTTACGGCGTTTATCGCGGTGCTTGAGATCGTGCGGACTGAGAGTGTAAAGCTGACGCAAAAGAAAACATTTGGCGAGATTTTTTTGAAAGCGGTGACCAATGGAACAGGAAACTGAGACAAGATCGGCACGAAGCACTGGCGAGCTAGTGGCCGTCGTTGAGGCGCTTATTTTCGTTGCGGACGAGCCGATTACCTCAAAGCTCCTGGCCGAGGTTCTGGACGAAGAGCGCGATACGATCGAGGCTGCGGTGCAAGAGCTCCAGAAGGAATACGAAGGACGCGAGAGCGGGCTTCAGATCCGCGAGATCGCCGGAGGCTGGCAGATCGCGACACGCACTGAGCTACATGAGGACGTACGCCGGTTTCTGAAAACACGGCCGTCAGCGAAGTTATCGCTCGCATCGCTCGAGACGCTGGCCGTGATCGCCTACAAGCAGCCTGTCACCGTTCCGGAGATCCTCGAGATCCGGGGAGTTCAGTCGGCTTCGGCGATCAAGACGCTTCTTGAAAAGCGGTTGATCGTGACAAAGGGGCACAAGGAAACTGTCGGCCGTCCGATGCAGTACGGCACGTCGAAGGATTTTCTGATCCAGTTCGGGTTGAAGGATCTGACGGATTTACCAAGCATAGAAGATTTCGAAGACTTGGCAGGCTAGTTATACCGCAGAGACGCCGAGACGCAGTGTTGAGAGAGAAGTTCTCTCGCCTCCTCTGCGTCTCGGCGTCTCTGCGGTAAACTCCTTTCTGTGCAAGAAAGATTACAAAAACTCATCGCTCAAGCGGGTATCGCGTCGCGTCGTGCGGCCGAGGAGCTTATCGTGTCCGGCGAGGTGACGGTAAATGGAAAGATAATGACGGAGCTTGGTACCAAAGCCGATCCCCAGAAGGATCACATAAAGGTGCACGGCCGCCTGATAAACACGAAGCTGCAGAAGAGGGCGGAAGCACATATCCTCCTGAACAAACCTAAGGGCTACCTTTCAAGCGTCGCCGACCCCGAACGGCGGCCGCTGGTCACCGATCTCGTCAAAGGTTACGGGAAACTTCACCCGGTCGGGCGGCTCGATTTTAATACCGAAGGTTTGATCATCCTCACCAACGACGGCAGTTTCACGAACACCGTTGCTGCTTCGAAAACGATCCCGAAAGTCTACCAGGTAAAAACCAAGGGCATGCCGACCGAGGTTGCGATCCGAAAACTGCAACGCGGTCTGCGTTTGGAAGACGGTTTCAAGACCGCCCCCGCAGACATCAAACCGCTAACGCCGACCGAGAAGAATGGCTGGTACGAAGTGACTCTCTACGAAGGGCACAATCAGCAGATCAGAAAAATGTTCGACGCCGTCGGGCATTCTGTGGTGAAACTGAAACGTGTGTCGATCGGAAGCGTTACCGATGCGGGGCTCCCGGTAGGACGGCATCGAAAGTTAACTCCCGAAGAGGTAACCGCGCTCGTCAGCGGCGGCAGCAAAAAGCAGAAACCTTCCCGGTAGGCGGATTTGCGAATTTCGATTTACGATTTTCGATCGCGTGAGACGCAGCGTCTCGAAAGGTCACTGGTGGTTCACTTTGAAAGTGGCTGGTTCTTATTCCGCATTTATTCCGTGCATTCCGTGTAGTCAGTGGTCTTGCCTGCAAGATAACCACGGAAGACACGGAATAAGAAAGAAAGAAAGAAACCAATGACCGCACATCTCAGCCCAAGGCTCGATGCTCCACCATCAAGCAAAGATTCTGCACCACTTTGATCCCTGCTTTCGCAAACGCTTCCGCGGCATCGTCGTTTCTAATTCCTAACTGGATCCAAACTGATTTCGGTCGCGCTGCAATAATCTCGTCGACGTGTTTTGGTATATCGGTGTCGCGGCGAAAGACATTCACCATGTCG
>JANPJL010000310.1:0-29477 GCA_031425495.1 Acidobacteriota bacterium
GACATGCTCGGTTTCAATTTCTATGCGAGGAGTCCAAGATATATTTCAGCCGAGGCCGCGGGTGCGATCGTTAGCGAACTGCCAGCTAACGTTCTCAGCGTTGGTGTGTTCGTAAACGAAACGGCGGAACGTATAAGCGAAGTTGCGCGGGCTGCGCGGCTAGATGCGGTTCAGCTTCACGGCGACGAGTCACCCGCGTTTGTAAAGAACGTAGCAGAGTTGGTTAGCTGCAGCGTGATCAAGGCCTTTCGGGTCGCCCCGGAGTTCGACGCTCGATCCGTTGCGGATTACGAACTCGATGCCGTTCTGCTTGACGGTTATTCGGGAGGCATCTACGGTGGTGCCGGAGAAACGTTTGATTGGGATATCGCGAAGAGCATTTCGCCATCCATCGATCTCTATCTCGCGGGCGGCCTTTCCGCCCAAAACGTGCGGGCTGCGATCTCGACGGTACGCCCTTACGCGATAGATTCGTGCAGCCTTCTCGAATCAAGCCCGGGAAAGAAAGACCCGGACAAGCTCCGACGTTTTATTACGGAAGCAAAACGCAATGATTAATTACGAGCCAAATGAACGAGGGTATTGGGGTGAATACGGTGGCCGGTTCGTACCGGAGACGCTTGTCGCTCCGCTGGACGAATTGACGGCTGCCTATTCGGAATTTCGTCACGACAAGAACTTTCGAGAGGAGCTCAGTTCCCTGTTGTCGAACTATTCGGGCCGGCCAACTCCGCTAACGTTCGCCGAGAGATTGACGGATTTGCTTGGCGGCGCACGGATCTATCTGAAACGTGAAGATCTGAACCATACCGGCGCACACAAGATCAACAATTGTATCGGCCAAATCCTCCTTGCGCGGCGGATGGGAAAGAAACGTGTCATTGCAGAGACCGGTGCCGGGCAGCACGGCGTAGCGACCGCGACCGTCTGCGCCCTTTTTGGGATCGAGTGCGTCGTCTACATGGGGACGGAAGATATGAGGCGTCAGGAGCTGAACGTCTTTCGTATGCGGCTTCTCGGCGCTGAAGTCCGAGGCGTGGACTCCGGGTCCCGCACTCTGAAAGACGCGATCAACGAAGCTCTCCGTGATTGGGTGACCAATGTTGCGACAACCTATTACCTGCTCGGTTCGGCTCTCGGACCTCACCCGTATCCATTGATGGTTCGCGATTTTCAAAGCGTGATAGGGCGCGAGACCCGCGAGCAGATCCTCGATCGTGAGGGAAGGCTACCGGACGTTTTGGTCGCTTGTGTCGGTGGCGGATCGAATTCGATAGGCTTATTTCACGAGTTTCTCGATGACGAGGTACGGATGATCGGTGTCGAAGCAGGCGGGAGTGGTTCCGAGCTTGGCCAGCACGCGGCGCGATTCATGTCGGGCGGCAGCGTTGGAGTATTACAGGGAACAAAAAGTTATTTACTACAGGATGATAACGGCCAGATCGCGTCGACACACTCGATATCGGCCGGTCTCGATTACGCCTCGATCGGACCCGAACACGCCTTCCTTCACGACGCGGGCCGGATAGAATACGTGTCGGTTTCGGACGATGAAGCTTTGGAGGCATTCAAGTTTCTATCGAAGACCGAGGGCATCATCCCGGCTCTCGAGTCATCCCATGCGATTGCCCACGTGACGAAGATCGCTCGGGATATGCCGCGGGAGACGATCATCATCGCAAATCTTTCCGGCCGCGGCGATAAGGATGTAGGTACTGTGGCCGACGCGATCGGAAAAGAAATATGAGCGTCATCGCCGACAAATTCTCTCAGCTCAAAAGTTCGGGACGGAAGGGCTTCATACCATTCGTCACGGCTGGAGACCCTGACGTAGAAACATCGCTGTCGATCGTGATCAAGCTCGCACAGATGGGAGCCGACGTCATCGAGCTCGGCGTGCCATTTAGCGATCCCGTTGCCGACGGACCGACGATCCAGCGTTCATCTCAACGTGCTCTGGCAAACGGTGTAACCATCGCCGAGATCCTTTCGATGGTCCAACTTGTACGTAAGGAGGTCGACACTCCGATCGTACTTTTCAGCTACTACAATCCATTGTTTCGCTACGGTCTCGATGAACTGAGCCGTGACGCGGCTGCGGCAGGTATCGACGGGCTGTTGATCACCGACGTGGTCGACGACGAAGCGGATGATGCCGCACAGATTCTCGGCCGGTCCGGACTGGACCTTATCTCGCTGATTGCACCGACGACGTCCGAGAAGCGCCTTTCGAGGGTCGTGGCACGCTCGACCGGTTTTCTTTACGCGGTGTCGCGGGCTGGCGTGACGGGAGCAAGATCCGACATCAGTTCTGACGCCGAAGCTCTCGTTAAAAGGTGCAAAGACTTGTCCGATCTGCCTGTCGCGGTCGGATTTGGGATCTCGACACGTGATCAGATAGCGGACGTATGGCGATACGCAGACGCCGCTGTTGTCGGATCGGCGATCGTCGCGGAGATAGAGCAGTCGTCGAATGACAATGCTGTTGAAAGAGTCGCGACGTTGGTTCGCGGCATCCTGCCCCAGTTTGCAAAATCGGGGGTAGAACTTTAGAGTTTTAGTTTTGTTGGAGTACGGGGCGACCCATTTTTTATGCTTATCGTAATGAAATCAGATGCGACCCAGGCGGAGATCGACCGGGTTGTAGAAATTATCGAAGGCCTTGGCCTGCGTGGTCATACGATGCCGGGCGAGAGTCGAACGGCGATCGGTGTGACGGGAAATAAAGGTGCGGTCGATCCGGCCCATTTCGAAAATCTTCCCGGCGTCGGCGATGCGATCCGCGTAACCAAGCCGTACAAGCTTATATCCCGCGACCTGCGGCCGAATAATTCTACGGTCAAGGTTGGAAACGCGACCATCGGCGGACGAGAGCTGGCAATAATCGCAGGGCCGTGCGCCGTGGAAAGCGAGAAACAAGTTCTCGATACCGCCCAGGCCGTGGCGGCCAGTGGAGCGAAGTTCTTTCGAGGCGGTGCATTCAAACCTCGAACTTCACCCTATGCATTTCAGGGAATGGGTGAGGACGGCTTGAAGATCTTAAGCGAGGTGCGCGAACGGTTCGGTCTAAACATCGTGACCGAAGCGATGGATGAGCATGGCGTCGACCTTGTCGAGAAATATGGGGATTGTATTCAGATCGGGGCGCGGAACATGCAGAATTTCGCGCTGCTCAAGTACGTAGGACAGACACGCAAACCAGTTTTGCTAAAGCGTGGACTCTCGGCGACGCTTGACGAATTCCTTCTCGCAGCCGAGTACATCATGGCCGAGGGAAACTACGACGTCATCCTGTGCGAGCGCGGTATCCGGACATTTGCCGACCATGCTCGAAACACGATGGATCTCTCGATCGTCCCAGCAGTTCACCGGATCACACACCTGCCGATAATCGTCGATCCGTCGCACGGCACCGGACACAACTATCTTGTAAATCCGATGGCAAGAGCTTCCGTGGCGGTCGGGGCCGATGGGCTGATAATCGAGGTCCATCCGCGTCCGGAAGAGGCGCTTTGTGATGGTGCTCAGGCGCTAACAACGACGCAATACTCGGATCTCGTCCGAGAAGTCACAAGGATCCATGAGCTTTTGGCGGAAGAGCAACCCGGCCAGCACGACTTTGCCGACAAGGTCATAGCCTAAAAAGAAATATCCGCGTACGTTTCCCGAACATACGCGGATCTGTTTCACGTTCGACGCCTTTTGCCTTATCTCGCCAAACGAAACCTGATAATAGCACAGAACTGCAAGTAGCAGCTGAGCATTGCCGTCAAGATAACAAACGTCATCGGGAGGAAGCGGAATGCCTCCGGAAGAGCGGAACCGAGGGCCCCGTGATACATGGCTCCGAGGGCAATCGCGAACGCCGCGATAACGCCACGGCCGGCCACCCACGCACCAAATTCGGGCTTTTCGTTCACCGCTGGCAAGAAATACGGGAGCACCAAGAGCAGTAGAAGCGTGACCAGTGATAGCAGTGAGTCCAGGCCGAAGCCGATAGCCGACTGGCCGAAATCTACCGCGAGGAAAAAAAGAACGAACGTCGTGTCGACCGCAAATCCCCTGTCTACAACTTGGTTATTCTGACTTGCCTGCATTGGTGCCGCTCCCAACATGTAAGTATCCATTACGCCTCGATTCCAGTTTTCAAACATAAAAGCCTATTCCTCACCAGGTTTGCTGAACTGCTTGTACGCAACGCGAAACAGCTCCGAAAGAGCATTCGCAGTCTCTGGAGTCAGCTTTTTGTCCGCACGCAAATGAGCTTCAACGATCTCAGGCGTCGCTTCATGCGGATAGTAAATGACCGGCTCGACGTCGGTGGCCTGCTTATTCATCACCCGATCTATCGGCATATCCAGCCATCCGGTCAACCGGGCGATATTGTCAGAATCAGGCTTGCCCGTTCCATTCTCGATCCGCGATAGTGTCGATGCCGAGACTTTCGTTACGTCGGCAACGTCACGAAGGCTGAGGCCTAACTCCTCTCGTCGCCGCTTGATAGCCCGGCCCAGCTCTACTGTATTAATGAAGTTGTCGATTCTGTCAGCCATAATTCCCGATCCTCCAGCTAAGTGTCATGGGTGGAATTCCTATTTCACGGATAAAACATAACACAGGAATAATATTAAATGCAACACCTCGTTTCATGCTTGCAACAAATAAATTTCGCTGATAGACTGTTTCACGGATGGCACACGATGGAACGCCGTTCGTTTTGCAAAATTAACTTACTGAGTCGCGCAGGTCCGTGGGCGGCGAACAGTCGAATGAGTCAGCCTTGGCCCGCTTGCAGCACTCGGACAGGCTGCGACGAAACGGTCATGCCGGACGAGTCGAGAGAAACAAGGAGACTAAAGATGAATCAGATAAATCTTAGGGAAGGTAAAGAGAAAGTTTCTACGGTGCATGATGGAATGGAGCGACGGGACAATGTTCTGGAGTTCTCAGCTACGCTTCGCGAACTCAGGAAGCATGTTGATCCGAATCTGGTGAAGCAGCGCGAGGGTGGACGCGACCGAAATGGAAACGTCCAGATGGTCGACTATGTCGAATGGCACACCGTCGCGGACATACTCGACGAAACCGCACCGAATTGGGCGCATACGGTCAAAGACATCCGTCAGATCGGCGACTTGATGACGGTCACCGTCGCGATCACCATCGATGGCGTCACTCGAGAAGGAATCGGGACCGGCCTGGCCCAGAACGAAATGGGTATTAAGAAAGCCGAGCATGATGCGTTGAAGCGTGCCGCCGTAAAGTTCGGTATCGCCCGGGAGCTCTACAAGAAGGAGTCTGACGTCATTGAGCGAGAAGGATCGAACGCGGCCGTCGAGTTCGGTGACGAGTTCCCGTCTAACCCGATCGCGGGCAGCCTGGGCGAACTTGTGACCGCTAGACAGCTCGGCATGGTGCGGGCCATCGCGAGAGAAGTTAGCGTCGACGCTGACGAAGAGTGCAACTCCGTGATGGGCTGTTCTACCGGCGAGCTTACAAAGCGGGCCGCTTCAGCACTGATACAACATTTGCAAAAATTGCGGCGTGGGAATTCGTTGTTGACGCCGCCGCTGAAGAGGGCGGGTTAATTGATCCGTGGACTCCCCATGTTTTGAGTTGTGATTACCCGTCCTGCTTCCGACCCGAAGCAGAAACCCTCACTCACAACTCAAAACTCCCCTTCTGCTCATCTCCTACGCCATGGCCGTCTTCTGTCAATCTCAATTTACCGAGTGCTATAATTTGAACAAAGTTTGGGTTCAGACGAGGAGGTTTATGAGTATAGGTCAAAGGCTCGCGGGTCTTGTCGGAGATTGGAAAGGAACGAATGTCCTCCATGTGCCGTGGATGCCGGAGCCGCTCAAACGTTCGGAATCGAAAGCCGCCGTTCGATCGAAAATGAATGGACAGTTTATCTCTATCGAGTACACGTGGTCGTACGAAGGAGAATCACAAGAAGGTATGCTGATCCTCGGCGCGGATCCACGATCCGATGCTGTCCAAGCTGTTTGGACGGACTCGTGGCATTCAAAGGATGCTCTGATGTTGTGCAACGGAAGTTTCACTTCCGAGGGCGGGATATCCGTTTTCGGACAGTATGCCGTGCCCGAGCATCCGGACTGGGGCTGGCGGACCGATGTTTGTCATAGCGAGAACGGATTTCGCTATGTGATGTTCAACGTCACGCCCGAAGGTGCCGAGCAGATAGCGGTTGAGACCGACTTCGCTCGGATCTAGGAACGCCGGCTTCCCTCGAATGCAAGTGAGTCCGGGATGATCGCGGTCGACAAAGTCCCGGTCATTCGTTCCCCGTTCACAGAAGCACTGATCACAAAATCAACCGCCTGTCCCTGGATCTCGGTGCTTGCGGTCGCGTTGACCTTGTCACCGCGTACTTTTCCGTCCGTGATCTCGCCGCTGCCAAGGATGGTTTCGATCGTTCCTGCGACCTTTTCACCGTCCTGCTTCAGCACAAGAGTTACCGAGACCTGTTGACCCTGGAAATCTAAACTCAGATCCCATTGGCCCGCCACACTATCCGGTTCCTCATCGCCTTCAACTTCAAAACCTGAAACATCCATCGCGTGCCCCTCCGTATCGAAGACCTCTAGCATATCGCTATAGCCTTTCACTTGCGGCAGAACTTCCCCAGCATCTCCGACTATCACAATTGCCAACTGATCGGGCAAGATATACTTGTTTGCAACGCTCTGCACCTCTTCGGCGGAGACCGCATCAATGTTCTCCCGGTACGTCTGAAGATAGTCCGCAGGCAGTCCGTAAAGCTGCTGGTTTACGATTAGGTTCGTAAGCCCTTCCTGGGTTTCAGCCCGAATAGGAAACACACCGGTCAGAAAGTTTTTAGCATCGGCGAGCTCGTCATCGCTCACCGGCTCCGTTCGGATCCGATCCAGCTCATAAAAGAATTCGCGAAGCGAATCGCCCGTCACCGCCGTTCGCACTTCAGCGGTCGCCTCGAAATCCCCCGCCAGCAGCTTTGTATCCAGCCGCGTGTAGGCCCCGTAGGTGTAGCCTTTATCCTCGCGTAGGTTCATAAATACTCGCGAGGATGCACCGGCACCTAAAACCTGGTTCATAACGAGGACCGGAAAATAATCGGGATTATTTCGCTCCATCGCAATATTCGCAAGGACGATGTTCGACTGGGCGGAGCCCGGGCGATCCACGATCGTCAAAGTTCTACCGTTGCGCTCAGGCGGACTGGCGAACCGAGAGACACCAGAATCACCTCGTTGCCACCCGCCAAAGCTATCTTTGATGTCCTCAACAAACCCGTCCCTATCAATGTCACCGACGGCAACGAGTATAGCGTTGTTTGGCAACAGCAGCCGGTCGTGGGCTTCGCTGAGTGCTTCACGCGTAAGTCTTTCAATGTCCGCGGCGGATGGGGCCATTCGCGAATATGGGTGATCACCATACAGAATCCGCGCCGTCTGTTCGTTGGCGAGAAAACCCGGTTGCGACCGTTGGAACTTGATGTTCTCGATCGCGTTCCGTCTGTACAGATCTAATTCTTCTTCGGGAAAACTAGGCCGGAAAATTATTTCAGCAAACAGTTGAAGGATCTCCGAGGAGTAGATCGACAGCGATGACGCAGCGATGATCGTGAAGTCGTCCGATGAATTCGCGGAGATACTCGCTCCCAGACGTTCGATCTTCTCAGCCAGTTCCCTGCTTGAATAGTTTGCAGTCCCTTCGGTCAGCATTGCGGCCATTGCCGAATTAAGACCGATCGTATCAATGGGATCAGTTGTATCCCCGGCTAAAAACGCGAGCCGGAAACTCACGAGCGGCAGTCGTTTGTCTTCAAAGATAACGATCTTCAAGCCGTTATCTAGCTGGGTGATGTACGGCTGCGAAATTTGGAACGGCACCGGTTCCAAGGCACCGGGTGCCGTTTTTCGAATTGCTTGCGTCATAAAAATTCGGGAATGTCGATCGGGCCGGCTCTCGTTATCCCTTACCTGCCGGCACGATATCCAGGAGAGCACGGTTATCCGTATTCAAGTAACTATGGACCGCGTTACGTATCTGATCGGGCGTTACGCTTAATAGCTCATCCAGCTCACTGTTTACCAAGGCCGGCGATCCGTCATAGAGCGCGTACTCGGCAATATGTTGCGCCCGCGACATCGATGACTGACGTGTTCGAACGGCATCGTTGATTAGCTGATTGTGCAGCTTCTGCATCTCGTCAGCGGTCGGTCCATCCGAAGCGACACTCCGGATCTCGGTCATGATTATGTCGCGGATCCGGCTCAGGTCCTTTTCGGGTTTTGGAATCGCGCCGACAAAGATGCTCGAAGGGCCTCGCCGCTCATCTGTGAAACCGAACAACTGGATCACTGACTCCTCGCCTTTCACCAACTTCTGATACAACCGCGAGCTTTCACCGTCGTAGAGCAACTTGCCCGCGAGGTAAAGGGCATTGAATTCGGGCGTGCGGCGTTGAGGTATTTTCCACCCGATCAAGAATGCGGGAAACGGTGCGAGCTTGTCTTCCCACTCACGATAATTCCGTGCGACTTCGGGCGGTTCGGCAACATCAAGCTCGGGGGGCGACGGCTGCGAAACGATGTCGCCAAAGTATGTTTCGACGAGTTCCCTTGCAGTGCCGGGTTCAAAGGACCCGGATATGACAAGCACGGCGTTATTCGGGGCGTAGTAGATCCGGAAAAATTCCTGGACGTCTGCAACGGTAGCGTCGTCGAGGTGCTCCATTGACCCGATGGTAGAGTGAGAATTCGCAAAGTTCCGGAAGATCATCTCGTTGATCAGATCAAAGATCTGCCCGTACGGCTGGTTGTCGTAGCGGAGACGCTTTTCTTCCTTAACGGCCTCGCGCTGATTGTCGAGGTTTTCCTGGGTGACGGCGAGTGAACGCATGCGATCCGATTCCAGCCACAGAGCGAGCGGTAACTGGCTAGCCGGAAGCGTTTCGAAATAGTTGGTTCGCTCGCTCGAGGTAGTTCCGTTCATCGTGCCGCCGGCCTTCATGATGAACTGGAAATGCTCGGCCTTTTTTACGTTCTCAGAACCCTGGAACATCATGTGCTCAAACAGGTGAGCAAAGCCCGTACGACCCTCGCGTTCATTGCGCGAGCCGACGTCATAGTAAACGGCCACGGCAACCACGGGCACAGCCTCGTCCCTGTTAAGAACGACGCGTAGCCCGTTCTTAAGTGAATATTCCTCGATCTCCAGCGGCGGTAGGTTGAATGCATCAGACATAACTTGAATAGAGTTTATAAAATCCTTTTGGCCCCGTAAAAAGCAAAACCGTTATTCTCAATACCGCGCTGAGCGCCGGGGCAAAGACGTCATGGAAATGAATACCCGACAGGCATCAGCCAAAAGGCTAAAGCCACGCGGAAGGTTTATATATTTGGGCTTGAAGCCCTCTTAGAAAGGCGATAGCAGTCCGCGACCTGAAGAGTCCGTGTCAAAACTCGACAGCTTGGCGGCGAAGCTGCCCAAAGATCAGAGCCAGACGTGAAACGTCTGGGAAACTCGAATGTTATTTCCGCACTGAAGGTGCGGCAGGTGTTGGTCTCTCGCCCCTTCAGGGCGGAGTACTTGTATTGCACCGTTCCAGAAGCTCCGCATCTGGCTATCCTCTTTTCGCAGCTTCGCTGCCGAAATTGTTAGTTTTGAAACGCCCTCTGAAGGTCGTAGCAATTTAAAAAGCCATCCCAGCAGCTTTACACAAATTCACCCCCTGAGCTCATAAACCTTAACTTTGGCACCTATGCGGGTACATCCCCCGCAAATCAAAACGCCTGACGGCGACGGGCAAGATCGTATAACGCAGATTTGACTTGAAACGGCGTCAGATCCGGATGCGTTTCCAGGATCAGAGCGATGACGCCGACAATATGCGGGCACGCGAAACTGTTTCCGGTCAATGTTCTATAGCCTCCATTCGGCCAGGTCGTCCGAACGTTTACACCCGGAGCCGACAGTTCGATCACCTCGCCGTAGTTAAAGCCGAAATACAGATGATTCGTTTCTGTGCTTTTTACAACTGAGATAAGCGACGAAGAAAACACCGAAGGAAAACTCGGCTGCGGCAAATTGTTCGCGGCCGCTACAACTACGCAGCCCGCCTGGTAGGCCCGGTCGAGAAGATCGTGAAGGGGCGAAAAGAATTGCGGTTTCGTAGTGCCGAGGCTTAGATTGATTATCCGGTGCCGCTTGTTGATCGCGTATTCCAATCCGGCAAGAAACGCCTGGCCGTCCCCGATACCACCCGTTCCAAGAACCTTGATGCTGAACAACTTTGTATCGGGAGCGATGCGCGAGATGATGCCGGCGCACGCAGTGCCGTGGCCGGCCGAATCACCTGCTTCCGAAGGATCGAAGACGACGCGCTTGTCATCGAGCCGGGCCTCGACCGATTCGACGATCCGTCCGGCGAGATCCGGGTGGTCCGCATCGATTCCGCTGTCGACGATTCCAACGGTCACGCCCTTCCCGGTCGCAGACCTCCAGCCTTCACCTAGATCTAGAAGGGTCGGAGTGCGCGCTTCGCAATCGGGGTTGTCTTCGCGATTGGACGTCATAACTTACACAGATTTATCGAGGAGATTGTCAGACGCATTCTTCAAGGTGTACAAGCCGAAACGTAGGCTTTAGAGACTAAGGAAATTACGGTCGCTCTTGCTGTCGGAATATCGGAGAACGGATTCCAGGATCTCTTTGCAGATCCTCCTTTCCGACTCTCCACGACTCGCGACCTCACGTATCAGAATCGCAAGATCCATCATCTCGCTATGCTCGGACGAACTGCGCAGATCCCGCAGCCATTCGCGCACGGATGTGATATCCAGGTCCTCGTCCGTTCCAACGATCTTTTCTCCAAGGTCCCGGAACAGCTTTGCGGATTCATACGCATTGACGAGCGACGCGATTGCGTCGGCAAAGTGTGCCGCCTTATCCATCTCCTCAGGCGTGAACGGAAGGTGTGGTGGCTCGCCCGGACGGTTTATATACTCGAGCACCCCGATCATGTCGTCATTATGACGAAGCGGCGTTGCAAGGATCATCTCAGTGGAATAGCCCGTCGCCTTATCGACTTCAGCGTAGAAGTTAGCCTCCTCGCCTACATTCGATACTGCCATCGGCTGGCCCGAAGACATTACAAAACCGGCGATTCCTTTCCCGGCCGGGATCTTCAAGTTCAGAAGTGTCGGTGCTGCCTCGCCGGTCGCCGCGAGGAATCTTAGACCGCCGTCCTCTCCATCCCGGATCAGAACGGATGCTTCGCGTGCATTTAACTCACCGGCGGATACCCCGAGAAGATCGTGTATCGAACGGGTCAGAGGCTCGGTCAGAAGATTCGCAATATCCACCGTGTCGATCAGCCTGCGAAGCTTTTTGTTTAGTTCATCGTTACCGGACATAGGCTAGATTTTCCTCCAAACAATCGCCGTTATCAACCCGATCGGATCCGGAGAAGAATTAAATGGAACATCCGGTCCATTAACGCTTTTTCATCACCAAATACAATCTGAGAATCCTGAACCGGATACGTGCCGGAAGGGCGGACCAATGTGCATGTGTCCGTCGCTTTCCAGCCATCGAAGACGCTCGTGACCGATTCGTCGTGGCCAAAAATGCGATATACCTTTCTTACAGCGTTCCTATTAATTCTCTCGTCGCTAACCGGAACGGCGCAAACTATGTCGCGGGTTGGCGGTGCGAAACCGTTCAGTGTCGAGACCGGGACATCGTTCTCGGCATCACCTGCCGCACAGCGAGAAGCTCCGGTCGAAGAGGCGATGACGTCCGCCGCGACTCGGGTCGCGTCCGACTTGCAGCAAGCTCTCGAAATAGTACGCAGTAATCATCTTTACGGAAAAGACCTAAATGCCGCTTCGGTCGTCAAATCGTCGATCAGCGGCATGCTCGGTGAACTTGATCCACACTCGACATATTTCGACGCAACAGAGTTTCGCGAGCTGCTGGGTGAGCAAGCGAGCGAGTACTCCGGCACCGGATCGACCATCTCAACTTTCATAAAAGATGGCCGGGCCGAAACGTACGTGATCGCGACCCATCCTGACACCGCGGCAGCACGCGCGAACTTGCAATACGGCGACCGGATCGTCGCGGTGAACGGAAATCCCGTCAGCGGTCTGGCTTCTGCATTTGTCCGGGATCAGGTACGCGGTCCGCGAGGGTCGGTCGTACAGGTCACAGTCGAGAGGGCCGCGACCGGAGCGACAGAGATCGTCCAAATGCTACGCGAGAGGGTCTTTCAGCCATCCATCTCCAGCTTCGGCATCATCCACGGACAGGTGGGCTATGTCGCGTTGTCCGGTGGCTTCAGCCATACGACGATGTCCGAACTGAATCACGCGCTGAAAGAACTCAAGCGGCGCGGGATGAGATATTTTGTTCTCGATCTTCGTGGGAATACCGGTGGCATTCTGGAACAGGCGATCGAAGTAGCAGAAAAATTCTTGCCGGCCGGACGTTCGATAATGTCCCAGCGCGGGCGATATTCATTCGACGAGCGAGTCTGGAAATCGTTGAACCCAGTCGCCGAGCGCGTTCCGATGGTAGTTCTGGTTGATGAGCAGACCGCCTCGGCATCGGAGGTGGTGGCCGGAGCGCTTCAGGACAACGACCGTGCACTCGTGATCGGGCAGAACACGTTCGGCAAGGGACTCGTTCAGAACGTGCTCGAGCTTCCTTCGGGAGCCGGGCTTACCCTGACGACGGCCAGATATTACACTCCGTCCGGGCGATCGATCCAGCGAGGATACGAGGGATCCGGACACTACGATTATTTCCAGCATCGCTCAAATGCAAACGGACCGAAGACCGAAGCTCGAACCGTCACTAACCGCCCGGTCTTTGGCGGGCAGGGTATCACCCCCGACGAGCTTACTGAGAAAGACAAATACGATTCGAAGAAGGCCGCCCTTGTCGATCCGATCTTCTTTTTTGTTCGGGAGATCATAAACGGCCGCAGTCGAAAATTCGAGAACCTAATAAGCTCGAAAGATCAGATCCGGCAGTCGGTGATCTTTGGGACGGAGCCGATCGCACAAGACCTCGTTCCGGCATTCCGGGAGTTTATTCAGGCTCAGCATTGGAGTATCCGAAAGGAGATCGTCGATAGCGAAGCGGAGTTCATCGGGCGGCAGATCAAACATCAGTTGAAACTGGCGGCATTCGGATCCGAGACGGCTGCTCTTTCATTGGCCGAATCGGATAAGGAAGTCGCAAAGGCGATCGAGGCACTGCCGAGGGCGGCACGTCTCGCCGAAGCTGCAGAACGCGTTCGCCAGACAGCTTACGACAAAAAAACCCGCCGGGTCGCATACCCAGCGGGTCAAGGTCGAAACAGGAGGAATTAGAAAGACTGTGTACCGATGGACTCGCTAAGCCATGCGGCGTTTAGCTTTCTCACTCAATAAAAAAGATGCCGGCCCTTTTCAACAAGTTGCCCCCCGCAAGAAAAAAACCCTGCCCGAGATCGGACAGGGTTTTGCATTATCACTGGGTAGTGATTTAGAAGTTCAGCTTTCCTGAGAACTGGATCCTTCTCGAAAAGCTGAGCACAGTGTTATTGATTTTTCCTCGATCCGAGCTCGTAAACAGCCATGCCGCATCCGAGAGACCATATGTCGGGGTGTTGGTCAGGTTCTTTGCATCTACACGCAGATCGAAGCTCCATCGTTCAGTAAACTTGAATTTCTTAGATAATGATGCGTCCGTCGTGAAAGCAATTGGCCCGATGAAGTAGTTTCGACCCGTATTGCCTTGCTCACCTGGTGCAGGCTGACTGATACCCGCCGATGCGATCTGTTCTTCTGTGATCCAGACCGGGATTCCGTTGGCCTGGGTAAGTGTACCGAGGTTGCGTGGACAGTTGTTGCAGTTGACCGTCGCCTGAACCGCGTTGCTGACCGTGTTACGTCCGGAATAGAAAGTATAAGGACGACCGGTTGCATAACTCACCAATCCGGATACCTGCCAACCGCCGACGATCAAGTCGAGTGCACGCGGCATATCTCCACCGAACATACGTCCGCGACCGAACGGCAGCTCATAAGTGTAGTAGCCTTGCACCGCATGCCGTCGGTCAAAATCAGACCAGGCATAATTTAGCGATCTATCGCGGAGATCGAACGGGGTACTCGACGCAGACTGAGCACTCCCACGATTTGCAACCGCAAACGTCGGATCCCAAGACCGAGTGTCTTTCGACACCGCGTACGTGTAGGCCACCTGATAGCTCAATCCCTGAGCAAATCGTTTCCTGACGATGAACTCGAGGCCGTTGTATCGCGAGAGGTCATTCGTTTCGAGGACGTTTAGCCCAGCCGTGAACTGCGGGTATGGCTGGAAGAAAAACGGATTGTTGAAATTCCCTGCACGACCGATCGTTTGGAGCCCGCCTGTCGTATGCTGAGAAACCACTTGTGCGGCATTCGCCACGCCGCCGCCTGTGGCACCCGCAGCGAGTAAGGTGCGGATACCCGCATTGTTGTAGAACGTAGTAGTCCCGGTGTTATCAGCTGGATTACCTGTAAACAGGGCATTGATCAGCGGACTGAAATAGGTCGGGCCCCGAGTCGGATCAAAGTCTGCCCTTACACGATTGAACGCGTCAAGGAAGTTCTGGCCGTGTGCCTGGGCGAATATATTCACCTGATTAGCATCGTAACCGCCGAACAAGTGCACGCCGCGGCGTCCGATGTAATTGACCTCGAGAACATTTCCAGCCCACAGCTCTCGCTGTATTCCAGCGAACCACTGATGGCTTTCGGGAAACTGGATATCGGGGTCAACAGCGACGATGCTATTTGTAGAGAATGCGGGGGTCTGTCTGAGCTGTGCCGGTGTCTGGGTCGGTGTCAGGTTCGGAATCCCGTTCCGGATGAGCAGGTTCTGTGTGTCCAACCCGGCCGGATTAACTTGAACGGTATTTCCGGGTGCACTCTGATACACGAAATTGGCAAATACCTGCGATGGAAATTTGTCGTACGAAAGGCGGTAATTCGCGCGGATCGAGGTCTTACCGCTCTTGAAGGGGTCCCACGCAAAACCTACTGAGGGTGAAAAATTGTTGTAGTCGTTCTCATAAAGGGCTCCCTCTTCCCAGCGCAGAGTGTTTGACGGTGGAGAACCCACCGTGAACGGCTGTGACGGCGTAAGTATCGGCAGGTCCTTCGACTGCGGACTTAGCTTTATTTCCCAACGCACGCCCAAGTCAACTGTTAGATTTTGACGCACCCGCCACGTATCCTGAAGGTAAAAATCGTATTCGGGGTAGTAAGCGGTCCAATTCCATCGCGTTCCACCGGGAGCGAACGCGTCCGGATTTGAAGGGTTGACCACGAATCCCTGCCTGGCTGAGCCGATTCGCCCGATCAGATCGTTAACCGTACTCCGAAGCCGGGTCAGGTCGTTCGAGTTAATGCTATTCGTTCCCGAGACCGGTAATCCCCACCCCGTGAAATTGCTGTTGGTCGCTGTAAAGAATACCTGCGGCTCAATCTGGCCGGCCGCACCCGATCGATCGTCAAATTGGTTTCCGAACCGGAAGTTGACGCCGAATTTAAGTGTGTGCGGCGAGAGGTCGAATGTCATGTTGTCGACAAACTGCCACGTCCTCGAACTGCGGGCGTTGTACGCGAAGTTTTGTCGAAAGTCAGTAGGATTGTTCAAAACGAACGGAACGGTCGGATCAGGCTCCGGCTGTTCAAAACTAAAGCTGAATGTGTTCAAGCCGACGATGAACTCATTCGTAAACTTTGCGGTCGGGGACCAACGGTAGTTGGCTGCGACATTCTTGGGACTCCGGTAGGTGTCCACCCAATTCGCTCCGCCTTGTACCCGTTGCAGACCGCCGTTGACGATGTCACCGAATGTGTTCTGCGAACCTTGCGCGTATCGGAAGTAGAGATGGTTATTATCGTTGATCTTGAAATCGAAACGGGTAACCAAGTCATATTGTTTTTCTCTCTGGGGCGCAACGAACTTCAAGAGCGCAGTGTTCAACCCGTCGCCGCCGGTAAAGTCGTTAGGCAGGCCTTGTGTCGCAAGTAGACTTACGATGTTGGCATCCAGAGTTATGGGACGCCCTGTGCGGATGTCGTATGTCTCAGTACACAATGTCGTAGCTGGCATGTCCGGCGTACAGACCGGATATCTCGCGGATCCGTCAGCGTTGACAGCGGCACCGGTCGGAGCCGTCGTGGGATTTACCTGCACGCCGAATGGAGCATTTCGACCACCGCGCACGTACCGATAAATTCCGGCACGTGCTGCAGCAGTATAGACGTTGACGCTTTGAAGACGCGTCTCATATGCACGAAGCATCTGCAAGTTTACGAAAAAGAATGCGCGGTCTTTCAACCAGCCCGGCGATGTACCTTCGCCAAATCCTGGGTTAAAGATAGGTCCGCCAATGCTTCCACCGTAGATATGCTGGACGAACTGGCGTTTCGCGATACGTTGCTTATTGAATTCCCATTCGTTCGCGTGGAAATCCGGTGTCTGATAGAACTCGAAGAGGTTACCCGTAATACGATTACCTCCGGGTTTGGTTGTCAACGACACCTGAGCGCCGGAGGATCGACCGAGTTCCGCAGTGAAGTTGCTCGTTATGATCTGGAGTTCCTGGATCGATTCCGGATTCGGTCGAAGCGGCGTGAAGTTCGAGCCGCCAGCCGTCGATTCGTTGATATCGATCCCGTCGAGCGTGAAATTGAACGCGCGATCGCGTGAACCATGCACATGGATGCCGCCGCCGGTGTTCGCACCGACACTTACTCCCGGCTGGAAATTCAGCAGGTCGAACGGATTTCGACCTCGGGCGCCGACTATAGGTAAAGCCTGGATCTCGCGCTGGTCCAAAGTCGAACCGACGTTTCCGGATGTCGCAGTCGTGACAAGTGCCGCCGTCCCCTCCACGGAAACTACTACCGAGACATCGCCTACCTCGAGCACCATATTAATGGTCGCCGGGATGTTAACCTGCACGTTGTTTCGCGATGTGACGAACTTTTTGAACCCGGGTTTCTCAACAGTAACCGAGTAGTTGCCGGGCTGGATCAAATCAAAAACATAATCCCCCGAGTCGTCCGTTTCGGTCGTCGCTGTGCTGTTGGTTCCCTCATTCGTGAGGGTAACGGTCGCAGCCGGGATCGCACCGCCCGCCGAGTCCGTCACTGTGCCGGTAACGCGCGAGGTTGTGCCCTGCCCGGATACCGAGTAAGACGAGAGCATCAGCGCGAAAAGAACCAGTGCGAAAGCAAAAGGTTTCTGTGCCATTTTCACTCCTCCAAAGTCGAATTGTTTATATAACGATTCCTGATGAAAGCAGGACTAACGAAAACGAATGATGATGTACGATAGCACAACTTTACAAAAGTGTTAATGGGAAATAGAAAGTTTTGGTAAATGTTTCGGACTATTATTAAGAGGTCAGGATCGTCTCTTTCGTACCGACGGTCCATCGGAACTTCTCGTGATGTATTGGCCAGTGAGGCAGTCCGGCCCTGCTTTTTTGTTTAATCCATAAGGGGCCCTGCAGGACTTCCAAGGGTGTAGAGATATTTGAGATAGCCAGACCCGAGTCAAATGTCTCCGATCCACGAAACTCGTTTTTGATTTGTCGGTGAGCGTCTTTGCCAAAAGCACAGAACTGGTGACTGACAAAAAAAGTCTCCGCATGGAGGCCGTGCGGAGACGATATTCGGGATCCTATCCTTAGAATTAGAATTTCAGTTTGAACGCAAACTGGATAACGCGAGACGACTCTCCGGTTTGAATAATCGTTTGAGTCGACGGCGGAGCCACTGCCGTGCAACATGTCTGAGCAAACAAAGTGCTTTGAATGCTTGGCGAACCGACCGACGCGTCACGCGGGTTATCGTAGTTCACCCTATTCAGCACGTTGAACATCTCCGTGCGAAGGTCGAACTTGATACGCTCAGTTATCGAGAACGTCTTAACAATGCCGATATCCAGATTGTAGTAGCCGGACGCGGTGAATATATTACGGCCGGCACCATTGCCTCCCGGCGCGGGCACCGCGAAGGCGCTTGCATTGGGAAAAACGACGGGTCCCGCGACATTCGGAAGAAAGATAAGGCCCGCTCGCACCGTCGGGTCCAAGACGTCTGCCCGTGACTCATGACCGGAATTTGAAGTTCGAGAACCGCTACGAACGCTAAAAGGCTCGCCAGTCATCCATGTGGAGATGCCGTTGATCGTCCATCCACCTATTATGTGGTCGAGCCAACCTGGAGCGCTTCCAAGGAAGTGACGACCCTTGCCAACCGGCAGCTCCCAGGCGGCGGCCGTTGTAAATATATGGCGACGATCGAAATCCGACCTCCCCCTTTCTTCGTTCAAGCGCCGCGCGTCCGACGGTGCCCGTGATGTCGTCGTCGTGAGTCCGCCGCCTGACGCGGCGCCGACCGGGTCCACCGACTGGTTATCGATCGACTTGCCAAATGTGTACGCCGCCGACACTCCGAGACCCGAATCGAATCGTCGCCTGAGAGTGAACTGCGCCGCGTGGTAGTTTGAGTCTCCAGAATTATCGAGGTATGTGATCGCCGCGAATTGCTGATTAGGACGAAGCTTAAAGAACAATGTGTTGTTCTCTACACGCTCCGCAAAAGCGCCGGCGGCATTCTGTACGGGGAAAGTCGTTGTTCCGTTGGTCCCGGTCACGGTTACTCCCGGACTGATTTGTGCAACTGCCGCTGCTGCATTGACAATGCCGGCAGTAATTCCCGTTCCCGTCGCAAGGAGCGGGATGCTTGTCACCGGGCTCGAGCAGGTTCCACCCGTTACGAGTGGACCGGTACCGGCCGGCAAACATCCGTTTCTCATATTCTGCTGCATGAGCAGAAAAGAGGGCATTATCGCGTCCGGGTTTATCTGATTCACGTTGCGGGCATAAAACAAGTGGGTGCCGCGGCGCCCGACGTACGCTGCCTGGACAACAATCTTCCCCGGAAGCTCGCGCTGCCAGCTGAGACTCCACTGATGGACGAGCGGTGTCTTCATCTCAGGCGCAAACACCGTTATTGGCGGGGCGTTTGAATTAAGTTGTGTTGGCAGGCGAAAGAAGTCCGACGGGCGAAGTGTAGGAGCCGCCATTTGAGTTGGAAAACCATTTCCTAAAGTGGTGTCAGGTGCAGGTGAACATCCTGGGGTGGTTACGATCGTGCCCCCTGGAGTCGCAGGTAGAGTTGACGAGCATGATACGAGGAGGCCCGGAACCCGGCCCGCGGCTGCAGTAATCTGGAACGACGATATCGTGTCATATGCAATGCGATATCCGATTCGGACGGAGCTCTTCCCTGCCGAGCCAAACACGGTTTTCAAAAATGGATTTTCGAACTCTGGTCCCCAGACGAGCCCAAGACTTGGTCCGAAAACCCCATACTTTTCATTCTTGTACCAGCCATCGGCAGGCACAAACGTCGTCGGACCGTTCAAGATCGGCGAATCAGCCACGAAGGTCTTCCCTTCTTTCGTGTGCCCAGGCGGGTTGTACTCCCACCTAACGCCGTAGCTCAAAGTTAAATTTCTCTTTACCTTCCACTCATCCTGTAGGTAGAGATTATATTGGTTGAGCACATGCGTCTCATCGAATAATGAGACGTTGCCGCTGGAATCAATGAACGGAAGAAATACGTTGTTGGCCAGATCTGCTATAAACGTCTGGGATATCCGAGCCGGTCTTCCCAGAAGATTCGCGATCGCGTTATTCAGCAAGGTATTGTCCGTGGCGTTTATCCCGGGGGCCGTCGCAAACCCGCTCGGGATGGCTCGGATGCTGGGATCCAAAGAGATCGCCGGCGTGACGTTAACGCCGCCGGGTTGTCCACGAACATCGTGGTGCCGATAGAATCGAAAATTGAAGCCGGCACTGATAACGTGAGAACCGTGAACCAGCGTCAGATTGTCGACAAACTGCGGCGTGAAGACGGAGCGTTGTGTTCTCGGCGTGTTGTTATAGGGTTCGGTGATGGAATTAAAATCGACTGGCGAGACGTTCGGAAAATCAGGATTTGCTTCCCCTTGGGTGAACAAAAAGTCGAACTTCGAATAGCCGACTCGGAAATCGTTGGTTATATAAGGAGTGATGTTCGCCCGATATCCCACCACAAAATTCGAAGTCCGTCTAAACACCTCCCCAAGAGGCGCGAAGCCCGGAAAGATCTGGGGCCGACTGTTTAAAGGGTCGCCCTTTAAGGTGTTGTAATCGGAGAACAAATAGCGCCCGAAGATACCGTGATCATCGTTGAAATTATGATCCAGACGGACATTGTAGGCGGGACCCCGGATCGACGTCGGCGGATTCCATAAGTATGCAGCGGTGTTCAGGCCGTCACCGAAAGCAAAACTATTCGGTGTCGGCAGCGTACCGAGATAGGCGCCCACGGTTGAATTCAGAGTTGTTCCGGCCGGCGCACTCGCACCGATGTTATATACAAATACACATCGAAGCTGCGTGTTAGTCGCGCAAATCGGAACGTCCGGACGAAGGACACCAGTTGTCGGATCAACCAGAAGTGGAGAATTCCGCAGGATCGTCACGCCGTTAATGACGAGCGGGTTAGCGGGGTCATGACGGAAGTATCTAAAATTACCAGCCTTAGCAGCCGAAGTGTATGTGAGCGGGGTACCGAATGACTGATCTATCGGCTGCGTAAAATCAACTTTGTTAACCTGGTAGCTCCCGAAAAAAAACGTTTTCTTCTTGATGATGGGCCCGCTAACTTCGAATCCGTACTGATGCAGCTTGGTATCGCGTTTCGGCTGACCCAACGCGTTCGCAAATGATTCCGCTGAGTTTAGGGCGTCGTTACGAATAAACCAGAATCCGGTACCGTGGAATGCGTTTCCGCCTGCGCGTGTCTGAATCGATATGGATGCTCCGCTGTTGCGGCCTTCTTCAGCCGTGGCGTTGTTAGTTGTAACCTTGAATTCTTGAACGTTGTCCGGATTGATCCTGTAAAGATTCGAAACCGGATTAGGAACGCTCGACTCGTTGGCGTCTATTCCGTCTATCGTGACGTTATAGGCTCGATCTCTTGCACCGTTAATGTGGACTCCAGATCCGGCGGCGCCGGCAGAACGCTGAGCAACCCCTGGCTCAAGCAGGACGAGCGTTAGTGGATTGCGTCCGTTCAGAGGAAGGTTCTCGATCGTCCGCTGACCGACGACGTTGCCAAGTGTTGCCGTATTCGACTGTACCGAAACGCCTTCAGCCTGCACTGTCACCACCTCGGTGACATTTCCGATATCTATAACGATGTCGACGCTCGAAGGCGTATCAACTTCGACGCGGTTATTCGTTCGTATCGTCTTTTTGAACCCTGTCTGCTCAACCGTAATCGAATACAGACCGGCAGGCAGTGATGCGAATAAATATCCGCCGTCCGAGTTCGTGATTTGGGTGAGCTCTACGCCCGTCTTCTCATTTGAGACTGTAACTCTCGCTCCTTCGACCAGCGATCCGTTAGAGTCAGTTACAACGCCTCCAAGCCGCGAAGTTCCTGTCTGAGCAAACAGGCTGCCGACCAAGGCGGCCGAAGCGACTACCACGAAAAAGAGTCTCGTTAAATTTTTAGACACCTTGTTTTGTCCTCCTCAAGACTTGATGGTTTCGCAAGCTCGAAAAAAATATCCGCCTATGGCTTAATCAATCTCCGCCACGACCAGAGTGTTCGGAAAACTTGTGAGCAATTACCAGCTATGATGCCTAGAGTAAAACGACGAAGATGATGAGGGGTACGATAACATAACTCTACAAAACTGTGAACGTTTTGAAAGGGAGTCGGACAGAAAATTTCGTGACGTTATCTATACCTGAGAATCGTGCCTTTGTTACCGACGGCCCAACCGTACTTTTTTGTAATGTGCAACCCGTAGAGATGACCCGGTGTGTGGCTTTCCTGTTTCACCCAGGTCCGGCCCTTGTCTGAGGAGCGCAGGATCGTGCCGCCATAACCCACGATCCATCCGTTCTTGTCGTCCGCGAAATCAACCCGCATCAATGTAACGAGATTGCCGGTAACTACCCGCTGCCAGTTTAGGCCGCCGTTCGTAGTTCGAAGAATGGTTCCCTTTTCGCCGACGGCATAACCTTCTTCGTCGTCCCTGAAATCGACGTTGTATAAGGCCAGCTTGGTTTTCGAGTTCTGCATTATCCACGTGTCCCCGCCATCGACGGTGGCAAGAATGACACCTTCGTCACCGACGATCCATCCATGCGAACTGCCATGGTAATCAAGATGAAACAGTTCGAACTTTGAAGGGACAAACACACGCTGCCAGGTTGCTCCACCGTCCTTGGTCCGCATCACGAGCGAATCCACGACCGAACCTCCGCGATTCAGGACCGATCCGACGACAAGCCCACGATTTTTATCGGCGAAGCGTATGCTCAAGAATTCGGGCGTTCCGTTTTTGAAATCCGCTGCGCGATAGATCACGGTCTCGCGCCACGTCCGTCCCGAATCGCTTGTCTCGTACATCTTCCGGCCGGCAACAAGGTACCCGTTCTTTTCATTTCGAAAGTAGATCTCACTGATATCTTCGGATGTGCCGAGAGGGAAGGTCTTCCAGGTTCGTCCACCATCAGTAGTCGAAGCAAGATAACCATTGTCACCGGCGATCCAGCCATCATCGGACGTGGTGAAGTGAACTGCCACGAGATCGCCGCCAGTACCGGGAGGATTTGCGATCCACCCGGTTTGAGCTTCAGCCGTCGCTGCAAGAGACAAAAATAAAACTAAAAATAAAAGCCTGGATAAAAACCCGTGCACGCGTTATGACCCTCCGTGAGCGTATGTAATAAAAGGTGATTTTCGGCGAATAGAATAACCTTTTATTCCCCGAAAATCACCTTTACTACCCGGCCCTCGTATCTATTTTGTTACACGATAGACCTTGTTCTTCCAGACGACCACGACTTCTTCGCCAAGTGCGAACCATTGCCCCAGTTCCCTTTCACGATTCAGCACCGCGAAATACTCTTCACTCGCGAACTTCAGGTTAACCTCGGTCTGCTTGAGCTCCGGACGGAATTCCGCATCGACCCAGATATTACTCTGCTGGATGAAGTTCTTGTTCGCGACGAACTGGTTCTGCATTGTGTTCCGGATCAGGATCTGGTCATCCTCCTTCGCACTCTCGGCCATGACCGTCACGTTCGACTGCATCGAATTTTGCTGGACGCTTTGCCGGACTGCATCGGCACCGCTGCTGCTTTTCATTTTCGCGGCTGCACCTCTCGACAGCATCGACAACTGCCGCGTGTCCGTTGCGGGTGCGTTCGCCAGCGTTCCGTCGGTCGCGAGATACGAAGTGTATGGCGTAACGATTCCGTAACGCGTTCCGAGATCGACGACCTCATCCTTGAGCTCTTTCGTCTCACCGTTCAAACGTATCTGCTCAATGAGCCAACCGACGCGCCGACTTGCCCAGAGCCGCGGGAGGAACGAGTTATCATCCTCACGAATCTGGAAGTCGAGGTTTGTATAGTTGAAGCTTCGCGTCTCGCCGCCGGACTTCCCGCGGAGTGTGATCGTGGCTCCGTTTAGATCGCTCGCATTCTGGTAGCGACCCAGTACAGTTAGCTGCATGCCCTTGAAAATATCCGTGAGCTTCCGTGGATACATCAACTCGACATCGGCCGATCCGAAATCGATCTCGATGTCGGAGAGAACGGGCGAGCTGACGCGTGCGAAAAAGTTCGAGACTTTTATCTCTAGATCTTCTTTCGGCTGTACGTAATCTGAGATGCCCGCATTCTCCGATCCGAGCTTATCGAGCAGCGCCGTGTTGACGTCGTATCCGAAGCCGAACGGAAAGATACGAACGTCCAGTGTCTTGGCTTTCTGCAGATTCGCGTTGATCTTTTCGATACTCGTCTCGCCGACCGTCGGCAATCCATCGGTCATGAAAACGAGCATCTTCGGACGATCGTTCTTTTCGAACTGCTTCATCGACGCGACGAGCGAATCGTTGATGTTGGTTCCGCCGGTCGGACGAAGATTCTTTACAAATTCTTCGCCCCGCCTCTTCCCCGCCGCGTTCGCGCTGATCAGCCCGCGTTCCATAAGATGTTCTTCACCCGAAAAGTTGATGACGTTGAACCGGTCGCCGTCGCGCAATGTCCGCATCCCGAAAAGCAACGCCGAGCGGGCCTTCTCCATCTTTCCTTCCTCAGCCATTGAACCGCTTGTATCAAGAACGAAGACAATGTCCTTGTTCACAAGCTCGCGATCAGCGACGTCGTCCTTCGGCGAGAGCGTCAACAAAAAGTAACCATCCTTGCCCGGCTCGCGATGCGTAAGGAGCGTCATGCCGAAGTCATCGTTCGATAATCCGTAGTAGAGCTGAAAATCGTTATCGTTATCGGAAGTCTCAAATGAGACGCTAACCGCGCGTTCGCTCTTGTTTGAAACATCGATCTTATGCGACGGTGAATACACGTTACGCAAAGCTTCTCTACCAGTGATCTCGATCTTTCCGGAGACGGTACCAAATTTCTGCGGCGGCATCTGACCCCGGACCGTTTCCGCAAACACGTTTTGGCCACGCCAAAGATTTCGTCCTGTTCCGAGCGGATACTTATACGACACGGTTCCCGATTCGGCCTTTAACACCTGGGAGTATACGAGCTCGAGTTTCTTGTCCGAATGCGGCGGGATCGGAAAGATCGACGCCTGGAAAAGATCCTTGCCAACGTATTCGAGGAGACCGGGGTCGCGCTGGCGTCTCACGATCTCGTCGTATATCCGACGGGCCTCTTCGCGCGTTCGCACTTCGCCGACAAGCTTCTTGCCGTTCTCCCAGATCGAGAACTCGACGATCGAAGCCGTATCAGGGATCGGGAAAAAGTACGTTCCTTCCAAGGTGTGCGGAGTATCATTCCGGAAAACCTGCTCGACGCGCGTCGTTGCAACCTGTCCGACGATCTTCGTATCAAGTTGAATAGACTTTACCGGCAACACATTCGGCAGCGGCATCGGCATGGGCCGCGGAAGCGGTCGTGGCCGGCACGGCCGTACGTCGCAAATTATCGGAATGATAACGCCTTGAGCGCTTACCGGCGCGCCAAAGCTCAGAATGCCGAACACAGCGGCAAAGGCAAAAACAAAGACCTTCATCTTCATAAAATCTCCATGAATTCTTTTGAAAGGACAGCAATGATTTTCGGACTGATCCTTTATTGGACATCTAGTGAACGCACCCGGTTGCTTTGGCTTGCAGAACTTTTTCTTTCGTCCTGGCTGGAAGGTTTGTTACAATTTTGGGCGTCTTTCAGGAGAAATGCCCGTATGAAGACCTCGTTGATACTTTTCGTACTGCTCCTGTCCGTTTGCTCAAACACAGCTTTCCCTCAACCTGCCGAGACCCAAGAGCCCGTCGCATGCAACGAAGACTTTGCAAAGTTCCTGGTCGAGCAACAGGTCGCCGAGAGCAAATCAGTCGAAGAAACCGATAGGCGGATCCGGATTCTTGTCCGTGCCGCTGACTTTCTTTGGCGTTACGATCAGCCGACCGCGCGCGAGTACCTCGCCGATGCGTTCAAGGTCGCGGGCGACAGATTTTCCGAAAAAGGGTTTGAGAAGCGCGAGAACAAGGGCCTCACGACAACGGCACCCGATTACCGATTTGAGGTGATCAAGGCGATCGCAACAAAGGATTCGGAATGGGCGACACGCCTCGTCGATCAATTGTTGAAGGAATACGAGAAGGCCGCGGCAGATCGCAGCGGCACGGACCGGACTCGCGAGCTAGATGATGTGTTACGAATCGCCGTCGACAGCGTCAAGAAAAATCCGGAGTTGAGCCGCCACCTGTTTAGACGGGCAATGGCACATCCCGTTGACTTCCACTGGTTCTGGACACTTTTCAGCGTCGCACATACAGACCGGCTGATGGCTGATGAGTTGTACATTGAACTGCTTGGCAGATACGGCGATGCAAACCCTCGAAGATTGCTCTTCTTTTCGGCATATCCTTTCGCGAGCCCTCGGATATTCGGTATCGAGAAATTTCAATACGGTGCGAGCGTACCGGAAACTTTGGCACCCAATCGCAATCTTCAATTGAAGTTCATTGACCTCTTTTTGCAACGAGCGGTATCGTACGCGGCCGATCCGCGGAATCTCGAGGTCGTACTCGAGGAAGGGCGGCTGCATGAGGCGATCTACATTATGACAACGCTCGCCGAACTCGAGCCGATCATCGTGCGCGACTTCCCTTCCCTGATCCAGCGGCTTTCGGAAGCACGCGGCGCCGCGAACGGAATGCTGAGCGAGAAAATGAGAAAGGATGCCGCTGATCGGGAAGAAAGAAACGAATCTCTCGGATACGGATTTGAGCGACGATTGAAGGAGATCGAAAAAGCGGACTCTGAAGGTAAGCTGACCGACTATATGATCGTCAGTCTCGTGACGTGGGGCGAGAAACCCAAGACCGAAGAGCAATTCAAGCAGATCGAGCCGTGGCTAGCTAAGATCGTCGAACAGGCTGCCCGAGACGCAACAGTAAACTATTTCTGGTTTCTTCGCGCGAACCTGGCTGTAAAAGAAAGCAGGATAAACGACGCCGAGAGCTTCGCGAAGAAGGTGCCGGAGGTCGAACATCGCGCGATCGTCTTCTTTAACATAGCCGAAAAGCAGCTTAAAAATCCGAATGATGCCGCGACGGTGTACCAGACTTTGCGCGATGTCGGAAGACTTGCCGAGCAGGCCGAAGATTCGGTGGAAAAAGTGAAGGTCCTGCTGGGCCTGGTAAATCAATACCTCAAAGTAAACCCTGTCTTTGCTATGCAGGAGCTAAGCGACGCCATAAAGATTATTAACCGTATCGAACGGTATGATTTCAACTCGACGGGCGTAACCCGGCAGATAAGGGGAAAGAACTTTAGTCATTTCGCAGTGTTCAGCATGCCCGGATACGATCTCGAAAATACGTTCAGAGAGATCAGCAAAAACAATTTTGAGATGTCGCTTTCGAACGCGAAAAGCCTTGAGGACAAATATCTACGGACAATCGCGGTGCTCGCGATAGCAAAGAACTGCGCTGACACTGGAAAGAAAAAACCTGCCGGGAAGGCAGGCCGAGTGCGGTCGTAAATTATCAAGTTCGGCTACGGCCTGTCGTTCTCGGGTTCGTCGACAAGCGCCGCGTCGATTTCTTTCTCGAACTTCAGGCGAAGCCGTTCAGTGAGCGAATCGGCGCGCTGAAGACTGACCTCAAGCGTCGATCTGGTTCGAAGGATCTCGTTCAGTAGAACTTGCAGATTTGCCTTCTCCGACTCGAGACTCTTTTTACGCGAAGCACGAATCTCTTCGGGACGAAGCGAACCAGTCAGCGCGGAGTTTCTCTCGATCGCCTCCGGTCGCAGGTCGTATTCGAGCGAGTCCATCCTGGTCTTCACCGAATTCTCTTTCTCGATCATTTCGAAAACCTGTTTCCTAAGACTCTCCGATCTCTGCTCCGCCCGCGTTAGGATATCGAGATTGAGCAGCAAGCGTTTCTGCTTTTCATCCGGATCTACCTTGCGGCCAGTCTCGAGATTTTTTATTCGATTTCCGAGCTCTTCGAGCGATGCGATACTCGCAGCCTGAGAGCTGAGTGCCGTCGTAGTATCGTTAGGGTCGGGCGGGATCGATTGCGCGGTGTTCTCATCCGGGAACTCATCAGCACGGCTGATCACCAGCGGCTCGGAAGAAGGCGTGGCGGTCGGAGCAGGTATCGGCGTCGACCTTCGTCGCGTAGCCTGTGCACTAGCGTCGACTGCAGATATCAAAGCAGCAAGAATAAATGCGGGAACTAAAAACTTTTGCATAGGATCACTTTCTCTTGTTCGTCGACGCGTCTTTGTCCGGAAGAAAATCGCCCCTGAAGATCTCGACCGCGTTTTTCGCAAGCCCGACAAATGGGATCGCATCGATACCGGAATTTACCACGCCATTCACAAATCCTTTCTTCTTGATATCGTGACCAACGAGAGCTACCGCGACAACGGTGCCGCCGAACGGAATCATCTTTGCGACTCGTTTTGCCACCTGCCATCCGCCGGCGTGTAGTACTTTCCGGCCTATTCCATGCTTCTTATTAGCCATCTGTGATTCAGCTTATACTTGCTTTCATCTGATGACAACAGCATACTTTTGTTTGCACGTTTTAAGCCCTGAGAAAGTTCCTCAATTCTGCATCTCATGTCGCTAAAGGTCGTTAACCTATCTAAAAGGTACAAGGATAAGTGGGCTCTTCGAGATATCTCGTTCGAGGCAATTCCTGGAGAAATTTTTGGAATATTCGGCCCTTCGTGCTCCGGCAAGACCAGTCTTCTGACTTCAGTCGCGGGCGTCGAGAAAATCAACGGCGGATCAGTACTGGTAAATGAGGTCGATATAACAGGCCGTGCAAAGCCCGATCGAGGCATTCGCACGTCGACAATTTCCGAAACCTCGATCTGGGATACAATCTTCGGAAACCGCTCCGCGACTGACGATTCGGAACGACTCACAAAACAGCTCGACGATGCGATCGACGGTACCGAACGAGTGTTGATGCTCGATGAACCGTTCCGCAACATGGATGTCGACTCGATCAAAGTGCGGGTCGAACGTATTCGCTCAGCGTGCCGTGAACGGGGAGTGACGGTTATTTTCGCATCGAATGATCTCGAGCAGGTGCTTTCGCTATGCGATCGGGTCGCGGTGCTAGTGCGGGGCGAGATACAACAGATCGGAACTCCGCAAGAGATCTACGAAAAACCTGAATCCCGTATCGTCGCGGCTGTGACCGGCAGAAACAACCTTTTCTCCGCCCGCAGGCTTAGCTCGAGCAAAGCCGATATCCCGGAGTTTCTTTCGATCGACGGATCGCATCGTCTATTCGCTCAGCGGATAGAACGTAAAGGGCTTGGGGCGCTAAATCAAAATGTCACGCTCGGCATTCGTCCAGAGCATATCTCGATCTCATTCGGCGCGTCGTTTCCGGCAGACAATCTTCTGAAAGCAACCGTGACGGGCGTCAGGTTTCTCGGTCCGACGACTTTGATCGAGCTCGATGCGGACGGATTAAAGCTGGATGCTTTGGTGCTCCGCTTAGTGGGCTTGAGTATTGGTGACGAGTGCATGGTCGGACTGCCGCCCGATAGAATTCACATCTTCGCAAATTAAACGAGGCCAGCATCCGCAACCGGAGGCTGGCCTCGCAATCATTACTAACCGGATCTCTATCGAACGAACACATTCGGCAACGGTATGTCCGTCGAAACGCCGAAGTTTTGAATGTGCAATCCGGTACTCGAACGGTTGACGTACCACGTCGCCGTGGACGGGCGATACACCGCGGTGTCGAATTTGCCATCCCCATCGTAATCACCCGGCGATGGTAGATCCGAAGACGATCCGAACGGCACCGAATAGTACGAGAAG
>JANPJL010000311.1:0-11987 GCA_031425495.1 Acidobacteriota bacterium
GTGCCTCTGAAAGAAAACGCTGACGTACGGGCGGCAACTTTCAAATCGTTTATCTTTGCCAGAGCGTTCAATAATTCTTCCGCCAGCCCATCGCAAAAATAATCGTTCTCTGCGTCGGCGCTCATATTCGTGAATGGGAGCACTGCGATCGAATTCGAATGTCCGAAGCGGATCTCGTTCGAGATCAACGCTACCTCGAACATCTCCGTTCGCGATTCTTCCGCGCCCATCTCGCCCGACAAGAATTTTGTCGCAACGTCACCGGTAGCCGGACCGTCAACCAGCGACGCGCCGTCGTCGAGGCAGTAACTCAGCGTGTCGTCGTAATAGTTCCTCCTGCAATCGGGGCAACGTTTCATTTCCGTGGTCGCTAGATCAATCCCCCGTGGATCACCTGAAATCCTTGATCAAAACAACATCGCTGGTTGTCGTACCGCGTGCGAGAACAAGCTGCTTGCCGTCCGGCGACCATGCGAAATTGTATATTTGGTCGGTCTTAAAGTCCGTTATCTGCTTTGGAGGCTTGTCGTCTAAAGGTAAGCTCCAGACGTTTGTGACGCCGCCCTGCGTGTCCCGGAGGTAGCTAAGCGAGCGCCCGTCGGGCGACCAGCGAAAGTCTCCCTTCTTGCCGATCAGATCGAAGACCTTGCTAGGCTCGCCTCCTTCAAAGGGAATGATCGCGTATCTCCATGTCGAGTTCACGTCTTTACGATATGAACAGACGATCCATTTTCCGTCGCGCGAAACTTCCGGAGAGTTTGTAAGCTGGTCCGTCAACTGTACGGCATCGCCGCCATCGATCGAAACTTTCCACAAATAAGGCATGCCCGCCCTTCGTGCTGTGAAAATCACCCAGCGCGAATCAGGCGTTACCGCGGGATCCCAGTCGTTATTACCGTCTGTCAACTGCTTGGGATCGCTGCCGTCCAGATTCATCCGCCAGATATTTACCTGATCATTGCGGAGGGACATGAAAACTATGTAAAGACCATCGGGCGTAGTCTTTGGGTTGAGGTTTGCGCCGGTGCCACCGTTGAGCTGCTTTTGACCTGTGCCATCCGCGTTCATGATCCAAATATCCGGTGCGCCGCTAGCCAATGAGGGATAGACGACGCGACCGTCAGGCGTCCACGCGAGACCGTATATTCCCTCCAGATTGTTGCCACCCGATTTAATTTGTACGGCCCGCCCCGCATCCCCGTTGGGAGCAACCCATATATTAGAAATCGTATTAGATTGGACGGTGACCAGAGCATTGGAATCTGACGGCAGACTCAGGCTCGAATAATTATTAAAGTCAGCCGTAATTCTTCGGGCTTCGCCTTCCGGGTAGGAGAAGCGCCATATTTGTCCGGCGTAATTATCACCCCCTTTCTCTGCTCCAAGAACAAGTAGCCCACTTTTATCCGGGAGCCAGGCTATTTGAAATATATCCTCCCATTCCTTTGTGACGACGGTCTTGCCGGTTCCATCCGCGACATTTACTTCGACGACATGCGACCGCCCGACGCCCTTCGTTTCATCACTGACGATACATGCGATGGTCTTCCCGTCAGGCGACCAGGCGGGAGCAGTTTGTCTCGAAGGAAACCTTTCAGGTGTTTTTCGCGAAGCGAGTATTCGTTCTTCCGTGCCATCAGCATTCGCAATCAACAACGAACTCTCTTCCGCGCTCGGATATTCTTCGCGTACAAAAGTGAACTGCTTGCCGTCTGGCGAATAACTTATTCCACCCTCTGCCTGTGTTATCAATTTTCTTTGCGTGCCCCCGAGTACGGAGATCTGGTACAGCGACCAAGCTACGTTCTTCTCAAATTGAACTTTGACAAAATTGACGTAGCTGCTGTCAGGAGTGAATGTAAGTCCCCAGTAATAGACGTCCTCTTCCGGGGGAATGATCTGTATGTTGCTCGACGCCGCCACATGTCTCACCCAGAGGCTGTGCTGCCCGCCTTCATCAACACTGTATACGACATATTTGCCGTCGGGCGAGATGGCGGCGGCAGTAGATTTGCCGTTGGTGGTCAATCGCTCGACCTTCATCGCCTGAATTGGTTTATCGGCCCTGGACCAGAATTTATAAACTGCGAACCCGATTCCGCTGATCACGAGCAAAACTGCGATCGTCGTAACCACGAGCAATCCGCGGTTCGGCCGCCCATACCCACCTGCAGTCGTGGGGGGTTGAATTTGAACGGTCGGCGATTCTGCCGCAAGCGACCCACCCGGTACCGCAGGTGGTACTGACAAGATAGCCGTTGCAGGTTCGTCAACAGATGCCGGTCCATCGACGAGCGCGGCCCCGTCGTCGAGACAGAAGTTCAATGTCTCGTCGGTATAATCTCGTCTGCATTTGGGGCAACGTTTCATACTTTGCGGTCAAATTGGGATCATTGCGAAAGACCTATGCGGCGGACGAGATCGTGGAATCGGGGGTCGGAATGAAGGCTCCTGAAACGTCGATTCGTTTTCAGATTGGCCAGGTCAAAGGCGTGCGTCACGTAAGCCTTTTCGAGCCACTCGAAAGCTTTGTCTTTATCTCCAAGTTCCGCATAAACGGCGGCCACGTAAAATGGCGTGGTAAGGCCCCTTTCGTACCACTCCATTTCGTACTCCAGAGCTTTCCTCCAGTATCCTCTTACACCTTCTGCTTTCACGGCCTGGCGAAGCTCGGAGGTTTTACGCTCTTCGCTTTCAGGAGTTTCGACTTTCAAAAGCAGGTTGCCCTTGGAAGACATGGCGAAAGATTCTTCGTACATCCCCCGTTCAAGATAGATGTCAGCCAGCGACCAGTAGGCCATCGGGTAATCGGGACTCAACTCAATGGTTTTCTTGAACTGGGTGACCGCCTCATCAGTGCGTGCTGCCTCGAGGTACCTTAGACCGACATTCATGTTTACCGCCGTCGAGAAAGGGTCCACCTCATACGCTTTCTTTATCTCGACAAGCGCTTCATCGATACGCCCCTGCCTGCCAAGCAATTCCGAGTACCATTGATGGGCGGTCGCGTAATTCGGATTTATTTCTATAGCACGTTTAAATTCATTCTCTGCTCCCGCAAAATCCCATTCGTTCACCTTCGCCATTGCCAGAACCGCATAAGGTTCCGCGAGCGAATTATCTAGCTCAAGAGCACGAAGAGCCGCCGCCTTTCCCTTTAGATTTGCTTCATTGGTTTCCTCTTTCGTCAATAGCGTATTACTGGGAAGGACCGAGTACGTGAGTGCCAGGCCCACATATGCAAGAGCAAAGGAAGGGTCTTTCTCCCTGGCCTGGTCGAAATATACGATCGCCGTTTTCAGATCATCTACAGTCCGCTTGTTCCAATGAAAAAGACCTTTCAAGTAAAGCTGATAAGCATCGGAATTCGTAGTGTAATTCTTGGCGACTTGCCTATCTTCTGCCGCAGTCAATTTCTGATGCAGCTTGTTTGATACGTCGCGGGCGATCGAGCTCTGCAATGCAGTAAGGTCCACTAATTTTTGATTGTACTGCTCGCCCCAGATCTGGTTTCCGTTTCTCGCATCGACCAATTCCACACTTATAGTTATGTTGTCGCCGCGTTGCAGGACGCGGCCGTTCAGTACAGCCTGGACCGCCAGCTCGGTCCCGATCTGCTGGAGCGAAGCGTTTTTCCCCTTGTACGAGAAAACACTGCTTCTTGCTTTCACGGAAAGGTCAGGCAGTTGTGAAAGGTTGTTTATTAGCGTTTCGGTCAATCCATCGGAAAGATACTCGTACTCAATATTCCCGCTCTCGTTAACAAAGGGCATTATGGCGAGCGAATCGATCCTTAAACCCGCATTTCGGCCATAGTAAAAATAGCAGCCGACACCGAGCCCAATAACCAGAAGTGCCAAGCCTGCCGCGATCAGCCCAGTTCGCTTCGACACGTTTCGCTTCGGTTCAACGGTTTCGATTACTCCTGACTTGCCCGTAGGCGCAACATTATGACCAATCGTTCGTGTCCCTTGTTCACTCGAGATGCGGCCGACTTCGAGGATCGCCGTTGCGGGTTCGTCAACCGATGCCGGTCCATCGACGAGCGCGGCTCCATCGTCGAGACAAAAGTTCAGCGTCTCGTCGGTATAATCTCGCCTGCATTCGGGGCAGCGTTTCATAAATTCGGTAACGAATTAGTCCGGGAGGCCCACCTTCTTGATCAACTCCAGAAACCGAGTATCGCCGCGTAACGGGTCGAAACGCGGGTCAAATTTGAGTATAACCATAAAGTTTTCGCGGTTTTCGTAGGTATTATTCAGTTCAGCGACCGCTTTGTCTTTTCGCCACGGCTTTCTCACACCGTTTTACTGTGGCAATCCGACTCGCCTGACCAGCTCAGAAAATCTCGGATCAAGTCTAAGCCGATCAAACATGGGGTCAGCTTTGAGCAACACCAGAATGAAATCTCGCTCCTTATGAGCCGTCTCCAGCCACTCGAACGCCTTGTCATTATCGCCAAGCCCAGCGTAAATGAATGCAATAATCGTCGGCGAGATATATTGCCGCTTCGAGCGCTCTTCCAGATCTTTGATTATCCGCAGCGCTTCTTGTCTTTTCCCTGTTAGAGCGTAAACGTAGGCAAGCGATGCCGGTTCGTCCGGGCTGTCTCCCGACAAAGGAATGGACTTTTCGTATTGCCTGATAGCATCATCGTACATCCCTTTCTGTACGTATACGTTACCTAGCCCCCAGTGCGTAAGACCCGAATTCGGATCCATTTCCAGCGCTCTTCGCAATTGCTCTATCGTTTGGTCATAGTTTCGCTGGTAATAAAATACTTCTCCAACGGCCATAATTTTGTCAATCGAAAGCGGGTCAAGCTCTTGGGCGCGTTTCATCTCCGCCAACGCTTCCTCAGACCGTCCCATCAGGGACAAAAAATAACCATATCCCTGATGAGCGTCGGCGTTATTTGGATTGATCGCAATTGCCTGCTTAAATTCCTTCTCCGCACCTGACCAATCCCAGTCGTAAAGGTGTTTGACAAATCCTAGTACGACATGAGCTTCAGCTAATTGGTCGTCAAGTTCAAGCGCCTTGCTAGCTGCCGCTCTCGCTTTAGGGAAACCTTCGTGTGGCGGAATCGCGTTGAAGCCGCTAAGTTTATTGTAAGCGGACGCCTTTCCGGCGTAAGCCAAGGCGTAGTTTGGGTCTTTCGCAATCGCCTGCTCGAAATAATCGAGTCCTTTGCGAAAACCCTCGTCGGTCAATCTATTCAAGTGATAGAGCCCCAACAGATATAGCTGATAAGCCTCACTATTTTCGGTCTGACTATTTTCAAGATGTTGTTCACTCGCGCCGGAAACTCGCGTACGCAACTTTCGTGAAACGTCCCGCCCGATTTCGTTTTGCAGTGCAGCGAGATTCGTCAGCGAGCGGCTGTAATTTTCGCTCCACAGAACTTGTTCCGTGTTCGTGTCAACTAATTCGATAAACAACGCTAAATCCTGCCCGCGCTGGACGACTCTTCCGGTCAGCACAGCTTGCACAGATAGCTCTTGTCCGATTTTATTCACGTCGATTTCTTTGCCTTTATAACGAAAAACTGAGCTTCGCGCTTTAACCGAAAGATTCGGCAATTGCGACAGGCTGCTGATTAAAGTTTCGGTCATTCCGTCCGAAAGATATTCGACATCGGCTTTGCCGCTTTCATTGACGAAGGGCATCACAGCGATCGATTCGATCTGCTTACTCGGCGTGATATATCGGTAAACAAAAAATCCGGCCGTAAGCAATACGACTAAGACTCCTAGGCCCATCAATAGTTTCAATCTACCGTCTGATTTCTCCGCTAATTCTTTCTTACCGCCGCGATTGAAAATAGCAGTTTGGTCACTGGTGAGAATCCGTGGCTGAGTTGGTGATTCTCCTGCAGGATACCCACCCGCTACCGCAGGTGGTACTGACAGGAGGGCCGTGGTAGGTTCGTCCACGGACGCTGGCCCATCGACCAGCGCGGCTCCATCGTCGAGACAAAAGTTCAGCGTCCCGTCGGTGTAATCTCGCCTGCATTCGGGGCAGCGTTTCATATTTAGCGGTCCCTAATTACTCCGGAAAACCTACTTTTTTCACCAACTCCTGGAAGCGCGAATCGTCGCGCAACGGATCGAGACGCGGGTCGACTTTGAGTATAACCATAAAATTTTCGCGGTTTTCGTAAGCCTTATTCAATTCAGCAATCGCCTTGTCTTTTTCACCAAGTGCCGTATGAAATACCGCCAGGTTATCCCACGGCGAATTAAACTGCAGCCGTTCTTCGGTTACCATTCGCAAAAACCCTTGCCAACCGTTCCTGGCAAAGCTTTCTCTGACGGATGCTGCGGCTTGTGGCTCGCCGATAAGCTCTTGATGTTTGGCAAGTTCTTCGACGCACTCCGCGTAGCTGCCTTTCAGCTGATACGCGGCGGCGAGGCTGTAGCGTGCCGTCACAAACCCTGCATCCAGTTCGAGCGTCTTTCGCAGTTGCGCTATTGCGTCGTCGTATCTGCGGGCGAAAACTAATCTCTCGCCGTAGTTGCGATTGATGTTGAGCGAGAGCGGGTCAATCTCTAACGCTTGCTTAAATTCAGCAAATGTTTCTTCGTCTCTCCCCAGATTGGAAACCAGGTTGCCGTAACTCTGATGTGCCGTCGCGTAATTTGGATTGAGCTCAATGGCACGTTTATACTCGCGTTCCGCTCCGGCGAAATCATAATCGTAAAGATGCAGAATGAGTCCGAGCGCGGTGTGCGCTTCGGGTAAGGCATCATCTAGCGACAATGCCTTGAGCGCGGCGTCCTTCGCTTTCGGCATTGATTCCTGCGGCGTCGCACCTCGATAGACGGAGAGCCCGGCATGAGCATCGGCAAGACCGGCGTAACCGAGCGCGTAGTTCGGGTCGATGGCAATCGCTTGATTGAAAAGCTCGATAGCTTTTCGATTAGCTTCACCAGTGCGCTTGTTCCAGTAGAAACGTCCCTGCAGATAAAGTTTGTTGGCTTCGGCGTTTTCGGTATATTTCTTCGCCAGTTTACGCTCGTCGGCGCCCGAGAGTTTTACTTTCAGTTTGTCCGCGACATCGCGGGCGATCTCGGCTTGCAGAGCCACGAGATTCGTCATCGTCTTGTTGTAGGTTTGATTCCACAAACTATTTTCTGTCACGGCGTCAACCAATTCGACATACAAGATTATGTCCTGCCCTCGCTGCACGACTCTTCCGTTTAGGATCGCTTGTACGTTTAATTCCTTGCCGATGGTTTGAGAGTTTGTCTCTTTGCCCTTGTAACGAAATACGCTGGAACGGGCCTTCACATTCAGATTTGGTAATTGCGACAGACTGCTTATCAAAGTCTCAGTCATTCCGTCCGAAAGATAATCGACATCGGCGTTACCACTTACGTTGACGAACGGCATCACCGCGATCGATTCGATATGCTTACCCGGTGTGAAATATCGGTAACCAACAAAACCAGCCGTTAGCAACACGGCTAAGACCGCTAGACCCATCAGCAGTTTCAATTTGCCGTCTGATCTCTTCGCTAATTCTTTCTTCGCTCCGCGATTGAAAATGACAGTTCGGTCGGTGGTCAGAATGTGTGGCTGAGTTGGTGATTCTCCCGCGAGGAATCCACCCGCTACCGCAGGTGGTACTGACAGGATGGCCGTTGAAGCTTCGTCGAACGATGCAGGTCCATCGACGAGCGCAGTTCCATCATCGAGACAGTATTTCAACGTTTCGTCGGTGTAGTCTCGCCTGCATTCGGGGCAGCGTTTCATAAAATCGATGACGAATTACTCCGGAAGGCCCACTTTCTTGATCAGCTCCAGAAAGCGTGGATCGTCGCGAAGCGGGTCGAGTCGCGGATCCACTTTGAGACGGGAAATATTCGACTCGCGATTGTCGTACGCCCTATTCAATTCCGTAAACGCCAGATCTTTCTTACCGAGAGCGGCGTAATGCGATGCCTTGGTGTACGCCCGCAGATCAGGCTGGCGTTCGGTCATTGCCTCGAGGTATCCCTGCCAACCGCCACTAATATAGCTTTGTCGTGCCAGCGCAGCATATTGCGCACGTCCTGTAACGTCGTACATTTTCGCTATCTCTTCAACGCTTTCGGCGTGCTTGCCTTGCACCTGATAAACCCAGGCAAGGCTGGAGTGTGCCAGCGCATAATTATTGTCGAGATCTAGCGTCTTTTTGAGCTGTACGACAGCTTCGTCGTACCTACGAGCGTCGATCAGCCTGTCACCTACCGCTCTATTCACAAAAACGGAAAGCGGTTCAATTTCCAACGCCCGACGAATCGCAACAAGCGACTCTTCGTGTCTTCCCAGCACGGTAAGCAGCAAACTGTACCTCAGATGGGCAGTTGCATAATTCGGCTCCAGCTCCAGGGCTCGTTTAAGTTCGCGCTCCGAACCCGCAAAGTCGTAGTCATATAGGTTCAGGATAATTCCGAGAGTGGCATGAGCTTCACCCAACCTGTCATCGATCATCAACGCCTTTCGAGCCGCCTCACGGGCTTTCGGCATTGTTTCATGTGGCGGAGGACCACCCTCAAGCAAAGCGAGAGTCAGATACGAATCCGCGAGTCCGGATAAGGGTAAGGAGAATGATGGGTCGGCGGCAATGGCCTGCTGAAAGAAAGGAATCGAGGTTTCGACATCTTTTAGAGTGCGCTTGTTCCAGAAGAAGCGTCCGCGCAGATAAAGCTGATACGCTTCGGTGTTTTCCGTTTTCTTAGACGCCAGCAGCTGTTCGTCAGCTCCCGAGAGTTTAACTTTCAGTTTCTGTGAGACGTCCTTTGCGATCTCCGTTTGAAGGCTGACCAGATTGAGAAGTTGGCGATTATAGGTTTCGCTCCAGATAACTTTGTCGGTCGCAGCATCTACCAACTCGACGTAGAGCGACAGATCCGCCGCTCGCTGCACGACCTTGCCGGTCAAAATCGCCTCGACGTTAAGCTCCCTGGCGATCGTTCGAGCATCCGTTTCCTTACCCTTATAACGGAAGACGCTAGACCGCGCCCTTACACTCAAATTCGGAAGTTGGGACAAACTGCTTATAAGAGTCTCGGTCATTCCGTCCGAAAGATATTCGACATCGGCGTTTCCGCTTGCGTTGACGAAGGGCATCACTGCGATTGATTCGATCTGCTTACTCGGTGTGAAATACCGGTAAGCGAAAAATCCAGCGGCAAGCAGAACGGCGAATACTCCTAGGGCCACCAGTAACTTCAATATACCGTCCGATCTTTCCGGAAATTCCATTTTCGCTGCGCGATTGAAAATAGCAGTTCGGTCAGTGGTAAGAATCTGAGGGGGAGTTGTTGATTCTCTCGAAGCGAACCTACCCTCTGACGCAGGTGTTACTGGCAGGATGGCCGTCGCGGGTTCGTCCACCGAACCTGGGCCGTCGACAAGCGCGGCTCCATCGTCGAGGCAGTAGAGCAAAGTCTCATCGTAATAATCTCGCCTGCATTCGGGGCAGCGTTTCATACCATTCTATCGTCAATCCTCAATCCTATTATTGCGGCAGGCCTACACGTCGAACCAACTCGGCAAACCGCGGGTCGGAGCGCAGAGCTTCGAACGGCGGATGGACTTTTAGATTGCTAGAGCTGTTGTCCCGTTGTTGATACATCTTCTCCAGCCATAAAAACGCCTGCTCTTTGTCCCCTAATCCGGCATAAATTGAAGCTATATCCGAAGCAACGGATTGCCTCGCGGACATATCTTCCAGCTGTTTGATTATTTTCTTTGCCTCATCTTGTCTTCCCTCGAGAGCAAATGTATAGCCTAGTCCCGCGAGGGCACCCGAACTATCCTTGTCGAGGTCACGCATCTTTTGAAATTGTGCGGCAGCTTCCGGATACATTCCTTTCTGCGCGTAAGCCCAACCAATATCGTAGTAGGTCATCACAAAATTCGGGTCAAGCTCGAGAGTTCGTTGCAGTTGCTCCAGCGCCCGGTCATATTGGCTTGTAAAAAGGAAATAGGTGCCAAGATGTTTGCTGATATAAAGGGAAAGCGGGTCAAGCTCTTGTGCCCGTTTAATGTGAACCAGAGCCTCGTCGAAACGTCGCATTAGCGCCAGAAACATACCATACGAATCATGAGCTAGAGCATCATTCGGATTTAACGCAAGCGCTTGCTTATACTCGCTCTCTGCTCCCGTCCAGTCCCAATCAAAGTTTTGCTTAACTATAGCTAAAGATGTGTGTGCTTCGGCTAATTGATTGTCAATCATCAAGGCCTTTGTGACCGCCTCTCTTGCCTGGGAATAAAGTAGATCTGGCGGCGCTCCAGCTGTTCCGGCAATCTGGTCGTAGGCGTCGGAAAGTCCCGTGTAAGCGAGCGCGTAATCTTTATCCAGCTCGATAGCCTGCTTGAAATAACCGACCGCCTTTTTTGCGGACTCCGTAGTGTGCTTATTCACATAGAAACGCCCCTGAAGATAAAGTTTATAGGCTTCTTCGCTATCGGTATAACGCTTCGTCAGACGCTCTTGCTGCACGCCGGTCAACCTTACTCGAAGAGAATCGGCAACGTGCCGCGCAATTTCGTCCTGAATGGCGAAAACGTCCGAAAGCTTTCGTGTGTAACGCTGTCCCCAAAGCTGTGTACTGCTTTGCGTATCAATTAAGTCAACGCTGATGTCCAACGCGTCACCGCGTTGCACGACACGACCCGTCATGATTGCTTGCACATTCAAATCGTTCGCCACTTGTTTTAAATCGACATCTTTGCCTTTGTACCGAAACGCACTTGAACGTGCAATCACTTTGGTATTCGGAAGCTGCGATAAGCTGTTGATCAAACTTTCTGTCATTCCGTCCGACAGATACTCAATCTCTGCGTTATCGCTTTCGTTTACGAACGGCATCACGGCGATCGATTCGATCTGTCTAGTACGGGAGCCAAGATACCGGTAACCCAGATAAACGCTCAGGCTGATAATTACAACGAGGAACGCAGCCCCGAGCAGGCGTGCGTCAAAACCCCGTTTTCCGACGTCGCTGGTTTCCGATGGAAGAATTGCCGTTTGTTCGGCTGTATCGATTTGCGCGCCTCTTGAATTGTCGCCAACGGCATTAGGAGTGTGCAGGATCGCCGTCGCCGGTTCATCCGCGGCGCCCGGTCCTTCGAGCAGCGCAATGCCGTCATCGAGACAAAACAGCAGCGTGTCGTCGTAATAATCCCGCCTGCATTCGGGGCATCGTTTCATAATTTGCCAAACATACCTTCTCCTATGGCAAGATAGCCAGCCGTTGCATCAGACCCGAAAATCCCGGCTCGTCGTGCAGATTATTCCACGTCGGTTCTACTTTGAGAAACGCCATTTAGTTCAGTTCGGCCTATGGCTTGACGATATTCCCCAGCACTTGTCGTCAGGCAGATCCCCGTCGGTGGATCAACCTTAGCGGAACTCCCGGATCAGGATCACGTCGCTGGTCTGCTTACCGCGCGATAGAGCGAGTTGACCGTCGCCCGAGAAGTCGAACCAGAAGATCTGGTCGGTCTTGAAGTCGGTCAACTGTTTCGGGGGCCGGCCGTCCAGAGGCAGCGACCAGATGTTGGAGACGCCGTTCGTCGTGTTTATGAAACTTAACGCGCGCCCATCCGGTGTCCAGCGCAACCCGGCCTGGCCGCTGACGGTGTGCGGAATGTCAAGGACCTTGACGGGCTCGCCGCCCGCGACGGGGGTGATGGCGACCTTGACGGGCGCGTTCGGCTGGTCCTCGCGGTAGAAGCAGGCGATTAGGCTGCCGTCTGGCGAAACGGTGGGATTTTGTGTCCATTTATCGGTCAACTGCACGGGATCACCACCGTCGATCGATACTTTCCAGACCCTGACCAAACCGGAGCGCGTGGAAACGAAAACCACCCAGCGACCGTCGGGCGAAGATTGCGGAAATACATCTCCCGGCCCTTCGGTCAGTTGTTTGAGATTGCCGCCATCCGGATCCATACGCCAGATGCTCCTTGTGCGGCGCGCTCGTGTG
>JANPJL010000312.1:0-7304 GCA_031425495.1 Acidobacteriota bacterium
GAGTGAATATTCAGTCGGTAAAGGAGCAGCTTCTTTACGAAATGGGTGATCCGAAGGCGTATATCACTCCCGATGTCGTCGCCGACTTCTCTTCCATCAACCTCGCACCCGACGGAGACGATCGTGTCCGCGTCTTTGGTATCAAGGGAAACCCGCACACCGAGTTTTATAAGGTCTCGATCGCTTACTCGGCGGGATGGAAAGCCGTCGGCACGCTCGTTTACGCTTGGCCAGACGCGTTCGAAAAAGCGAAGGCGGCGGATCAGGTCCTACGTGCTCGCTTGGAACGGCTAGGTTTGGAATTCGATCTGATGCTGACCGAGTTTGTCGGTGTGAACGCGACACACGGCCATCTGGCGGGTGAACCATCACCGGATATTCCTGAGGTACAGTTACGCTTCGGAGTTCGCGGACAGAGCAGGGCTGATGTCGAACGCTTTACGAAGGAACTCGCTCCTTTGATCCTAACGGGTCCGCCTGCTGTAACGGGATTTGCCGGCGGTCGCCCGAAAGTGGAAGAGATCATGGCATATTTCCCGGCGTTGATCCCGAAGCACTTGATAGAAACAAAGGTCGAGATAATTGAGGCGTAGGCGTTCGACGGAAATTATTTTTCCAGAAACTTCGCGATTCCCTTCTTACAATCCTCGGTCATGCGTGCCTCGGCATTGGCCCGAGCTCCACCCTCGATTGCGTCCTGAAAGGTTTGCGAGTCCATTTCGTAAAGCAGTTTCTTGGACATGACCACTGCCGAGCGGCTGACACCTTCATAAGTGGCAGCGTACTTCGCTACGGCCTCGTCAAAGGACTCATCTTTGACTACGCGATTCACCAGTCCGATCCGTTCGGCTTCGGTCGCTGAGAATTCGAATCCCTGCGTCGCTATCTCAAACGCTCGCTTCTCCGAGATATTGCGCCGTAGGAACGCCATCACGATCGCAGGCACAAATCCGATCTTCACTTCCGGATAACCGAACCGTGCGGACTCAGTAGCGATAACAAGATCGCAAGCCGTTGCCAATCCGGCTCCGCCCGCAACTGCCCGACCGTGAACCGCGGCTATAACCGGAATACGCACTCGCCGGATCAATGCGTACAATTCGGCAAGGCTTCGCGCGTCCCCAAGATTTTCCCTATAAGAGCTGCCGCTGATCTTCCGCAGGTATTCAAGATCGGCCCCCGAACAAAAGTCCTTCCCAGCCCCCCGGATCACTATCGCGCGCAGCGCGTCATCGCCGCCCGCACTCGTTAACGCATCTTTCAGTGCATGAACTAACGCATCATTCAGAGCGTTGCGCTTCTCCGGACGGTTGAGCGTAAGCGTCCGGACAAGCCCTTCATTTTGGATCAGTAGTTCAGTCATTCTTTCTAGCCGTGGCCCTGATCGAATTGATCAACTTCGTGACCTCGACTCGGTCGGCGTTTACCGACTCAAATTCCTTTTCACTCAGCAGCCCCGCGTGCAGTAAAAGTTCAAGCCAATATTCCGCATCCGCCGACTTGCGTCTCGCAATACCGAACTCCGCTATAAACACCTCGCGAGACTCCGCATTCACAGCCTCCTTAACGTGCTTGCCGATATTCGTGCCCGCAACCAAGAGTTCTTTACTAAGCACGTATTCCTTTTTCGATTCGACCAGATAGCGATAGAGCTTGATGACCCTCAAAGCAAACGCAAACGACTTATCAAGGACGATGTTATCTTTCATGGGAGATCTCCTTTTTTCAGACTAATTCCGTAATTTCGTAATAATTAATTTCTTAATGGCATTACACAATTAATAATTACGTAATTAATAATTACTGGCCGAATATCTTACTAGCCTTGTCGATTTCTGTCGCCAACCCATTGATCACCGCCGATACGATCTCTATCTGCTCACCCGCTTCCTTCCAGTCTCGCTGCTCGATCGCTTCGCGGATTCCGGGGAGGGTTTTGACGCCGTAGCCGGTATAGAATCCGGGTGCGTAGATCTGGTGCCGGAACCAGTCACGACGAGGCAAACCCTGACGCCGCGTCAGAGCTCGCTCGGTTTTGTAAAGCGCTTCGTCAAGCTTTGCCGACGACACCCGTTTTCCGGAAGCGGCTTCGTAATTCCTCACGCTCTCGTTCAATCTTGTCATGCTGTTCTGAAGCGGAGCGAAGTTCAGATAAGGGACCGTCGATCTCTCGGCCGGAACGATAAATGTCTCCGTCGGATCCTGAACCGCCTTGAGCATGCCCGACGAGATCGACCTGTTGAAGGCTCGCGTTTCATCTCTCATCGTGTCGACGAGACGTGTGACCTCTCCGACATACTGATTGACAGTCTCTGCAAAGTTTGAAAACTCGAACGGCACCGTCTCGGCGTTCGCGAGGCGTAGCGTTGCATGGCCACAAACCTTTGCGAGGGCAATGCCGTATGCAAATCCCGGATCGCCGTGCTTCGTGTAATGGTCGAACGAATCGTAGATCGAATGATATGAGCCGCCCCCGCTCTCGCCGCCAAACCCGATGTTGAGCGAGGCGATCCCGAGGTGCTGTAGAAACGGAGTGTAATCGGATCCGGAGCCGAGCGGATAAATGCGGAGATCGGTACGGTCCGTCGCCTCGCGCCGCGTAGTTGCCGAACCGTTGACGATCGCACTTGCACGCAATCGTTCCCACACCGTTAGTTTGGTTTGCGGATCGGGAACCGACTTCGCAACCTCGTTGATAAATTTCTCTAGCGTGTGTGACCCGCCCATGCCGAGAAATCCTCGGCCGCTGGAATCCGTGTTGATGTAGACCGCGGCCTTCTGTCGGAGCTCGTCCGCATGCAATTCCACCCACTCTGTCGAGCCGATCAGACCCTGTTCTTCGGCGTCCCACGCGGCGTAGACTATCGTGCGTTTCGGTTTCCAGCCGTTCTTCGCGAGTAGACTGATACTTCGTGCCTCTTCCATCATCGCAACCAGACCGCTCAACGGATCAGCTGCACCGTTTACCCATGCGTCGCGATGATTGCCTCTGATTATCCATTGATCCGGTCGTTCGCCTCCACGCATCGTCGCTATGACGTTGTAGATCGGTTTTATGTCCCAGTTGAACTCGAGCTTGATCCGGACCGTCGGAGTTTTACCGCCAAAGTGGTATGTGACGGGCAAAGCTCCGCGCCACGACTCCGGGACAACTGCTCCATCCAGATTCCTGAGCAAAGGCAAAGCGTCGGCGTACGAGATGGGAAGGACAGGGATCTTTGTCAGAACCTTAGCGTCTTTGATATCGATGCGGCGAGCATTCTTAGTCGCCCCGATCCCCTTCGTCAGCGGATCGCCGGGATGCAGCGGCATGTCCATCACCGATCCGCGCTGAACACCGTGCTCATTTCGGTACGCTCCTTTGGGATACACGTCGCCTTGATAAAAGCCGTCGTTTAGCGGGTCGGAATAGATGATGCATCCCACAGCTCCGCGTTCGGCCGCGACCTTTGGTTTGATACCTCGCCACGAGCCGCCGTAACGAGAGATCACGATCTTGCCTTTTACATCGATACCGCGTCGCTCGAGCTCGTCGTAATCAGCCGGGATTCCGTAATTGACGTAAACAAGGGGAGCGGTCACATCGCCGTCGATCGAGTACGCATTGTAGGACGGAAGCTGCTCGGAGTTTTGACCCGAGGTCGAATCCTCAGCCAACTCACTTTCCTGCAGCTTCAATTTGAAACTCTCGGGTGCCGTCATCTCAACGATCCGAGTTTTTGGAGTCGGGAACAGGACATGAAACTCCTCGAGTTTCGTTTCATAACCCCATGAGCGGAACTGCGCGGCGATGAAGTCAGCGTTCTCTTTGTTGTATGCGGATCCGAGATGATGCGGACGAGCCGACAAGCGCTTCATCCAGTCGTGCAGGTTTACCGGTTTTAGGTTTGCGTCGAACTTCGATTCGAGGTTGCGTTGGACACCGGAAGCGTCGGGCGAGAATCCGAGCAGTCTACCGGTCCTGGGCTCGCCTACTGGAACGCCTTGGGCGAGGATCGATCCGGCTAATGTCAGGAGGGCAAGTGCGCGGCAAAGCGATTTGTGAAGCATGATTGATTCCTTTCGCGAGCGTAAAGTATTCGTAACCGAGTGCAGACCTTTTTCAAGAACTGTTGTACCAAGCAGGAGGAGTTCTACAACTCACTCTCGGCGATGTCGATCTCCATCCGTAGAAGCGCAGTCGAAAATGTCTTTCCCTGGGCATCCGTCATGAGGCTTAGCGTACCGCCTCCGCCTAGCGACCCATGCAACAGGAAGTTCAGAGCACCAAGATTTGGAAGCTCGAAACGCTCGACCTCGCCCTTAACCATTTCGCCGAAATGTTCCTTCACCCGTTCCGCGGTAACCTCGCGAACAAGCAGCGGAAAATATTCATCCTTGAGAGCGATCAATCCGACGTTAGCCGTGTCGCCCTTATCCCCGGAACGGGCGTGTGCAAGTTTTAGTAGTGAAACCTTCATCGTTGATCCCTATACATAGAAGCCGGGGCGATTTGTGAACCGGAATGTCGCTGGTTCGTCGAATGCAGTGCCGCCCAATTTCTTCGCCTTTAATTAGAATTGTGTTTAGATTGTAAATCAAGTCAGGAGCAAACAATGGGGATCAAGGTAATTACAAGTTTCACAGCGATCATTCTTTTCGCCCTTTCGGTTTCGGCACAGCAGACAGCACCCCTGGCCGCCGCTGAGATCGTTCGGAGGGCCGCCGCGCAGACGCCCGTGTACGTCGAGGCGTTCAAGAACCTGCTATCGGAGGAGACAAAGACGTTCGAGGTCTACGGCAAGGACGGCGATGTGAAAAAGCGCCGCGTTGTTCGCTCGACGTTTATCGTCTATCAACTGTCAAAGGATACGGATAAGATCGTCGAGTACCGGAACGTGAATTCAGTCGACGGAAAACGTCTAAACGACGCTGATGCCCGCGCACAGGAATTCTTCGAAAAGCTTGTAAAGGTCGAGTCATCGGCGAAAGAGTTGGATAGGATCGAAAGCGAAAGCCAGCGGTATGACGAGGAACTCTTCATCTCGAATCTGACGTTGTTTCAGTCGGTCGCCTTGGCGGAAAATCTACGACATCATTTCGACTTTACTCTAACCGGCAAGGATACCATCGACGGAAAAGAGGTTTATGTTGTCGAATATCGTCAGACAAAGCCATCGCCGAATATTTCTATCGGAAATACGGGCGAAGGAAAAGCAGGTTTGAATTACGTCATCGATCTCGATGGGTTGAAGGATGTTAATGAACGGCTAAACGGAAAGTTCTGGATCGATTCGGAAACATTTCAAGTCGTTCGCGAACATCGCGTGCTGAGCATCCAGCCGGCAGGTTTCGAGACGCGTGTTCCGGTATCGGAGAACCGTTTCGAGTTTCAGAAGAGCGAGTTCGGGATCCTGACGCCCAAACGCATTTCCCATCTCCAGTACGATATCGACAAGAAGAAGCGGGCGAGCGTAAAGGATGTGCAGATCGTCTTCGAGTACGACAAGTTCACGCGACCGGACGTCGACGTGAAGTCGAACGACGTGAAACCGTGACTGCTATCGCCCAGATAGTTGCCGCAAAAGCTCAGTCGCCTGCCGGCGTTCCGCGTGGGATGCGTTGGTCGACAACAAAAGAAACTCTTCCAATGCGCGCCTAGCATCATCCTTTCTGCCAAGCTCCGCATATAACATACCCAATCTAAAAAACACTAAATGTGATGCGGGAAGAAACTCGCTTCGCGCACGAACGCGCACCGATTCGAGCTCAGCCAAAGTTTCTCGCTTAAGGTTTTGTGTGTACAGAACTACGCCGAGCTTTTCCGTAAGGGCCGCGTAGTAGATCGGCAGCCGCTGGCGTGCGGCTTTCAGTGAGGTCGTTGCTTCGTCGTATCGTCGCAGATTCGCGAGCGCAAAGGACTCCGCCTCATACGCTTGAAAAAGTGTGTATGCGTTCACTTGCGACGGATCGACCTCGATGGCCTGCCTCGCCGTACCGACTGCCTCATCCAACCGCCCAAGTGCGATCAGCGCCCTCGATTTGCCGAGAAGACCGCCGGCATTGTGCCTTATCTCGAGAGATCGTTCGAAAGCTTTCAGGGACTCGCTCGCGTTGGCGGTCGAGGAGCCAAGATGTCCCCAAGCGTGCGACGCCCCAGGGTCGATCGTCACAGCGTGGCGCCAGAGCGTTTCGTTCGAGCTCCACACTCGGTTATACAGGAGGGTCTTGATGCCGACAGTCAGGACGATGAGGGCGAAGGCGACAGCTACTGTCGTCCGAGGTACAGGAATCTTTCTGTCAGCGAGGAAACGTACAATTGGCGGGATGATAACGATCAAGATACCGGCAAGCGGTAAATAGAGGTATCGGTCGTGAACGAGATGCTCCGTTCCAAAGCTCGAGAGATTTAGAGCGGGCATCAGGGTCAGCGCGAACAATGCGAGGCCGAACGTCTGAAGTTCGGTCCGCCGGGCGATCCGCCACAGGAGAAAAATAGCGGCGGATGAAATAACGACTGGCAGAACAATGTCAGCCATGCCGAAGCTCTCGACCGGTCGGATCGGCTGGGCGGGCCCGAGCCAGAAAGGAAACAATATCTGCCGCAAATAAAACACGAGGACTTTTGGGATGGTGAGGATCGCGTAGTTTGCCGCCACCGGGTCTTCGACTGGAAGAGTCACGGCCCCGAGTACACGCGCGCGTATGGCGAAAAATGCGACCGCGGCCGCGAGATAGAGAAGCGTTGGCTTGATCGCAGCGGAACTCGATCGGGAATTCTCACGACCCTCATTGCGAAACACAAACCAGAACAGCGGCACGCAGAATAGGGCGATCTCCTTCGAGCCGATGGCCAGGAGATATGCCCCAACGGATAAGGCCAAAAGAGTCCCCCGGTAGGTTGATGACGATGCCGTCCGTCCTGCCGCGGTGTACGACTGCGCCAGGATTAGCGCGATCAGCAAAAATACGCCGAGGAGAGGGTCGGTCACACCGGAGATCCACGCGACGTTCTCGACATGGACCGGATGGACAGCGAACACGATCGCGATCGTGGCTGCCGTCTTCCTCTCACATCCAACACGCAGAAGAAAGCCAAACAACAAGAGGCAAACTATGACGTGCAGCATCACAGTGCCAAAATGCCAACCCAACGCCGACGCTCCAAACAGTCGCCAGTTAACGATCAGCCAGGCGACGAATGTCGGACGAAAATAATTGCTGGCAGCGATATTGTTTCCGCCTTTGAATGCCCAGACGTCTGACGTCAGTGCCTTGCCATACAGTTCCGAACGTTGAATCAGCGGATTGCCAAGGATCTGTCG
>JANPJL010000313.1:0-4138 GCA_031425495.1 Acidobacteriota bacterium
GGCGCAGCCGCCGGGGCCGAGACTTCGACGTTTACTTTTGACGGGGATTGAGGGCTGGTTAACCGACGCAGGGCGCCGCTGTAATAGAGTGCACCGACGATAATTCCCACAATGACCACGAACGCGAGAGCCCATGCGACATTGCTACCGGTTCCATTTCCGCCGCCGCCGCCATCAACCACCACTTCTTTTTCGACTACGATTTTATCCATATATTGCTGTCCTCCATTGGGTGTTCTACAGATTCAATTATGGCAGAAACAGCGTCGTCCGTGTTAGTTTTTCTACGATGACAAGCGAACCGGTTCGTTGCCAGTCCAAGGTAATCTTCTCGTTCGCTGCTGCAGGTTTAGTGTGCGGCGAAACCCAATCGTTATACGTCAGTAGCCGTGAGAGCGTCGCGGACTGCATTTACGACGGCATCGTCGTCGGGAAAGAAGATCCAGCCTTTCTCGGAGACTCTTCGATCTCCGACCCAGACGGTGAATTCACCGCGGCCGCCTTCGACTAATTCAACGTCGGTCCCGAGCGCGTCTTTGATGGCGGCCGCCACACGGGCGGCACGTGGTCGGTAGGACGCTCAGATCTTACAGAAACGAATTCGAACTTCACTCATGTGATGGATTATACAACGTGATGAGGTTGTAAAAGGCATTCCGTTTCGTGTTCTTTCTTCGTTCGTGTGATTTCGTGTGAGTTCGTGGTTCCAGTTCTTCAGGCGTCAAAGACTGAAACCACTAACCCACACGAAATCACACGAACAAGCACAGAACACGAACCAGGAGCGTACCGGAAGTTATAGTCTGCCTCGCCTCCTTAGGACACGGACGAAACCACATCAACTCAATATGAACTCACCCGCAAATTCAATCGGCGTTTACGACAGTGATCAATGATCTCGTCGACGATAGATTTCGACGGCATCGTCATTTTCGATATCCGGTGCCTGGACCAGGTTAGTTCCTCGCCCTGCGGTAACAGATCCAACCTTCTTTTTAGTTGTGCGGTTCCTTTGATTCTAACTCTGGGTGAAACGATCTCCTGGTATTTCTTCTGACGATTTGTTCCGACGACTAATGAAAAATACCACTGCCCGCGAGACTGCCAACTGTACAGCTCATATCCCTTCATCGAATGAGGCAGGCCGCTCTTTGAAGATTGGGCAATGCCAGCTTGAGGTCCGCCAAGAAAGAGAAACATCACTACGATTATTGTTGCGAGTAATACTTGGTTCTTCATCATCTTCGAGCGGCCCGCCGGTTTGAATTTTGCTGCTATCGTAAACCCTATATCTGTCCTTCAGGCTGGATGGTTTTAACCGTCGGCTCCGTGGGCGAGGCCGCTTCGGCAGACCACACCTTCAAGGCAATAGCAGAGCAAGCGAACCCCGATAGCTCGACGATCAACCGAACCCTATTCCCAAGTTTCCATCGTTCCACACCCGCCACGATGTCTGCCGCGGGCAGATCTCCCGCGACGCTGTGTCCAAACATACTGCCTACGAGCGGAGCAAGATAAAGCAACGAGATGAATACGGCAACAGCTATAGACGCCGAGAGCAAGAGCCATTTTCTCGATCGTTTGGCGGATTTCCAAGCGGCGACGGCCGCGCCGATCGCTAGGATCACGAACAGGGGATTGAAAATCGGAAAGAAGGGAACCCCGCTGTTCCTCGGCAGCTCGGCGTAGGCTTTCAACGACTGGGGCGGGGAGGCGCTCCAGATCGGAATAGTCATCATTTCGTTGAAGACCTGCCCGCCGCACCAAATGCCCCAAACGACGATTGATGCAGTCAGCAATCCACCAGCAAGTTTATGTCTCATGTCCACCGTGTTTATGTCAGCGGCACAACTTTACGGCAGTCCGATCGAGTGGTCAACCACGCCCGATCGGGTCGGGAGACGAAGGTTTTTGCCGCGGATCTGCGCGGATGATGCGGATCAGAGAGGGGAGATTTCTTACCCGGGTTATCCGCGTAGGTCAGAACAAGGCTTTGAGCTCCCTTTGTTTAGGAGACTGTAGTTTAATGAGAATCTGATTGTTCTGAACTACCGTCAGCCTAAGCGGCTACGACCCCTCCTAAACAAGGAGCGGAGACCTTTCCATTTTGGATTTGGGATTTGGGATTTGGGATTTGTTTCTTGTGTTTCGTGGTTTCGATTTAAGAAAAGCGAACCATGAAATGCACGAAAGGCACGAAACAAGGTTAGCCTTCGACTCGTTCGGCGAGTTCGGCCCAGCGGGTGAGGTCGGCGGCGAGTTGGGTGGTTAGTGTTTGTTGTTCTACGAATAATTCGTGGACTCGGCCGGCGTCGCTGGCGGCGGCGGCGAGTTCGCGGTCGATCTCGGGTAGACGCTTTTCTGATTGGGCGATTCTCTTTTCCAACTCTTCGAGTTCACGGGTTTCTTTGAATGTTAATTTGGTCTTTGGTTTTTGGTCTTTGGTCTTTGGCGTTTGGCCGTTGCTCAATGGGGCGACCCGGTCGCTACCGCTCGCGGTTCTGACTGTTGGCTCCGGTCTCTTGTCTCCCGTCTCTCGTCTCCCGTCTTCTTCACGCTCATGCGCGTCGAGATACGCGGTGTAGTCGCCTGCGTACTCGCGGACCTCGCCGCCATCTGTAAAACGAAAAACGTTTTCGATGGTGCGATCCAGGAAATATCTGTCGTGGCTGACGACGATTAGGGCGCCGGCGAATTCGTCGAGATATTGTTCGAGGGCAATGAGGGTGGGAATGTCGAGATCGTTTGTTGGTTCGTCGAGCAGGAGGACGTTGGGCGAACCCATCAGGATGCGGAGTAAATACAATCGGCGGCGTTCTCCGCCGGAAAGATTTCCGATAACCGCATACTGCGCGGCGGGCGTGAATAGAAATCTTTCAAGCATCTTCCCTGCCGTGATCTGGACGCCTTCGTTGGTCGTGACGAATTCTGCGACGTCGCGGATGTAGTCGATGACACGTTGCTCGTCGTTGAGGGCGCGGCTTTCCTGGTCGTAGTAGCCGATGTGCACGGTCGTGCCCATCTCGATGTCACCTTTGTCGGGTGCGACGCGGCCGGTGATCATGTCGAGCAGCGTTGTCTTGCCGCTGCCGTTTGCACCGATAATGCCGATACGATCATTGCGTTTGAGCAGATAGGTGAAATTGTTGATGAGCGTGACGTCGCCGTAGGATTTCGAAACGCCATTCATTTCGATGACCTTCGAGCCGAGACGTTTTGATCCGATGGCGATATCGACTTCGCCCTTCACGGCTTCTTTCGGTTGGGCCATGAGCGCGTGGGCGGCTTCGACACGGTGTTTGGATTTTCGTGTGCGAGCTTTCGCACCACGCCTTAGCCACGCTAGTTCTTTCTTGATCAGTTGATCGCGTTTGTGACCCTCGACTTCGCGAAGCGCTTCCTGCTCTGCCTTCTTCTCTAGATAATAGGCATAGTTCCCGCTGAAATTCTGGATCGCGCCGCGATCGATCTCGAAGATCCGGTCCGTGACTCGATCGAGGAAATAACGATCGTGGGTGACGAGCAGGAGCACACCGGTGTATCGGCGCAGATAATCTTCGAGCCACTCGATGGTGTCGGCGTCGAGATGGTTTGTCGGTTCGTCGAGGATCAGGATGTCGGGTTTGAAGATAAGCTCATGTGCGAGTGCGACGCGCTTGCGTTGACCGCCGGAGAGCGTGCCCATCTTTGCATGCGTGTCTGTGATGTCGAGTCTGGTTAGAACAGCCCGTGCGTTCGTCTCGATCTCCCAGCCACCGCCCTCTTCGAGCTCGTGCTGCAGATCGGACATACGCTGCATCGTCGCGTCGTCATGTTTGCCGGCGGCGACCTCGTGACACACATCCTCGTAATCGCGGATCGTCTGCATGATTCCGCTGCTCGACGCGAAGATCGTCTCGAGCACGGTGAGCTTGTCATCGAACGGCGGATTCTGCGAGAGGTACGCGAGCGACTTCCCTTTTGCACGGGTGACACGGCCGGTGTCGGGCTGCTCGGAGCCCGCGATGATCTTTAGCAGCGTCGTCTTGCCAGATCCGTTGGCACCGATTATCCCGATCTTGTCGCGGTCCTCGAGACCGAGAGTGACATTCTCAAACAGCGGCTTAAAGCCGTAGTTCTTTGAGACATTTTCTAGCGA
>JANPJL010000314.1:0-2587 GCA_031425495.1 Acidobacteriota bacterium
TGTCTCGCCGTCTCACTCGGAGAGCTTTGGTTTTGCGATACTCGAATCGATGATCCGGGCAACGCCCGTCGTTTCGACCGCGACGCAAGGAGCGATCGAACTGCTTGGATCGCACACACGGCTTGTTCCCATACGGGATCCGGTGCGACTGGCGTCTGCGATCTGCGAAGAACTTCGGGAAGAGGATAGGATCTCCCGAGGCGAATTACTCCAGCTCCGTGCCGCCGAACAATTCTCGCTCACACGAATGCTCGACGAAACGGAAGAGATATATCGCGAAATCGATCAGTGACCCTCCAAAGACTTTAAGTTAGGCCGTGAACCGGTGATCGAATGCTCATGTTTGATTCGACAATTTGCAACGACTTCGAGGCCGCATCCGCGCGCGAATGGCTCGAGACAAACGGTATCGGCGGATTTGCGGCGGGGACCATTTCGGGCGCTAACACTCGTCGTTATCATGCACTCTTCACGCCCGCGACCGAGCCTCCGCTTGGTCGAATTCGAATGCTTTCAAAGCTCGACGAGACCATCACCATCGACGACGTTGCATACGAGCTGTCGGCAAATCAATACCCGGGAAAGATACACCCGGAAGGATTTCGCTTTCTCAAATCGTTTGCCGTCGAGCCGTTTCCCACATGGCTTTTTGAGATCGATGGGATCGAGATCCAGAAAAAGATCTTTATGCCTCACGGTCGCCATGCAGTGGTTTGCATCTGGACGGTAAAGCGACTTCGCCGCGGCGATCGACGACGCATTTCACTTGCCGTAAGACCGCTGCTATCGTTCGTCGACTATCACCACATACGGTATGACGCTACCGGATTCGATCCGAACTACACCGGGGACGGCAACACGATACTCGCTCATCCGGTTCCGGACATGCCGCCCATCTATTTCCAGCACAATGCCTCCAATGTCGAACGCACTGGGCACTGGTACAAAGACTTCGAGTACGCGATAGAGCGCGAACGCGGCTTTGACTATCACGAGAACCTTTTCCAACCGTTCGTGACCAGATTTGAGAACCTTCGTTCTGCGTCGATTTTGATCTCGACCGAACCGATGTCCGGACCGAACATAGCCAAGCTCGAGCGTGCCGAGATCAAACGCCGTCACGGGCTTGTCGAACAGGCCGACGAGCAAAGCCCGCTCGCAAGGCAACTCATGTTGGCCGCTGATCAGTTCATCGTGGAACGCGGCTCGGGTCACACGATCATCGCCGGCTACCCTTGGTTCTCAGACTGGGGACGGGACACGATGATCGCACTTCCGGGACTGACGCTCGCGACAAACCGTCCCGATGTTGCGCTGGGGATTCTGCTCGAATTCTCGGCTCACATTTCGGAAGGCATGCTGCCGAACCGCTTTCCCGACGCGGGCGGCGAGGCGGAATACAACACCGTCGATGCAACGCTCTGGTACTTCGAAGCGGTCCGCGACTACCTCGTCGCGACTGGAGACTATGTCCCGATCCGCGATCACATTTATCCAAAACTCACGGACATTCTCGTCTGGCACCTTCGCGGTACTCGATATAACATTCACGTCGATACCGACGGCTTGCTATACGCCGGTGAAGATGGCGTACAGCTGACATGGATGGACGCGAAGATAGGCGACAATGTGATCACGCCGCGGACGGGCAAGCCCGTCGAGATCCAGGCGCTCTGGTATAACGCTCTTTGCATCATGGCCGAGCTCGCTGAACGATTTGGCGATCTCGAAGATCAGGCGCGTTACATAGCGATGGCCCATCTCGCAAAGCTCAGTTTCAACGCGGTGTTTTGGAATGAAGAGCAGCAATGTCTCTACGATGTCGTCGCGAACGGCGAACGCGACGCCTCGGTGCGGCCGAATCAGATCTTCGCGGTATCACTGCGGCATTCGATGGTCGATCGAGAGCGAGCTGTGAAGATCGTCGAGAAGGTTGAGAGCGAACTGCTGACGCCGGTGGGATTGCGATCGCTATCGCCGGTAGATAAACAGTACGTGCCCGACTACGTCGGCTCACCTCTCGATCGCGATTCGGCATATCACCAGGGAACCGTATGGGCATGGCTTATCGGACCGTTCGTCGACGCTTATCGAAAGGTCTATCCCGATCGAGAAGCTCGCATCACCGAGATATTGTCAGGTTTCGAATCACACCTTAGCGAAGCCGGGGTCGGCCAGATCTCGGAGATCTTCGATGCGGATGCGCCGCATGCTCCTCGAGGATGTCCGGCGCAAGCCTGGAGTGTGGCCGAGCTGCTCAGAGTAGGACGGACTGTTAGTCCGTCCTCGATCAACAGCTCGACAACTGAAACTGACCGCGCAACGAACGCAACCGGGACGGACTAACAGTCCGTCCTACGTGATAATCTCATTTTATGAAATCGACGCTCTTCGTCTCCCTCATACTCATAACATCCCTGATGAACATGCATGCCCAAACGCCTGCCGAGATCTCTGCGATCTGGGATCGGGAACACGTCTCCAACCTTTTACCATCGAACGTCCGGCACAAGGATCTGAAGAAATATCTCGACGGTTTACGAAAGCTCGATCTCAAGGTTGTGGAAGTCGGGCGGAGTTACGCAAA
>JANPJL010000315.1:0-3549 GCA_031425495.1 Acidobacteriota bacterium
GCGGATGACGCGGATCTGATCTGAAGGTTTATCCGCGTCATCCGCGTAGATCCGCGGCAAAATTGTTTTTCGACATGCTTAAACGATACATGCACAAACGCGAGCGGCAACTCGCATTGCTCAACGACAATCGCGTTGTGCGTCCGTTTGAGTGGGGGACGGAGTTCATCGGCCATGAACGCGACGCGGCTGATCCGCATGAGATATTCCGTGAACACTCCGCGCACGTACTCGCGAACAGTGATGAATACTTCGCTGTAGCGCCGATTGATGATTTTCAACTGAACCGGCGGGACCACGAGTCACTTCCGTCGGAGTCAGCGGGTGGGTCACCCACTACTGCCGAGGCGACTCAGGGCAACCCATCCGCTAACGCGGACGGTACTGACAAATCCAACGGCCCAGTTGCTAACCCTCCCGGTGCTTACTCACTTCAGACTCTCAAGTGGACGAGTTCGGTCACGACACCTTCTACCGAGAACAACACCGCATACGCGACCTACTTTCCACACGAGAAGAACCGCAAAGCTGCCGTGATCATCCTTCCGCACTGGAACGCAAAGGCCGGGACGTATTTCGATCTCTGTAAATTTTTCAATAAGGTCGGGATGTCTGCTCTCCGGCTCACCCTTCCCTATCACGAAGAGCGAAAGCCGCCCGAACTCGAACGTGCCGATTATCTCGTCGCACCGAATGTCGGCCGGTCTCTCCAGTCGATACATCAAGCGGTCGCGGATACGCGGGCCGCTGTCGGGTGGCTGAGCGAACAAGGCTACGAAAAGATAGGGGTCGTGGGAACGAGCATCGGGTCGTGCGTCGCGTTTCTTGCGTTCGTACATGATCCGAAGATCAACGCTGCCGTATTCAATCACGTATCGGGTTACATGGCAGACGTCGTCTGGCACGGGTTGTCGACCTATCATGTCCGCGAAGGATTCGGCGATCGATTGGATCTCGACGAGCTTCGCGAATACTGGAAGCCCGTTTCACCGATGGCGTACATGGAAAAACTCGCGGCACAGGCCCCGCGGCCGCAGCGTTACATCTACACGCTCTACGACCTCAGCTTCCCGGTCGATCTTTCCCGCGAAACGATGCGTGCCCTTCGTCGTCACAAGATCAAGCACAGCAAAGCCGCGATCCCCTGCGGCCACTACACGCTCGGCGAAAAACCGTGGGTGTATTTGGATGGGTATAAGATCATCAAGTTTTTGCATAAGCACCTTCGGTAGGATTTGCGATTTGCGATTGACGTGACGGGAACCTGGCCAGATGCAACCTCGAATTAGCACCAACGGTGCGGACGTAATCTAGCCAGGGGCAACGCCCCTGGAACCAGACCACGAGGAACGGAGCCGCAACGCGGCGGGGTAAATGTAGAACCGGCTCGATAGAACATTTACTCCGCCGCGTTGCGGCTCAAAACGTCATTGTGCCTTTCCAGGGGCGATGCCCCTGGCTAAATTACTTCCGCACCTTTGGTGCTTTGCCCGAGCGACGAATTTAGCGACAACGTGAGGTTCAGTACGTTACCTCTCCGCTGCGTTTGACCGTGTAACGAAGAAAGGCGCGCACGTAGACCGGCCGACTTGAAGGCGTCGGGCTAAATATCGCTCCAGCGGCGGACTTAATTAGAGCACTGCGGATCAGCGGATGTCTTTCCCGAGTTCGCGTGGAGATAACACTGCCATCGGGCGACACAACTATGGCGACGTCAACCGAAGTCTCGTCTTCGACTATCTGAAGGGGATCCGGATGGAATTTCGATTCGAGTTGCGGCTTTGGGATCGATATAGCTCGCTTATTGACAGGGACGGTTACCGTAATGCACAGCCATGGACACTTGAAGGTATAGACAAGGATTCCGACGGTTCTTGCGGGCTGTGCATGCACAGTCCGAAACCGAGCCCGTTTCGCGGCAATTACCGCCGCCTGAGTCAACAGCTCATCTCCTGTGCGCGCCAGAGCATTGATCACGCGTCCTGCCCGGTTGAAGGTTACCTCAACTTCGACCTTGCCGTCAGCGCAGTACTTACGCGCCGCGGGCGGATAACGGGGCTTCGGTAGGCTGCTCGCACGTCCGTTTAGTATCTCGACAGAATGCCTAATTGCATAAACAACAACGGCCTCCTTCTTGGTCGCGATTGGTCGAGTCCTGATCGTAAGAGATGCTTTTTCCAGAAGTGGACGAAAATATGGATGACCCGAGATCGCTTTTGCAGATGTAACAACTCCTTCCTCATTGATAACGATCGAAACCGAAATCTCGCCACTGTACTTGTGTGGGCCATAACCAAGATGCGCGGGATAAGCGACCGCCGGCTCAACGCGGATGTCGCCGCACCCTTCGCATCTGACCACCGTTATCGAGCCGATGTCCGAACTGTTTTGTCCGTTAGCGGAAACAAGCGAGCAAAGGATCAACATTAGGCCGGGGAGGATTTCTCTAAGGGTAGGCGGCAGGTGCATATAGAATTAGAACCCGAACGAACCCCAAAGTTCCAACTCACATCAAACCAGTGCTAAACTTCTCTCCATCACGATGACAGTGGTGCCCGCGAAACATCAACAGACTGTCGAAGAAGCTATATCGCTGCTTATTGCGCGAGCGGCTGACTCGCGCGGTCTGTCGGCGGACGAACTGCGGCCGCGTATCGAATCGGGACTAGGGAAATATCTTTTCAATGACAACTCTGACGCCGATCGGAATGCTGTAAAACAGTTCGTCGATGAGATCCGCGCCGACGATCTTTGCCTGATCGTTGCCTGCGAGAAAGGTGACGAGAAGGCTTGGGAATATCTTGTCGCCAATTTCGATTCCACGGTAAAGTCTGCAGCGAGAAAGATCTCGTCGAACAAGGACGATGCTGAAGATCTCGCGAGCTCGATCTGGGCGGAGCTTTACGGTTTGCGCCAGGACGCGGACGGAAATAAGAAGAGCAAGCTTGTTTACTACTCAGGTCGCGGCTCGCTCGCCGGATGGCTGCGTGCGGTCGTCTCGCAGCTTGCGATCGACGAATATAGAAAACAGTCGCGTTATGTCCAGATCGAGGAAAATCGCGAGTTCGAGAATCTTGCCGAAGACGCGTCGAACCACAGCGGGAACGAACTGGTCGTCCATCACGCCGACAATCCGGAAGAACTGTTGACGAGCGAGGATACATCCCGCGATGTGTCGCTTGCCCTCAAACACGCGATCGACTCGCTCGAAGCCGAGGACAGACTCGTCATGAAACTTTATTACTTCGACGATCTCAAATTAAAAGAGATCGGAGTAATGTTTGGTTATCACGAGGCTACCGCAAGCCGCAAGGTCGTCCGAATACAGAGCGAGATCAGGAAATCGGTCGAAAAAGAATTGCTCCGTCAACATGGTTGGAGTGAAAGTGAGGTAAAACGATACCTGAGCGAAACCGCATCAAAACTGGGTATTAGCGTTGAGAAACTGTTTGCGGCGTTGCTCGCGCTGACGGCGCTGCAAGATATGTGGTTTTGAAGCGTTCGGTAAGGTAGGACGGACTGTTAGTCCGTCCACGGTAACGGCGAGGA
>JANPJL010000316.1:0-1641 GCA_031425495.1 Acidobacteriota bacterium
GATGGATGCCGATCTACAAAACGATCCGGCTGATATCAAACGCTTACTCGAAAAACTCGACGAAGGTTACGACGTTGTTTCCGGTTGGCGAAAGAACCGTCAGGACAAACTCATCTCACGAAAGATCCCGTCACAGATCGCGAACCGAGTGATCTCGTGGATCGGCGGTGTGCCGCTTCACGATTACGGCTGCTCGCTCAAAGCGTACCGCCGCGATGTGATCCAGGACGTAAAGCTCTATGGCGAGATGCATCGCTTCATCCCGATCTATGCAAGCTGGGCCGGTGCTCGCGTCACTGAGATCCCGGTCGATCACCACGCCCGCACGATGGGCAAATCCAAATACGGGATCTCGCGCACAATAAAAGTTGTCTTCGATCTGATCACGATAAAGTTCATGGCGGAGTATCAGACGAAACCGCTTTACGTATTCGGCGCGTTCGGCATGATCGCGTTCGTCACCTCAATGCTCGCCGGTCTGTGGGCGATCTTCCTGAAACTGTACTCTGGGACATCGTTCATCCTCACACCGCTGCCCATCATCGCTGTGGTGATGCTCGCGATCTCGGTTCAGTTCTTCCTAATGGGACTATTGGCGGAACTGCTCGTCCGCACGTACCACGAGTCGCAGGACAAGGCGATATATGCGGTGCGGGAGAAGATCGGGTTTTCGGAGAATATATGAAACCAAAATACGCATTGGCCGCGATTGTTGGCTTGATCCTATTCACCAACGGATCAAGCATTGGGCTGGCGCAGGCCCCTCGTGATAGTCGAAAGGCCGACGCGATCAAGGCGAAAGTCCAGGAGCGCCTTGGCAATGGTAAAACCGGAGTCAAAATTGAGAAGTTTGGCGGAACCAAGGTGAAGGGCAAGATCACGCAGGCCGGCGACACCTCATTCACTATCGTGGATTCACAATCTAATCAGTCGACCGAGATCGCCTATGCCGACACGCAAAAAATAAAAGGGAGCGGTTGGCCTACCAGTGCGAAGATAGCCATCGGGGTCGGGGTTGCAGCGGGTGCCACGTTTGTCATTCTCGGCCTCGCCTTCAAGCACGCCACGCGCAATAACTAGCAGCCAATGTGCGGCATAGCAGGTTGGATAAATCTCGACACTGGTAAATCGAATAACGGCGCCGATACGGTGCTGCACTCGATGTGCGAGACGATCGTGCATCGCGGCCCGGACTCGGAGGGCCTCTGGATCGATGATCAGGCCGCACTAGGTATGCGGCGGCTGTCTATAATCGATCTCAAAACGGGCGACCAGCCGGTTTTTAACTGCGACCGTTCCGTCATCGTGATGATGAACGGCGAGCTATACAACTACCGCGAGATCCGCGAGGATCTTGAAAAACGCGGGCACAAGTTCGTCACACATTCCGACACTGAGATTCTTCCGCACCTTTACGAGGAATACGGCGACGCGCTCGTCGATCATGTGAACGGTATGTTCGCATTCTCGCTCTGGGACACGCGTTCAAAGAAGCTGATAATCGCCCGCGATCGCTTCGGCGAAAAGCCGCTCTACTACGGCGTCTTCGATCGCAAATTGATCTGGGCGTCCGAGCCGAAGGCGATGCTTGCCCACCCATTGGTCAATGCGGAACTCAATCTCAATGCGCTCCGTCATTAC